>CAYRAY010000043.1:0-13622 GCA_964422405.1 uncultured Clostridia bacterium | reverse complement strand
CTTGTAAAAAATAAAACGAACGAAACCTTATCGGTTTGGTTCGTTTTATTCTTGTTTGGTGCCGAAGGTGGGACTTGAACCCACACGTTGTCTCCAACAATGGATTTTGAGTCCATCGCGTCTGCCATTCCACCACTTCGGCAATCAACAGCTTACTTATTATACTATACACCAAAGAAAAATGCAACTGTTTTTCACCTCTTTTTGAAAAAAAATTGAAAAATTTTTAATTTTTTTATAATCTCATAAAATCACCGTTTCATTATTACCGAATTCGCATACGTTCTTGCTTGCAAATCCGCTCTACAATGTCCCTTCCCTCTTTGGCGGCAATCGGCAAACCTCCGGGCGATTGCAACCACTGCCCTGCAAAAAACACGTGTTCGCGAACGAGATCCACGCGCAACGCTTTCGGTACAGTCCGTTTTTTCCAAATAAACCCCATGAACGAGCCGACCTCCGCATCCGTATACCTATGATAGGTGGCAGGAGTCCAAACATCCAAAACCTGCAACGAGTGTGCGCTTGCAGAAAATTTCTGTTTTATCGATTGCGCAATAACATCGGCAAGCGCCGCCTTTTTTGCTTGATATTTTGCCGTATCTTGCCGCAGACGAATAAACTGCCGACTGGCTCTTTCGTCGCAAAAAACAAGGGATTGCAACACCGTTTTTCCCTTGGGCGCAAAATCGCTTTCATGACGAAACGAGCGCAAAATCATATTTTCCGCGCCCAGCAATTTCCGTTCCCCTTTCGACAACGGATAGATAAAATCCCCCTCAAACGGCACACAATTTTTATCGCACGCAAATGCACATTGATAGGCAGAAAAACGATAGGCCTCGGGGTCGTGATACGCCTTTTGCAAGCTTGCCGGCATAGGCATACGCAACAATTTTTTATACGCGACGGCAGGTTCTGCTGTTACCACAACATAGTCGCACTCCATGCATTCTCCGTCGGAAAAATGCACGCACGGCTTATTTTTGTCTGTTTTAACCTCGATTTTCACCGCTTCTTTATTCAGCAACAGAGTGCCGCCGAGGCTTTGAAGCATATCGGCAATCCGTTGCGCCATCGCCAACGAACCGCCTTGCGGTAAATCGCCGTTGCCGCCACAAAACGTTGCAAACACCCCCAACAGCGCCAACGCAGAAAAATCCTTGCCGAGCATCGCCGTTACAAAACCGCGCGACAGCGTATGTCGAAAGCGTTTTGCCAACTCGCCTGTATTTTTACCGAAAAAGTACGCCAAATAAGGCATTGCGGCGATAAACAAACCGAAATTGTACTGTTTTTGCGTATTTTCCGTGCGGTCGCAATACCGTTGCACGACTTGCACCCCCTTAAAAAAGCGGTAAATTTCCTTTTCGTCGCTCGGGCAAGCCGACAGCCACTCCGCCTTTGTCTTTTCTAAATCGCGATACAAAGACAGACAAACACCTTCTTTTTCGTACGTGTACAGCGTGTTTGGGCGGTGCAACTTGATTTTACCGCCAAGCGCGCCGAGCTCCATCCAAATTTCATAGGCTTTAGTGCACGGATTTGTTCCTGTCAGCCAATGAATACAGTTATCGATATGATATTCTCCCCGTTGCCACCCTGTCAGATTACCGCCGGCCACCGATTGCCGATCGCAAACCACGGCGGTATGTCCGTTGCGCTGTGCGTAAATTCCTGCAGAAAGTCCCGTAACGCCTGCGCCGATAATCACGATTTTTGCCATATCCTGCCCCCGATTTTCTATTTTCAAGGTATAGCATAGCCAAAAACGCAACCATTTAACCCTATTTTATATAAATTCGCTCAAATTCCCTTCAAAAGCAAAACGGCTTTACCGCATACTCCGCCCCAAACACCTTTAACGTCATTCGGTACATGGCTTTGGCGTGAATGCGATCGTGCCATATAAAGCGGCGCAGAACTTTGCGTAGTGACCAATCCTCGCCACAACTCCCCTCTATGACCGCATTTTGCAGAAAATTGGGGTTTCTTTCCAGTGTTTCAACGCCACGCTTTCGACACTCGTAAATATTGCCGTCGTTATCGGCAGCAATCTCCAATTCCCAAAAAAAAATACGCATTCACATTCTTGGTGTGTTCGTACATTTCCTTTTCCGTGCGCGGAACTTCCCCATGGAATGTTTTTCGTTCAGCGATCGCCGAGGCATCCTTATCGGGAATGGATTCGTACAAAGCAAGAAAATCTTTTGCCGACTTCAAAACCAAATTTTTCAACGTTTCATATTCTTCTACGCTCAGCGGTGCTTGTTCGCTTTCAAAAATCACATCAGAATCCGCGTCGCGAATGGCGAGCTCGGAGTATTTCTCCCCGACAATCATAACTTCCATTTCCTTGGTAGTATCCACGCCCAGCCATTTGCAATTAGAACGAATTTCCTGCGACACCTTAACCTTTGCAATTTCAAGGCTCTCCCCACGGGTATATGCGCCGATAAAATTTGTGGCATAAAGCAAAGCTGTCGCCCAGATTGTGTTCTCATACGCAGTTTATTGTCATACTTTTCTCCTATCGAAGGTCGGCTTCTCTGTTTTATGCGGTACACTATGTACAAAACATACCAAAACCACACAATAACAGATACCCCCAACCAAAGTTGAGGGTACTCTATTCTATTATCCTATACTATTTGCAAAAGTATTGCTTGTAAGCAATGCTTATTTTACAATTTCTTGAATGATTTTGCCCATTTCCTCGAACTGTGCTTCCATTTCACTTGCCAAACGGAGTTGCGTACGGCAACGAACGAGGTTGTGTTCGGGGTATTTGGTTGCAAAATAGGTATCGCCTGCCAAATAGTCCGTCAAGAAACGCATACCACACTCTACCGTCATCAAATATGCGCCATAGGACAACAATTCAGCCTCTCTTGACGTAATACTTGCCTTTACTGCACCGCAATAGCCCTCTGCATACGCCTTAAAAAGACGGATATCGAAATGCACTTTGCTAAGGTCTTGTTCGTCCTCGGCAGCCGTAGATGCACCGAAACGGATAGAATCGCCAAAGTCGAACAACATCGAACCGGGCATAATGGTGTCCAAATCGATAACCGCACGTGCTTCGCCCGATTCTGCATCCATCAAAATATTGTTGAGTTTAGTATCGTTATGCGTAACGCGCAAGGGCAAAGAACCGTCCTGCAAGCCTGCCATAGCAATGCCGTAGGTATTTTCGTGCAAAAGAACAAAATCAATTTCTTCTTTACAGCTTGCCGCACGACCCATTTTATCTTCCGCCAAAGCAGCCTTAAAATCCGCAAAACGCTTGGGAGTATCGTGGAAACGCTTAATGGTTTCCGTCAATTTGGAAGCGTCAAATTCAGCCAAGTAGTTTTGGAATTCGCCAAATGCCTTTCCCGAATTCTTGAACACTTCGCTGTCGGTAACCTTTTGATAGGTAACCGTATTTTCGATGAAATCGTATACGCGATAACATTCTTCGCCTTTCAAGAATTGCTTGCCGTCTTTGGTCGGCACGACGCTCAACGTTTCGATTCCGCGTGCTTTCAAATGTTCGGTAACGCCGCAGATATTCGCCATAAGGCTATCGGGATCGGTAAAAACCTTGGTGTTCATTTTTTGCATGATATAACGCTTTTTCGTCGTGGTGACAAGGAGCGTTAAATTGATATGCCCTTCGCCGTAGGGGCAAATTTCAAGCACTTCGCCTTCTAGCGCAAAAAGCTCTGCAACGGGTTTATAGGTACGGATATATTCGTTCATAGTCCTTCTCCATTTTTTCTTTTTCCTATATTATACCGCAAATCGCGGAAAATGCAATAGAAATTATTTCCGTTTTTTTTGAAATTCTTTCGCAAAATCCCCAAACGAAATATTTTTACACCCACGAAAATCAATTTACAAACGGGGAAATATCTGTTATACTATAAATATGGAAAGACGAGGCAAACCCACAAAATTTTATATGCACAAAATTTCCAACTTGTTGAACGTGCAAAAAATCGTCACGATACACTATCAGTCGTTGGAAAAAAACTACGTATTCCCCGAAGAAAAACACGATTTTTGGGAAATTAACTACGCCGATAAAGAAAATGTCTTTGTCGGGCTCGGCAACAAGCGTATCGAGCTTAAACAGGGCGAAATGCTGTTCATCAAGCCGAATCAGCCCCACTATGTAGAAAGCGGTGACAAAGAACCCAACCTTTTCATCCTTTCCTTTACCACAAAATCGGAATCGATGAACGTGTTTAAGGGCAAAACATACCCCGTTCCCGAAAATTACCGCTATCTTTTGCAAAACATTATGTCGGAAGCGGAACAAACCTTTGAGTTGCCCGATTTCGACCCCCATTTGACGGAATTGAAATTAAAACCACACCCCAACCTCGGCGGCGAACAAATCATCAAAAATTCGTTAGAAACGCTGTTGATTTATCTGTTGCGGATTGCCCAACAGAAGGCGCCGACCTCGCAAGGATTTTTCGTTTCCAAGATCGCCGATTCTTCCGAATTGGAAGACGAAATTTTCAAATTTTTAACCTCCAAGGTGTACGGGCAGTTTCAGCTTTTGGACTTGACGGAAGCCCTGCACTACGGCACAACCCATTTATGCACCTTTTTCAAGGCGAAGACGGGCATGAGCATTTACCAAACATACATGAAATTAAAAATTGACGAGGCTAAAAAGCTCATTCGCAAAAACGTGCCATTTTCACAAATTTCCGACCTTTTGTGCTTTGATTCCATTTCCAGCTTCACATCCGTGTTCAAAAAATACGTGGGTATGACCCCGGGAGAATACCGAAACAGCATAAAATAACCTTTTTATGATTATAAAAAACAAGCTACACGCAATACAGCGTATAGCTCGTTTTTTTGTTTTGTTTTGAAAAATCTTTCATTAAATCGTCGTGCTATTTTGCGGTAAAATTTTCCCGTCTTTGACAACGAATGCACTGTCGGCGATATCCAAAGCAGCCGTCCTATGCGTGACCATAAGGCAGGTCTTGCCCGTAAGAGAGCGGATATTTTTCAACAGCGCGCGTTCGGTTTCAATGTCCAAAGCGGAAGTTGCCTCGTCCAACAACAAAACGGGACGATCAGACAACAACGCACGTGCTACAGACAAGCGTTGCAACTCTCCTTCGGACAACCCGCTTCCGCCCTCGCCAAGCACAGTTTGCAGTCCGTTCGGCAAATCATAAACAAAATCTGCGCAAGCCACCGTCAATGCGGCTTTCACTTCGTTTTCCAAAAAATCATCGGCATTTTTGCGGGTTTCCGAGGTAAAAAAGGTCAAATTTTCGTAAATTGTGCCAAACAACAAAAAGTTTTGTTGGGCCACGTAGGCAAACAACCCTCTTGTCGCCTTAGACACGGGCAAACGATTTCCCTTTTGATCTGCGGCGAAAAGCCGTCCGTCGGTCGGTTGCAAAATCGCCAAAATGAGTTTCAATAGCGTGCTTTTTCCTGCTCCCGAACCGCCTGTCACACAAACAATTTCACCTTTGCGAACGCGGAAGGACACGTCGTGCAAAACCTCACCCCTGCCATAGGAAAACGCAAGATTTTCCGCGAAAAGTTCGGCAAAATCCTCCGTCGCAAAACTTTCGCCTGCGGTGTCCGCCTCTTTGGGAAAACCGTCAATTTCGGCAAGGCGTTCCGCCGCCGTAATCCGTGCGTAATAGGCAAGCACCAATCCAGATAAACGCGTCAACGGCTGTTGGAATTGCATAAGCAATAACACCACAGATAATACACTCCCGATGTTGACGGGGTAACCACGCAGAAAGCCGACGGCATACCAAACCGCCGCAAACAAAAAGCCGACGTTGCCGAGCAGAGAAAAAATACCGCCCAAGCCCGTGCGAACGGCATTGCGCTTTTGCGATTTTTGCAAAAGCTCTTTCCCCAAGCCGTCCATTTTTGTTTCGCTTTCCCGTTCGGCGGAGTACGCCTTCACCGTCGGTAAGGCACGGATATTTTCCAAGAAAAACGAACGTTGCGCCCCGTCGACGGCAAGCACTTCTTTTTGCCGTTCCTTTAAGCTTTTGCGGAACAGTACCGCAACGGCGGCAAACACCGCGCCGCCCAATACATACACGGCGGTAAAAATCGGCTGTATCGTCAACAGAATAACGACCACCCCAACCACCTGCGCGCACGCCGAAAGAAAGGCAGGAAAAAAACGCACGGTTGACGAGGCAACTTCGTTTACATCCGTAGTGACACGGTGCAACAATTCTCCGCTATGATATTCGGAAACAGCGGCATAATCGGCGCGTAACAATCCGGAAAACACACGATTGCGAAGGGCAATCACCAGTTTTGCGCGCAATGTTTCCGCATAATAGCTCTCCCCTACCTTCAAGCCGATTTTAAGGAACAAAAGCCCGATAAGCACACCAAGAAAAATCCTTACGGTCTTGGTGTTGCCGTCTATGGCGCCGTTCAAAAAATCGCCGATAAAATAGGCAAAAAACAAGGACGCCGCCGAACATACAACGCCGAGCGCGCACAAAAGCGCAACGCGGCAACGATATGCGCCCGTCTCCCTTTTAAGCCATACAGCCCCTTCGTTTTTCTGTTTACCTTTCGGCATACACCCCTCACTTTTGTAAAATCTTTTTTATTATGCGCTTGCACCGCTGCTTACAACGAAAGAAAAAACGGCGAATTCCATACGAATGTATTCGTCGCCGAACATACGCAGAATAACGCTTATCCGAACGGCAAACCACATGTTTATCCTTGCGGAAAAATTCCGTTAAAACGCCGATGACATCCTCTTCCGCCACTATTTCGTCCACGAAGGTATTATCTCCGCGAAAGATGTAGCCCGTTTCCATCACGGCAATCACACGGTGCAACACGTAGCCGCCGCCCCGCAGATACAACGCAACGTCCAACGGCGCAAGGCGAGCGGTTTTGGCTTGAATAACCACGGTATCTCTGCCGCTTTTTAGCATAGGCAACATACTCGTCCCGACGGTTGGACCGACATACCTACCATGCGATTGTAAATATTCGCGTATATTTTTCATAGCGGATTCCAATATAGTTTTAGTCGTTCCTTATTCGGCAAAGCCGTTTTTTATCAGCGTTAGCATAAATGTTTGCGCATCGACGCGCGCCTGTTCTTCCGTCACTTCATACGCCGCACACAAAGCCGAAACCGCCTCGTCCAAAGTGTGCTCTTTTAAAAAGAACTCCCACAGAAACGCGCCCGTTCCGTTTAAGTTGATCATACCACGGAATTTTTCGCCCATTTCGCCAATAGGCACGGCAACAAAACTGCCGCCTACTTCCCGTACGACAAAGCCTTGCTTAATTTTCATTTTCTTCCTCTGTATTCTCGATAAATGTTTGTCCCGTCAGCACGGAAAAAGCGCAACGAACCGCCGCCTTGGAAATATCGCAACGGAGCAAATAGCACGGCACAGTTTTTACGCACTCGTCTAACAGGCGCAAGGTGGCCTCGGCATTTTGCAAGTCCGTCGGCAACAGCGTTTGCAAAAGCAATCGTTTTGCGCTTTCGGCGAGCGGTAAAACGGAGATTTCATTTTCCTGTGCCTGTTCGAGAAAGCAAAGCGCACGCAAAGGCACTTTTCCGTTATAACCTATATTTTCTTTCCCCTGCCACGGTGTGCCGTACGCGTAAAACTCGCCGTCTTGTTCATGCACAATCGGTTTATCGCCATTGAGTATACGAGCGCTCGGCAAATACTGGCACCAAAGATTGGTATGCGTGGACTTACCTGCGCCGCTTCTGCCTAAAAACGCATAACCGCCGCCTTGATACTCCACGACGGAGGCATGCAACAAAAAGCGGTTTTGCATGGGCAAGCGTTGACTGAAAGCACGGAAAAGACAGATATGTTCGATATATCCGTCCGAATACCCCGTATGGTTGGCTTTTTCACACAAAAACTTCTCTCTGCCGACGGACACCGCCATATCTTCCAATGCGGTTTGGTCGGCGGAAAGGTAGGGTTTGCACACCTCGTCCGTGTACGGATATTTGTTTTGAAACCGAACACGCAAGCCCGCGATTTCGTAAATCATTTTTGCGGAAACTTAAATACGGACATCGCCGTGTTCCCCAAGCAAGTCGGCGTGCTTATTCAAAATCGGGTCGATTTCGTTTTGAATAAATTCAACCGTTTGGCTCGGCGCTCTGCCGATAAACTTTTTGGGATCGAGAATATCGTCCAAGTCCTTCCAAACCGCAGCAAAATCGCTGTCTTTGCGAATGAGGTCAATCAGATTATTCTCTTTGCCTTCCTGCTTGACGTTTTTGCCCGCCTCCATAGAAAGCACGCGGATTTTTTCGTGCAAGTGCTGACGATCACCGCCTGCCTTTACGCACGCCATAAGGATATTTTCCGTAGCCATGAAAGGAAGCTCTGCGCGAATGTGTTTATCGATGACCTTTTCGTACACCACCAAATTATCCGCAACGTCCATATACACGTTCAAAATAGCGTCCGCCGTCAAAAAGGCTTGTGCATTGACGATACGACGGTTTGCCGAGTCGTCCAACGTGCGCTCGAACCACTGCGTGGAAGAAGTGATGGCGCTGTTCATCGGCAGGGTAATGAGGTATCTTGCCAATCCGCCCATGCGCTCGCAACGCATCGGGTTACGCTTGTATGCCATTGCCGAAGAACCGATTTGCTTTTTGCCGAACGGCTCCTCCACCTCTTTCATATTCTGTAAAATGCGGATATCGTTGGAGAATTTGTAGGCGCTTTGCGCAATTTGAGAAAGCACGCAAAGGACGTTATAGTCTAACTTTCGGGGATAGGTTTGTCCCGTCACGCCGTATACAGCCGAAAAGCCGAGTTTTTCAACCACCAACTTTTCAAGCCGTTTTACCTTTTCCTCGTCGCCGCCGAACAGCTCCATAAAGCTTGCCTGCGTACCCGTAGTACCCTTTACGCCGCGCAATTTTAAGTGGGCTTTGACATTGATAAGGTTTTGGTAGTCCATTTCCAAATCTTGCAACCAAAGGGTGGCACGCTTGCCGACCGTGGTCAGCTGGGCAGGCTGTAAATGGGTAAAACCGAGGGTGGGCAAATCCTTATAACGGAGTGCAAACCGCTTTAACTTGTCCATGACGTTGACAAGCTTTTTCAAGATGATGTCCAAGCCGTCGCTAATCATCATTGCCTCGGCGTTGCAATCGACAAAGCAACTGGTTGCGCCAAGGTGAATAATCGGCATGGCTTTTTTGGCGTAACTGCCGTAAGCATGCACGTGCGCCATAACGTCGTGGCGCACCTCTTTTTCAAATTTTTCCGCAAGCTCGTAATCGATGGTTTTGGCATACTGCTTTAATTCGTCAACCTGTTCTTGCGTGATATTTAAGCCGAGTTCCATTTCCGACTCCGCAAGGGCGACCCAAAGTTTACGCCAAAGCTTAAAACGCTTTTCGTCGGAAAAGGCGTGTTGCATTTCCTTGCTGGCGTAACGGGTGCTGAGCGGATTTTGATATATCGTGTAATCGGTCATCTGACTGCCTCTTTATGCTTTTTGGGGAGCGGGATAGTCCACGCCGAAGGTTTCCGCCGTGACCTTTACCATTTTTTGCGCTTCGTAAGGCTTATCGCCCCAATCGGTTTTGACGGAAGCGATTTGGTCGACCGTTTCCATGCCTTCGATAACCTTACCGAATGCCGCGTACTGCCCGTCAAGATAGTCTGCCTCGTCATGCATAACGAAGAATTGCGAACCTGCGGAGTTGAAATCTTGCGCACGAGCCATGGAAAGCACGCCGCGGACATGCGAAACATCGTTTTGACGGAAGCCGTTTGCCGAAAATTCGCCGCGGATATGATAACCGGGACCGCCCGTGCCTACGCCGTTGGGATCGCCGCCTTGGATCATAAACCCTGCAATGACGCGGTGAAAAATCAAGCCGTTGTAAAAGCCCTGATTGACGAGGGCGAGGAAATTGTTGACGGTGTTTGGCGCTTTTTCGGGGTAGAGTTCTGCCTTAAAGATTGCGCCGTTTTCCATTTCAAAAGTTACGATGGGATTGCTCATAGTATAGTCCTTCCTTTTTTAATCTTCTTGTTCATCTTCAAATTTTTCGACGAGAACGCCTGCCTCGTCAAAGAGTTGCAAAGAAAACGCGTCGGGGTAGCCGTGTTTGTAAACGACCCTGCGTATCCCTGCGTTGATGATGATTTTTGCGCATATCACGCATGGTTGGTGCGTACAATATAAAGTTGAACCGTTGGTATTTATCCCCGAACGAGCGGCTTGAATGACCGCGTTCTGTTCGGCATGGACAGCAAAACACAGTTCTTGCTTGGTACCGCTTTCTACGTTGAGTTTGCGGCGCAGACACTCTCCTTTTTCCTCACAGCTTTGAATGCCTGCAGGCGCGCCGTTATAGCCCGTTGCCATTACTCGTTTATCTTTGACGATAATTGCGCCGACGTGGCGATTGCTTTGATAACAGCTTGACCACGTAGCCACCATTTCCGTAAGTTGCATAAAACGTTTGTCCCACTTGTTCATCGGCATAAATTCGTTCTCCTTTTATGCGAAATATCGTTTTGATTATAACACTTTTCCCTGAAAAAATCAATACATTTACGCAACTTTTCGTTGCCGCACCGCAAATTAGGAAATTTTTTCAAAAAAACTTGGAAAATTTTTACCAAAAAGCGTTTTTCTTGTTTGAGATACCCCAAAAAGCGGTTATAATATATGCGTACAAAAAAGAACACCGCCTAAGGCGGATTATCTTGGAGGATTATTATGAACATTAAACCTTTATTCGACAAAGTCGTAGTAGAAAGCGTAACGGTTGAAGAAAAGACCAAAAGCGGATTTTATTTACCTAGCTCCGCACAAGAAAAACCCCAAACCTGTTTGGTGGTTGCCGTAGGCCCCGGCGGGATTATTGACGGCAAAGAAGTGGTAATGCAAGTGAAAGTAGGCGACAAAGTGCTCTGCTCGAACTACGCAGGTTCCAACTTCAAAGTAGACGGCAAAGAATTTACCATTTTGAAACAAAGCGACATTCTTGCCGTGGTTGAAGACTAAAAAAAGAATTGCAAGGAGATATAGATTATGGCTAAACAGATTAAATACGGAGAAGATGCAAGAAAAGCCTTGGAAAAAGGCGTGAACGTTTTGGCGGATACCGTCAAAATCACCCTCGGTCCCAAAGGTAGAAACGTAGTGCTCGATAAAAAATTCGGCGCACCCCTCATCACGAACGACGGCGTGACGATTGCAAAAGAAATTGAATTGGATGACCCGTTTGAAAATATGGGTGCGCAACTTGTAAAAGAAGTTTCAACCAAGACCAACGACGTAGCCGGCGACGGTACGACGACGGCTGTGGTTTTGGCGCAAGCGATTGTTCGCGAAGGGCTTAGAAACTTGGCTGCAGGCGCAAACCCCGTAATTTTGAAAGAAGGTATCAAAAAGGCGGTTGATGCTACGGTAGAACATTTGCGTTCCATTTCCAAAGCCGTAGAAAGCAACAAGGCGATTGAACAGACCGCTTCCATTTCCGCTGGCAGCACGGAAGTAGGCGCATTGATTGCAAAGGCGATGGAAATCGTCGGCAAAGACGGCGTTATCACCGTGGAAGAAGGCAAATCGATGAACACGGAACTCAACACCGTAGAAGGTATGCAGTTCGACCGCGGTTACGCTTCCGCCTACATGGTTACGAACACCGACAAGATGGAAGCCGTTTTGGAAAATCCGTACATCTTGATCACGGATAAGAAAATTTCCAGCTTACAAGAAATTTTGCCCGTTATCGAACCCCTTGCGCAGCAGGGCGCAAAGCTTTTGATTATCGCAGAAGACGTAGAAGGTGACGCACTTGCCGCACTCATCGTGAACAAGTTGAAGGGCGTGTTCAATTCCGTTGCCGTAAAAGCTCCCGGCTTTGGCGACAGAAGAAAGGAAATGTTGCGCGATATCGCAACCTTGACGGGCGGCGAAGTCATCTCCTCCGACCTCGGTTTGGAACTGAAAGAAGTAACACCGAATATGTTGGGGAGAGCTTCCTCCGTGCGTATCGACAAGGAAAACACGACGATTGTCGGCGGCGCAGGCGATGCGCAAGAAATTAAAGCACGCATTGCTTCCATCAAATCGCAAATTGCAGAAACGAAGTCCGATTACGACAGAGAAAAGTTGCAAGAACGCCTTGCGAAGTTGGCAGGCGGCGTAGCCGTTATCAGCGTTGGCGCAGCAACCGAAGTAGAAATGAAGGAAAAGAAATTGCGCATTGACGACGCTTTGGCGGCAACTCGTGCGGCTGTGGAAGAAGGCTACGTACCCGGAGGCGGTAGCGCACTCCTCTCTGCCGTTCCCGTTATCGAAAAGTTGGTTGCAACCTTGGAAGGCGACGAAAAGACGGGCGCAAGTATCGTTTTGAAGGCTTTGGAAGAACCGATCAGACAGATTGCGAAGAACGCAGGTTTGGACGGCTCGGTAATCGTAGACAAAGTATTGACGGCAGGCAAAACCAACTATGGCTTTGACGCATTGAACAACAAGTATTGCGACATGGTAGAATGCGGCATCATTGACCCGACCAAGGTTACCCGTTCGGTATTGCAGAACGCGGCTTCCGTTGCTTCCACCTTGTTGACGACGGAAAGCATCGTAACCGACATCCCTACCCCTCCTGCACCTGCACCCGCTGGCGGTGACATGGGCGGCATGTACTAAGCCGAAACTAAAAGTAAAAACGTATAGAAAAAGCACCCGACGGAAGATTGTCGGGTGCTTTTTCTTCCCTATTTATACGAGGTTCTCGAGAATAAGCTTATCGGCTACCAACGCGATAAACTCGCTGTTGGTCGGCTTTTCGTTGCCTAAATAGATACGTGCGCCGAAAATGGCGTTAATTGCATCGATCCTGCCACGGTTCCACGCCACTTCGATAGCGTGACGGACGGCGCGTTCTACCTTGCTGGACGTGGTATTAAACCGCTTTGCGATAGACGGATACAATTCCTTGGTGACGCTGTTGATGACAAAGGGATTTTCAATGGTCATCTTTATCCCTTCGCGTAAGTAACCATACCCTTTGATGTGCGGTGGAATACCGATAGAAATGAAAATTTCGCTAATTTTTTCGTCCAAACTCAACGGTCTGCGCTTGAGCGTGAAGGTTTCCTTTTCCGACGGCGCGCTTTCGTCCATAATCTCGGCGATGCGCTCCATTGCCGCCTTCATGCTGAACGGCTTGACCAGATAATATGCCGCACCTGCGTGGATTGCCGATTCTATCAGCGAATCGGACGCCATACCCGTCGCTACGATTTTGGTTTGCGGCAAACCGCCCTTGATTGTGCGAATGACGCCGCAACCGTCCGTTCCCTTCAAAAACATACCTACGACGATTAAATCGGGTTTGAGGGCGAGAATCTTTTTAATGCCCTCGTCCCCGTCGTCGCCCGTATAGGCGACGCTGTAATTGCCACTTTCGATAAACGCTTCTTTAAGTTGCGCGACTACCGCGCTGTTCGATTCTAATAGTATTACGGATTTTGTTCCCATATAAAACACCTTACACTGAATTATTTTGTCGTCACGCGTTTGACTGTTCCCATTATACTACATATTTTTTAACCTGTCAACACTTATTT
>CAYRAY010000042.1:0-13637 GCA_964422405.1 uncultured Clostridia bacterium | reverse complement strand
GGATTTTGTCCTGTGTCTTTTTGCTTGTTTGGTGACCCGTACGGGAATTATTTTTAAGATATGCTCCGTTCACCCATTCGGAGTTCAGTCGGTATGACACGGAACGAATTGAAATGGGCGGTAAAACCGCCCTCTGTCGGTATGACAAGATAGAGATTATGTCAGTATTGCGGTCGGTATGCCCCCCAAAAAACAAGGGTGGGTGACACACCCGTACGCAACTACGATTAGGCTAAAAACATGGATTTTAAGCGTTGTGCGGCGCGGGCTAAATTGCAAACACCTTCCATTACGTTCGATTGATCGAACGCACCCAAATAGTAGGACGCTTCTAACGTCATATCCCCTTGATAATCGTTCTTTTTCAGGGCATTGATTACCGCTTGAAAATCGACGTTCAGAGAAAACGGGATTTGGTGGTTATCGTGCACCAAGTCGATGTCATGCACGTGCAAAGCCTGTAAACGAGCGCCCAATGCGGCAATCATTTCGACTGCGCTTGTGTTTAAGCCGCGCATTTCGGCATGACCGATATCTAAACACGCAATCAAGTGCGCATCGTTCACTTTGTCCAACACGCTGTTAAAGCGTTCGGGCGTGGAACACGCACAAGGCACCGTTTCCCCTTTTTCATAATCGTAGTTCCACATATTTTCCGCCGCGATTTTTACGTTATGTTCCTTGGCAAAAGGCAGCATGGAACGATACATTTCCGCATTGTCCTCGTCCGACCAATCGTTGTTGGGGTGAATAACGCAAACCGAACCGCCAGCCTCTGCCGTGCATTCGATAGCGCGTTTTAAGCAATCGACGCCGTGCACGTACGAAGGAAACGGGGCGTGCGATTGATTGCAAACGATACCGTTATCCAAGCCGATTTTTTTGAGTTGTCTTGCAAATTGAACGTATTGCTTGGTGTTTAAGGGGTATGCATCACCGTTCGTTGCGCCGTTTGCACCAAAAGCACGCATTTTGAACATGGAAAAATCCCATGCCTCGAATCCTGCTTTGGCGACGTATTCTACCGCCTTTTCTTCGCCGACGATTTTCGCCGTAGAATCGATTTCCGTTGAAATTTTCATAGCCGTTTCTCCTTGGCTTTTGCCTTACGCGATTTATTATAGCATATTTGTTGGCATATTGCAAGCCTTTGGGGAAAAATTGTTGATTTGGGTGGTAAGATATGCAAGGAGTAAAACGCGGTGTGTAAGATACACTCCATTCGCCGCATAGCGGCTCAGTCGGTATGACACACACTGCAATAAAAAAATAGCAAGCGGGGGTGCGATATGCAAGCCCCCGCTTGCCGTCAGACAGGTTCTTTATGTTGCGCGTGGTCGCGCGGTATTTCGGTTGCGCTTAGATATACTCTTTTTTACACTCCCCTATTTTACCGCTACGACGTTCTGCCCTATTTTTTTTGCTTATGCGATGACTACAGTTGCACCCTTATCACTTACGATACGACCATAAAGTTCGTGACCAGGGTTGGTTGCCGAGCTGTTAACCATAGCAAATGTGTTGTTGCTCTGCGTGCAATTCGTAATTTTCGTTTCGCCGTCGCCACAAACCGTACCAACGATTGCGCCGATTCTCCAATTACCACTGTCAAAAGATTTGATGGAGCAACCCGTTACGGTGCAGTCAGAAATTTCAATCTCTTCGCCGTTAGAGCTGTTAATCAAACCAACGATTGCACCAGCGGAGCTGTCTGCATTGATTTCGCAATCCGTTACGGTGCAGCCAGAAACCGTCAATTTTGCAGTATTGAAACTACCGATGAAACCGCCAACCTGCAAGTTGCTGCCGTCGTTGTTAACGGTTACGTTTTGCAAATGACAGTTAACAATGGTAACATCTTCACCAGTCATATAGCCAACGATCGCACCGATACCGGTTTGACAATTACCCTCAATGTAAGCAATGGTAGAATCTTTAATCGTCAAATTTTTAACGGTCAAAGAACTGGTATAGGTATCTACATACAAAGCGGTGGTAAGACCTGCAATGTAGTGACCAGCGCCGTCAAGAACTACAGCGTTGTAACTATTGGTATTTCTCAAAGAAGTCCAAGCGTCGGTGAGGACGTAGTTCTTCGTGAGGGTAACATTTGCACCCGAAAGGATTGCTTGCAATTGTGCTGCGGTTACGTATGCGGTGCCGTCGATTTCAAACGTGCCGCCCAAAACTGTTCTGCCAACAAGGCCGTTAGCCAATGCTTGTGCGCCGTCGTTGAAAATGCTTACAGTGGAAGCTACGGTGCAACCTTTGATAGCAACGTGTGCTTTAGAGTCGATAATAGAACCAACGAGGTAACCTGCGATTGCGTTTTTACCCGTTCTGTTTTCCGTGCTCTTAACGGAAGAATTACCGTTTACGGAGCAGTTTTCGATAGTGGTGTTTGCATAGGTTGCGCCGATAAGACCAGCCGCACCCGATTCACTTACGATTTCGGTATCGGTTACGGTACAACCTACAAGGGAAGCAGTGCCGTCGCTGATGTAGCCGAGGAAAGCAGCCGCGCGGGGTTCTGCGGAACCAAAGTTTTTCGCTTCGATTTTGGAGCTTACAACGTGGCAGTTATTAAGGATAACTTGGGATCCGGCATCTACACTTGCAACGAAAGCAGCGGTAGCAAGACCATTGGTGGTTGCTTGCGTGTTAGCGAGAATGTTTGCGCTAGCAATGGTCAAATTGCTGATTTGAACGTTCATATTAGTTTGGCCGATCACCAAAGCATTGGTCAAGCCGCTGATGGTGTGACCTGCGCCGTCCAAAGTGAAGCTTGCAGGAACATTGAACGAAACGGGCGTCCAAGCGTCTACCACAACATAGTCGTGTGCGAGGGTTACATTGTAGTTGTTTGCACTAAGTACATTTTTCAAGTATGCTGCGGAGCAGTATACAGTGTCGTTGATGATAACAGTAGCGTCTACGATACGACCGCAAACTTTTTCTGCATACGTACCGTTAATCGTCAAGGTGTAAGGGTTGTTTACCGTACCCACAACCGTACCAACGTGTTCTGCATTTGCAAGAATTGCGTTAGAAGTGCAGTTTTCAATTTTTTGTTCGTAAGTGCTCGTTTGGCAGAAACCAATGATACCGCCGAGGTTTTTATAGCCTTTTACCGACGTGGAAGACGTTGCTTCACAACCAGAGATCGTAAGTGCATTACCAGAGAAATAACCAACAAATGCACCAGCGTATTTAGCTTGATTGTCGCCAATTACAGTGGATTCTACTTTACAATCCGTTAAAGTAATGTCGCAGTAATCTGCGGTAGCAACGAATGCGCCCGAAGCGTCTTCATTGGTGGAAGTGATAATGGTTGCAATGGTGGATTCAGCAATCGTCAAGTTGCTGATAGCCACTTCATAAGCCGTATAAGCAACCAAGGGTTTGCTCAAATGGGAAATGGTGTGACCGTTACCAACGATGGTGCTAACTACGCCACCGCGTTCATCAACGAAGTTGCTCGTAGTCAAACCGTTCCATGCGTAGCCTGCCATATCGATATCGTTCAAGAATTCGATTCTGGAAACGCCGGTCTTGGATTGCAATGCAACCAAGTCGTGTGCGCTGTAGATGTAGGTGGTAGATGCGTCGGGGTCAGACGTTTCGGTGTTGCCCTGAACTGCTTCTACTTTATAGGAAATAGTAGTAGATTTATCTTGATATTCGTTACCAGCCGTGGTGGGAAGTTCGATAGATACGGGAACGATTGTCTCTTTATCCATGATCTCTTCGCCAGCGGAAAGGCCTTTATATTCAGAAATAACGGTGTTACCTGCGTACGTGTTAATTTCGTTACCGATTTCTACTTTGAGGCCGCTGAAAAGCCCGTCGTCTTCGGTGCAAGCGAGAATGGTACGATATTTGATAGCAACGTTACTCTTATTTTCAACGTGGATTTCAAAGGTAACTTTGTCGCCGGGGGTTACACCCGAGAGGGTAAGTTCGTTTTCGCTTACGGACGCAGAACCACCGTTTGCAAACGTTTCACCCGTTGCCTTGTTTGCAGGGTCAACGATAGAACCGTTCAACGCAATACTCGTGGGGGAATACAGTTCGAGGTTTTGGATATGTGCCTCAACCTGTACTTTACCGGAAGTAACGGCGATATTCACCTTGCTTTCGGAAGTGAACAATGCAAACGTTGCGCCTGCAATCAGGCTTACGCAAAGCATAATTGCCAAAACTGCGGACAACAATACGTTACGCTTCATTGTCTTATTCATACAAAATATCTCCTTTCTATTTAAATTTTTTTGTTGTTTTTGCTGCCTTGTGCAGCGGTGTTTGGTTTGGCTTACCCTTTACGCGTTTTGCGTAGGAGCTTGGGTAGCCTGGGTAGCTTTTACCACTAAATCGAAGCTTGCCGATTGACCTTTTGCGTTATTGTTTGTATCAAGGTCTTCAAAGACGATTTTAACGGTAAAGAGCTTTGCCGCGTCCGTTTTGGACATGGTTTGCTGTGAGATGATGGCTTCTTCGCCTTCTGCATAGAAATCAGAAAGGTAGCCGACTTGTACGTCGTCGACATACACTGCCAACTGTTCTGCAAGCGCGTTGCTGACAGAGGTGCATTGAATGACAACGTCGTAATTGAACGCTACACTGCCTACGTTGCTGAGCTTTAACGTAGCCTCGTAAGACGAACAAGGAACAATCAATTCATCGTCTGCAATGCCAAACACGTTGGCGGTGGTGGCTTCGGATAAATCGAGTTCGGTGGTGTCTTGGTCGGTGGTCAAATAGCCCGTTTCGGTATCAAGATAGGTTTTGCTGAGCGACGTGCGGGCGAGTTTGACGTCAAGAGAGCCTGCCACAAGGTGGTTGCTGACTGTGACGGTATCCGTCCACAAGGCGTACGTGCCGCCGACGATCATCGCCGAGCATAACATAATCATGACACATGCAACAAGTAATGTTCTGATTTTGCCTTTTCCCATTTTTGCCCGTTCCTCCTTTTTTAGTATTTATCGTTTTCGGCATTTCACAACGCCGATTGGATACAGTTTGAATTGTTTTGTGTGTTTTTTTGTGTGCAAGGCTGAGTGCAGTTTGGGGTAAGATACACTCCGCTCCCCCCCCTTTATGGGCCGTCGGTATAAGACCCAAAACAAGCCTGAACGCACTACATTATATATAATATATATTGTCCCCTACCTGCTTTGCCCCCGAAGGGGTGAGGGAGTGGTTACCCCCTCACAAAGGGTAGTAGGGTTGCCCCCCCAAGAGGATTGGGGGGTGGATAGTTTGAGTTGGATTACGCGTCGAAAGATTCCGCTTGCGATACGCTTTCTGTTTGCGGTTCGGCGGTCGGTTCGGATTCTTCTTCGGCGGATTTTGCCGTTTCGCGTGCGGCAGCGCGTTGCTGTCTGCGACGGATACGCGCTTGCTCCTTTTTGTAAGCGCGCTCCTCTTCGATTGCTTCTACGGCGATGCCGATACTGTCTTTTACGGCGGCGAGCGCGACCTCGTCCGTCACTTTGATGGTGGCGGGGGCTTGCTTCATAGCGATTTTGTTGTCGCTGATATAGTTTTTGAACGCGAGGTTAGGGATCACTAATTCGCAAATGACCACGTCACGCTTGATTTTTAAGCGGACAAGGCGGTTTTTGCCGACTTTGTACTCCTCGTACTGCACGTTTTTGAAGCGTTTGCTGCCCTCCACTGCCATGGCGTAACGTACGATTTCGTCATAATAACCCTTATACTCTGGCGCAAGCTGCAAATACTTTTCGTCCAAGGTTTGCGAGCCTGCCGAAAAGGCAATGGTGTTGTCGGGAATGACCTCGATATACTCGGGTTCTTCCTCGGGCAAGTCGTCGACGCAAATTTCGTCCTCGATAACGGGGGCGGGTTCTTCGACAACGGGTTGAGGGGCAGGTTCTTCTGCCGATTGCTCTTTCTGCTGACGTTTTGCGCGTTCGTCTTCTACGAATTCACGCCCGACGAGGAACATGCTGAACAGACCCACGACAAGCGCCATGATGATAAAGATGATAATTAACACATACATGATATTACCTCCTGCGATTGGATTTTTACGTCGATATCGCGCGACGGATTATTCTTTTTCGGACTCTGCCGAGGGTTCGGTTGCCGTTTCGGGTTCTGCGGTTTCCGTGGATTCGGTTGCCGCAGTTGCCTCTGTTGCCGTTTCGGACTCCGTTTCGGGCGGTGCCGATTCCTCTGCTTGCTCCGTATTAGAATCTGGAATTTGGGGGGTGGGTTGCGGTGCGGCGGGCGTGGGTTGCGGTTCCGTTGCCGATTGCGCAGGCGCAGTCGCCGCCATACCTTGTTGCAAGAGGGCGAGCTGGCGTTTGAGTTCTTCGATTTCGCTGGCTTGGCTCTCTTGGTGCGCTTTGAGTTTTTCCTTCTTTTCCTT
This sequence comes from uncultured Clostridia bacterium, assembly GCA_964422405.1. Taxonomy (GTDB): domain Bacteria; phylum Bacillota; class Clostridia; order Christensenellales; family Borkfalkiaceae; genus Scatosoma. The sequence goes on along the minus strand of CAYRAY010000042.1, from coordinate 7,240 downwards.
GCCGAACACACGGACGAGGCGCATTACTTCGAACGCGATGACGATGAGGCACGGCACGATGATGAAGCACACGATGCCCACGGGGGATTTGAACGCATACACCACTACGCCGAGGACGTAGCTCTGCCCCGTGACTTTGCCGATGATGTAGTTGGGGCTGTCGGTGAGCGACGTATCGATGGTTTGGGTGAGAAGGTTGGTTTCGGACGTTTTGTTATCGCCTTCTAAGGTGATAAGGTAGCCGCCCGTTTCCTTGGGCATAATTTGAATGATGCGGTGGGTGATGGTTTCTTGCTTGGTATACACATATTTGAACGTAAGCACGTCGCCGACCTGCAAGGATTTGTACCATTCCTCTTTTTCCTCGTCGGAATCGGGCGCGACCTCTACGAACACGCAGGATTTGACGGGGATACTTTTGATTTTATAGCTACTGACGTCAGTTAAGTCGCACTTTGCCATGGAATCGGACTGCACGAAACGGAGCTGGTAACCGAACACGGTTGCCGTGCCGTCTGCGTCTTTTTTGGACGTGATGCTGATGAGCAACACAAACATGGCAATCGCGATGAGCAAGAAGAGGAAAACGTCGCCCACTATGCGCAACACCTTGGTCAGAGTTGGATTTTTCGCCTTGGTTTCAGCTTGTACTTCGGGGGGATTAGCGTTTTCCATAATTATACGTCATTCTTTGCCGTCAGGTCGATGTAAAAGTTGGCGGTTGTGCCTTGCGATTCGTTGCCTACGCTTTCGGGCATGGTGTACGAAATGTAAATTTCATCCGCATTTTTACCGAGGGAAATTTCTTCCCCGTCCAGCAATTCCTTTAATGTTTTTTCTATTTTAATTTCCGACGTACTGATGACGACCATTAAATAGTCTTCGAGCTTGCCGCCCTGCTCGTGACGGAAATTCAGTGTTACCACGTAATCGTCGGCGGCACTGCCGTCCAAGCGAATTTCAAACGTTTTTGTTAAACCGGGGTAAAAATCGGAAAGTTCCGCGGTCAGCGTTTTATTGGTGTCGCCGTTTACGGCTACGACGGTTTTGCCCTGAATGTCGTTTTGGGAACGCAAAACGCCCCAAATGGAAATACCCGTAAAAGTCAACGCAACGCAAATGGCGATCAATACGATTTTTATTTTTTTACTCATTGCGCCCTCCTTGCCTCTCCTTTTATGCGCCACGCTTGCTAAGGCGACACAGCCTTTTTTGTCTTTTATTTTGTTATACGCGTGCGCGAACGTACAGCTAATATTCTATTAGGTGATCAACTTAATTTTATTTTACTACTTGAAATCGCATTAGTCAAGAATATTTACATGATTTTTGTATATTTCTTAAAAAAATTCTTTTTTTGACACGAAGTTATGTGTAATGATGAACAAAAAAGCAGTTAACTTGTACAGTTAATAGAATATTAGATGTACACTTTTTTGAAACGAAAGCAAGACAGCAAGCCTTGCTTTTTTTTGATTTTTAACGGTTTTTCACCCGTTTTTTACATACGTGAGCGGATTTTTGCGACGCAAACGGTTAGATAAACAGCTTGCCGAGTTTATTCATCATCTCTTTTTTATGTTCTAAAAGAGAATGGGCATAGCGGTTGAGCGTGACCGTGGCGTTTTTGTGACCGAGCACTTCGGAAAGTGTTTTTACATCCATGCCGCACTCGATTGCACGGGTAGCAAACGTGTGGCGGAGAGCGTGAAAACCTCGGTGTGGAATGTTAAGCTTATCCAGCAAAAAAGAAAAACTGCGCTGATAAGAGCGAATGGCAATCGGGTTGCCTTTGTTTGAAATGAGAAGCTCCCCTTTTTGCGATATTTTCATCGATTTTAGGATAGGTATCAGCTGTTTCGGGATCGGAATGGTGCGTTTGGAGGATTCCGTTTTGGGTTCATCGACGATTTGCGAGGCGGAAAAACGCTTTTCGTCACGGCATGTTTTGTTAACCGTGAGCAAGCTTTTTTGTAAATCGATATCCGACCAAGTGAGGGCGAGGAGCTCCCCCACGCGCAAGCCTGTATACAGGCACAACAGCACGCCGAGCATCTTTTTGCGGCTGTCGGCAAGGACGGCGCGTTCGATGCGTTTCTGTTCGAATAAAGTAAAGCACGACACCATTTTTTGCTTAACTTTGGGGCGTTTTACCTTTGCGCCCGAATACACGGCGACTTTACCCAAATCGTAGGCGGTTTTTAGCGAATTTTGCACGATGGTAACGATGAGGTTGACAGTACTGACCGAAAGCCCTGCACCCGTTTGTAAATTGCCGTTTTTTAAAAGGGCGGTAACGAAGGTTTGCAGGCGCATCGGCGTGAGTTCTTCTAACGCATAATTGCCGATTGCCGGGGTGATATGGCAAGATAACATCTTGCGATAGGTTTGGTACGTCCTTGCCTTCGCAGACGGTTTGACGTAATTTTCCAGCCAAAGTTGTTGCCACTCGTTATAAGTCATAATCATTCCTTCCTTTGCGTTTTTGTCTATTATACACCGAAAATTTGTTAAGTTTTTGTAGGAAACGATTTACAAGATTAAATTTTATGCCATATTGCAAAATTTTATATACGATACCCTGTTTTTGCAAACATTTTGCCAAAATTTGAGGGAAATTATTTTTAGAAAAAGTGCTTACGCGCCCTGCGACAGAAAGTTCCGTTGCCGGAATTTTTTGCAAAAAAATCCGCGAAAGCCGTTTCGCTTTCGGGGATTCTGTTTATATATTGTTCTCTTGGATTACATATCCAACAAATCTTGGTATCTGGATTTATACAAGGTTACGCAATCGTCGTTGTTGTATTCGTTCAAGACCTTCGTTTGCTTGTCGCTGGTATAGGAAGCGATTTTATCCGTCTTCAAATATTCGTAGAACAAGTTGGAGAAGGTACCATCTTCTTCACTTGCCGCATGGTTGTAACCGCCGTACACTTCGCCGCCTTGGAAGGTGAACGTAGTGATGATGATGTGCCAACCGTAGCTGGTAGGAACAACGTAGAACGAACCTGCACCGTCTTTTACAGCCTGTTGCGCCGCAAATTCAAATTCCTTCATATACTGCGTGGAATAAGGAGAAACGGTGTAACCCATATAGGTGTTCAAACAACCCTTATCCGTGCTGTATGCAAACATCAATTCGTTTGCGACGGAAACCATTTTGTACAGGTTGCTGCTTTCTACAAAGTAATCGTCCGCCTTAGCCTCGCCGAGGTTGATTTTACCCTTACGATATACAAACTTGCTGTAATCTACTTCGCCGTCCGCCTTGACGTATTTGGTTTGCATATCGTCTTCGGCATAAGCCGCAACGTGCGTATCAGTGTAGGTGCAACCCGTTGCGTCTTTGGTCAAACGCAAGAAGTCGTCTACAACGCTGTCTACGGTGACGTCGTTCCAAGTAAACTCGTACTTTTCGTCCTTTGATTCTGCCGTGCCGTTGAAAGGAACAAGACCGAGGTAGTGGGTCAACGTTTCGTATTCCGATTCACCGGAAAGAATGTCTTGGAAGAAGTAGTATTTGCCGTCTTCTCCCTTCGTAGCGTAGTTTTCGTCTTCGTGTTCGTTAATCCAGCCTGCGCGTTGGTCTTTGCCTTTTACATTTTTCAAGAGGCTCTTACGCACATTGTAAAGCTGGTCGGTGGTCAAACCTGCATTTTCTGCACGCGCGTATTCTTCATTCTGTTCGGTGGAGAAAGGCAACAAGATGTTGTATACGAAACCAAAGTTTTCAAGGCCGTACAACGTCATGGATGTAGCCGATTCGTTGCCGATTGCCGTAGCGAAGGCATCGGAATCCTTGGCATAGTTCAATTCTTGTTCTTGCAAGGTTTCTTGATACTTTCTCTTTGCGTAGTCTTCGTCTACCAAAGCCAACGCCTCGTCTTCCAAGTCTTCAAAATATTTATTGATGAGGGCTTGACCCAAGGAGGAAGAAAGCTCTACATAGTAATAGTCGAGCAAAATTGCTTCTTTGGTGTTTTCGACTTCACTGCCCTTGTTTTGGACAAGACTGTAACTCTGCAAGTTGGAAAGGAAATCGTTATACGCCTTTTGACGGGTAGCCGTGGTAGAGCCGTCGATACTTTCGTATTCGCCGCAATCGCCGCGGAGGTTTCTGCCCGTGTACACGTTGTAGTTGATGTTGCCGTTTGCGTCGGCGGGATAATATTTATCCCTTTGCACGTTGACACCCGTGGGCAACGTTTGCGCCGTAGCGTGGTCGTGTTCTTTTTCTTCAGCCTTGACGTATTCCTTTTCTAACGTGTCCAAGGAATCGTTAAATGATTTTCTCAACGAATAGACTGTATAGTTATAGTCTTGCATATTCGTGCCGTTGTCGGTGAGGAAATATTTTAAGGTAAGCACTTCGGGGTGCTTATCGAGAAGCTGCAATTCCTTTTGCAAATTCTCTTTTTCTTCCTTGCCTTCAGTGGCATCGATTTTATCTTGAAGTGCTTTGCGTTCTGCTTTAACAAATTTGTTGCAACCTTCTACCGTGAACACGCCGCTTTCCGAGTTGAGATAGTATGCGCCTGCGTACTGAATCATAATTTCACGGTTCACCAAAGATGTTAAAAGTTGATTAAACACCGTTGCGTATCCATAGGTTTGTGCTTGCGAATAGCCGCTGGTCAAAAACGTTGCAACCAAGTCGCGCTTGGTAATATCGGACGAAAGGACTTTGAGTACGCCTGCCACGTCCGTTACCGAAGCTGCGCCTTCGTTTTGGGCAAGTTTTTCGCTGATGTCTACCTTTGCAATCGTTTGTGCCAAATCCTTTTCGTTGTCGGTAAGGACAAAGCTGCAACCGGTTGCGCCTACGGTGAGCGTTGCGCCCAAAGCAAGCGCCGCCGCTTTTTTGATAATGTTCTTTTTGTTCATAAAAATGCTCCGAGTTTTTATCCTGCTTTTAAAGCGATTTCACTTAAAAAAGACGTAATATGCCCCTTGAAAGTTACATCACTAACAATTATACCGCATTTCTTAAAAAAATGCAAACGTTTCAAGTCAATCTTGCGCGAAAGTTAAGGCAAATTTCAAAAATTTCGTCATTTCTGCCATTAAAATGCGATTATCCTTGTATCCGTAAAATTCTACGACGGGCGCAGCGGACATATTCAAACGCACGTATTTGGCGTATTTGTCCATGGCGGCTTGCAACCTTGGATCGGCGAGGGATTGCAACTGCGAAAATTCTAAGCCACCCACCCCTTTGATTAGGCTGATTTTTTTGACGTTGAATTTTGCCGCGTAGCTTTTGAGCGCGGCGATGACAAGCAAATTTTCAACGGCGATCGGCAACTCGCCATACGTATCGCGCAAGGAGGCATAAACACGCTTATAGTCGGCGACGGTGACGATTTCCGCAATCTGTTTATAGCAATCTAAACGACCAGCGGAAGATTCGACGTAGCCTTCGGGAATATAGGCATTGACACGAATATCCAACTCTGCCGTCGTTTGCGTTTCGCCCGTCAACTCCTCTTTTAAAAGCTTGGAATACAGCTCGTATCCCACTTTATCCATATGCCCGTGCTGTTCGGAACCGAGGACGTTGCCTGCGCCGCGAATTTCCAAATCGCGCATGGCGAGCTTATAACCCGAACCGAGCTCAGTAAACTCCATAATCGCCTTTAATCGTGCGGCAGCGTTTTCCGTCATCACCCGTTCGGGTTTGAAGGTGAAATAGGCATGAGCGAGCCGAGCCCCTCTGCCTACCCTGCCTTTGAGCTGATAGAGTTGGGAAATGCCCAGCTTGTCACTATCGATAACAACGATGGTGTTGGCGTTGGGAAGGTCGATGCCGTTTTCGATGATGGTGGTGGTGATGAGGATATCGCTGTTGCCTGCGTAAAAATCCATAACCGCATTTTCCAGCACATTCTTTTCCATTCTGCCATGGGCGATAGAAAGGCGGGCTTCGGGCAAAATTTGCTTAATGCGCGCGGCGAACGTGAAAATGCTTTCTACCTTGTTATACAAAATAAAGACTTGACCGCCGCGAGAAAGCTCGCGAATGCACGCGTCGCGAATGAGCGTTTCCGTTTCCTCAACCACATAGGTTTGGACTGGAAGGCGTTCGGACGGGGGCGTTTGTATGGTGGAAATGTCCCGAATCCCTGCCAAAGACATATGCAAGGTACGCGGAATCGGGGTTGCCGTCATGGTCAAACAATCGATATTTTTGCGAAGATTTTTCAGTTTCTCTTTATGCTCTACGCCGAAACGCTGTTCTTCATCCAACACCAACAGCCCCAAGTCCTTAAACTGCACGTCGGCAGAAAGCAAACGGTGAGTACCGATGACAAGGTCGACCTTGCCAGACGCAATGTCTTCTAAAATCTTCTGCTGTTCTTTGGGGGTATTGAAACGGCTGAGGCAAGCGACAGTGACACCGAAATCGGAAAAACGCGCCAAAGCCGTGTTGTAATGCTGATTGCAAAGGACGGTGCTGGGGCACATCAACGCCGCTTGTTTGCCAGCGAGGATACAGAGGTAGACGGCACGAAAAGCAACTTCCGTTTTGCCGAAGCCTACGTCGCCGCAAAGCAAGCGATCCATGACCTTGTGCGAGCACATATCTTTTTTAATTTCTTCTACCGAGGCGGCTTGATCCAAGGTAAGATCGTGCGGGAACGCCGATTCAAATTCCTGCATGAACGCAAGATTTTCGGGGAAAGCGTAGCCGTGGTTTTCCGCGCGTTCGGCATAGAGTTTTTTTAAGTCGAACGCCATGCGTTTTAACGAGGCTTTGACCCGTGCTTTGACACGTTCAAAGTCCGCGCCGCCGATTTTGCTGAGCGAGGGCGCGGCATCTCCGACGTATTTGGAAAGCACGTCCATGCTTTCTGCCGGCACATACAGCATATCCCCGTCTTTATAAGCGACGGCGAGGTATTCTTTGGTGCCGTCCGTCGTTTCGATTTTTTTCATTCCGACGGCTTTTCCGATACCGTGCGTTTCGTGGACGACAAAATCGCCGACTTCGGGTGCGGAGAACATATCGCCGCGTTTACGACGGATTCGACGGGTGTCCTGCGTTTTGGTATACAAATCCCCCGTGCCGACGATGGCGAGTTTGCAATCGTGCAAAATCAAGCCCTTATCCAGCGTTTCGTTTAAGATACAAACCCCTTTTAAGTCGGCAAGGGTATCGGGCAATTTGACGGTGGAAAGGTATTCTTCGCCCAAGCGCTCGGAAAGCTTGCTTGCGCGCGCATTGTCGCCGCAATAGAGC
>CAYRAY010000041.1:0-14193 GCA_964422405.1 uncultured Clostridia bacterium | reverse complement strand
CCTCTTATCCGCACAAAACAAAAAACTCAGCACTTTCGTGCTGAGCTTTTGGTGCAGGAATGCAATCCAAGTCCGAACCATTTTCTTTTGATGCGACTTCTGTCACATCGTCAAGCGAGATGGTCTGTGTGCCTTCGTTATAGTTAAAGGTGATTAAAACCTTATCATCATACAAGTAGATCGAATTGATGAACGTATCCACCAACGCCTGCCGCTGCGTTTTCTGATCCATATCCAGCTTTCGAAAATGAAGCAGCCAGAATCGGACAAATTCCTCCGTCAATTTCGGCTTTGCCAGCCTTTCTTCCGCAATGCGGGCTTCCAGCTCACGCTTGGTTTCTTCGAGTTGCTCCAACCGTTCCTTGGTGGAACTGGTCAGGATGCCTACCTGGATCGCATTGAGCAGATTCTGGATCCCGGCCTCCACCTCTTTGAGCTGCTTTTCATAGAGAGGAAGTGTCGTATTTTCCTGATTCTGAAGCTCCATAACTTTGGCGATAATCGATTCGATGACGGCATCATCCTGAATGAGATGCATCGTTTGATTGACCACCAGATCCTCCAGCCATTGTTTGCGAACAGTCTTCTTGTGGCAGGACTTTTTCTTTTTGGCTGCCGCACATTTATAATAGCGATGAACCTCGCCCGTCCGGCTCGTGCCGCTTTCTCCGAACATGAGCGCTCCACAGTGTCCGCAAAAAAGTTTGGTTGTCAACAGATAGTCGTCCTCCGCCTTTCTCCTGGCAGGGGCTTTCTTGTTTTTCAACATCTTCTCCTGCACATCGTCGAAAAGTTGTGCGGTGACAATAGGCGGGATAGCATCCGCGATCACAACATCACGGTATTTCAGCTCCCCAATATAGCGGCGGTTGCTCAGCATGTGCTGGATAGTATTGAATGTCATCAAACCGCCACGCTTGTTCTTGATGCCCTTTTCATTCAGCCAGTCCCGGATCTCCCGCATGGTCTGACCATCGTTATACCGTTGAAATGTCTCCGCTACAAACGGCGCAGTCAGTGGGTCGATCTCAAAGCGGCGGTCAGCGTTAATGGTGTATCCAAAGGGGATAGCACCACCGGTGAACTTACCCTTGAGGGCATTCTCAGTCATACCTCGAATCACTTTCTCCGAAAGGTCGGCGGAGTAGTATTCCGCATAGCCCTCCAGCACCGATTCCAGAATGATGCCCTCCGGTCCCTCGGAGATGATCTCGGTGGCTGATACAAGTTTGACACCATTCTTCTTCAGCTGGGTCTTGTACCGTGCGCTGTCATAGCGGTTCCGGGCAAAGCGGTCAAGTTTCCAGACCAGAACGATATCAAACAGCTTCTTGTCGCTGTCCTTGATCATCTGCTGGAACTGCGGACGGTTATCCGTTTTGGCAGAGATGGCACGGTCGATATAGTGCTTGACGATGGTAATGCCGTTTTTCTCGGCATAGGCCGTACATTCGCGGATCTGACCCTCAATGGATTCTTCGCGCTGGTTGTCGCTGGAATAGCGGGCGTAAATTACGGCGGTCATGGCAGACACCTCTCTTTACACATCATTGAACGGTGAATCGTTCTTTCAAGTTGATATTTCGTATAACGTATATACCATAACCTGCGGAAGATTGCAAGTTTTTCTAAGCTCTGAACGTACGTTTTTGCACAATCGTTTTATTTTGTGCATGTTTTGTTTTATATCGTTCATGTGATTTCTGAGTTTCAACCATATAATACAACTATTGATGTGTTTTGTCCGCAATCGAGTTGAAGTCAACAATTACAAAATTACTTTGAGGGCTCACTATGTTTGAAAAGAACCCGTCCGAACAAGAACTTCTGCGGGAAGTTGGTATTCATCGAGTCACTTATCAGGGCACATGGCTCTACGAGTCCTCTGGTGATCCACCAAAGGGCACGGTGACGCTTGCGATCTATTATGAAGTCTACGGCGATGGACTTCGTTCGATCCTCAACCACTGGAGGGATATTTCTTGTGACCGACCGGCAATTGAGCTGCTACTTTCGTCCATGAAATTAAAAGAGGAACTACACTTGCCCTATGTACGACATGGCCGGTATTGTTTCCTCAATGCTTTGAATCCAAATGCGTTTTCAACGAAGCAAGACCTTGCGAATGCTTTGGCGGCCTCATCCGTAAAGTGGACACTGGCACTTTGGGATGAAGACAAACAAGCCGTCTATCTTATCAAGTATCGGCATTAACATTACACAGGTGGTTTTTTGACCGGAGAGTCTTTTTAATCTTCCCACAAAGTAAACAGTTGCACGACTACTATTTACACAGATACGGTTGATTTTATTGCAGAATATAGTTATAATAAAATCAGAATATTGCTATCATGTCAAAGGACTGGGAGGTGCCACTATGAACATCCGTCCATCTGCCGCCATCCGACAGAATTATAATGAGATCGCCGATTTGTGCCGGAAAACTTCCGAACCCATTTTTCTCACAAAGAACGGGGAGGGGGATCTTGTCGTTATGGACATTGAGACCTACAACCGCCGGGAAAAAATGCTGAAGCTCCGTGAGGAGCTGCTTGCAGTGGAGGAAGATCGACTGCATGGAAACGAAGGCTACTCGGTCGATGATGTTGCCTCTATGATGCGCAACGCAATAAAGGAGGCTGCAAAACATGGAGCCGCAGAATAAGTACCGGGTGATCGTATCGACAAGGGCTGCGCAGATGCTGGTTTCCCATGCTGCATTCTTGGCGCAAGTCAGTCCTGCTGCGGCAGAACGGTTGACTTCCGAGTTTGAAAAGGCGGCAAGATCTCTGGAGCAGATGCCCCAGCGCTGCCCGTGGCTCACGGGAGAGTATATTCCCAGAAACGCTTATCGTTTTATCTTATTTGAAAAACGCTATATGCTTATCTTTCAGATCGTAGATCACACCGTCTATGCAGATTATGTGGTGGATTGCAGACAAGACTACGGCTGGCTTATCCGTTGATCCGAATAGAGAAAACCGGCAGCTCTCTGTATAGAAGATCTGCCGGTTTTTTGTTACAGGAAGTCGGGAACTGTAGTCACAGCGCCTCCCACTCGATTTTTCGATCCCGGTAAAAATACTCATGGTCATGCTCACTGATCGGGCGAAGGACACGGCAAGGGTTCCCCACAGCTACAACATTCGCAGGGATATCTTTTGTCACGACACTGCCTGCACCGATCACAGTATTGTCACCGATCGTGACCCCCGGCACAATGATCACGCCTGCACCCAACCAACAGTTGCGTCCGATATGGATCGGGAGGTTATACTGATATGCTTTTTCCCGAAGCTCTGGAAGGATCGGGTGATTTGCCGTGGCAAGAACGCAGTTTGGTCCGATCATGGTTTTGTCGCCAACATAAATGTGGGTGTCGTCCACACAGGTCAGACCGAAGTTTGCATACACGCTGTTTCCAAAATGGACAAAGCGTCCACCCCAGTTGGAGTGGAACGGAGGCTCGATCCAGCAGCCCTCCCCGCATTCCGCCAGCATCTCATGCAAGAGTGCCGCACGCTTTTCATGCTCGCCAGGGCGGGTATGATTGTAGTCATACAGCCGTTCCATACACTGCTCCTGTTCATCCATGATGGAAGCATCCGTTGGGTCGTAGATCTTCTGACTGTGAAGCGTACTTTCAATAGACATAATTATCCCCCTTTTCTTCTACGAGCATCTCCAGCCGTTTGCGGTACTGGGCCGGGCTGACCCCGTATTCTCTGCGGAACACACGGCTGAAATAGAGTGGGTTCTCGTAGCCAACGATCTCTGCGATCTCGCTGATATTGTAATCGGTATTCTCCAACAGGCTCTGCGCATTGACCATCCGAAGCGAAAGGATGTACTGCGCAGGGCTTGTTTTCATATACTGCTTGAAGTTCCGGATGAACCAGTTCGTGCTGATATGAAGCGAATCTGCATACTGTTCCACGCTGATCTTCGTGTTGTAATGCTCATTGAAGTACGAAACGGCTGCTTCGATTTCCTCCGGCATGCTGATCGCACTGCTTTCGCCCTCGTTCTGCTGGCGGCTGACCAGAAAGAGGATGTTGTTGAACAGGGACGCAATATAGTCCTCATAACCATACGGGCACTGTTGCAATTCCCGGATGATCTTATGGAAAAGCATTTTATATTCCGGGTTCGTACCGCAGTAGAAAACGTGCTGATCCAGCGGGATGCCGTGATACTGCAGAATACTCTTGACATCATATCCTGTAAAATGGATCCAGAATACCTCCGGGTAGTCCTCCAGATAATAAACATACCGTTGGATCTCTCTGGGCTGGTACAGGACCATGTGCCCGGATGTCACAATCTGCTCCACACCATCGAACCAGAAATGCGCTTTGCCTGCCGCTACATATAAGATCTGGTAGTCTCTGCGCCCTTTTTGCCAAAAGGTCGGCAGTTTTGCACGTTTTTTCAGGCGGTAGGTCCCACAACTGCCCACGATAAGGGGTCTTGTGTAGTCCTTGAAGTCCAAGCGAGAGTTGTTCAGATAGCCAGAATTGAAATACATCGCTGCTCTCCTCCTATTCAACAAGATTTTACGACCCTCTTGCGCATTTTCCAAGGTTTTTTTACAGTTTCTTTGATTTTGTGTATATTTTGTTCCATCTTGTTCATGTTTTTTCCCTTGCATAAATTCTATAATATTTCCAGACGAATCACAAGATATTTCAGTCACTTGTGCCGAAAGGAAGAGCTGTCCGGCGAGAGACCCACAGCGGTCGATCCCTGTCAAAACAGACTGTGGCACGCATGCGGCGGTCGATCTGATCCTTGACAGTCCATATTTTTGGAGACCGGCAACCGGGGCAGCTTTGCCTTAAAATTGGAAAGGGAGAAATCAACATGACAGAAAAACGTTATTTGAAGTGGTACAACAAAGTCGGCTACGGTTCAGGCGACATTGCGGGCAATGTGGTCTATGCCTTCCTGTCGTCCTTCGTAATGATCTATCTGACCAACACTGTCGGGCTAAACCCCGGCATCGTTGGTACATTGATCGCAGCTTCCAAGCTTTTGGACGGTGTGACCGACATCTTCTTCGGGTCGCTTATCGACAAGACCCATTCCAAAATGGGCAAGGCTCGCCCGTGGATGCTCTATGGCTACATCGGCTGTGCCGTTACGCTGGTCGCCATTTTTGCAGTGCCGGAAAGCCTTGGGCAAACTGCACAGTATGTCTGGTTCTTCCTCGCGTACACGCTGCTGAACGCCATCTTCTACACCGCCAACAACATCGCTTACTCTGCACTGACGGCTCTTGTGACAAAAAACAGTGCTGAGCAGGTGGAGATGGGGTCCTATCGCTTTATGTTTGCCTTTGCGACCAGCCTGCTGATCCAGTCCATTACGCTGGGCGGTGTCACCGCTCTGGGTGGCGGCGCGCACGGCTGGCGCACCATCGCCATCATCTATGCAATCATCGGTCTGGCAGTCAACACGCTGTCCGTGTTCTCGGTCAAAGAGCTGCCGGAAAGCGAGCTGGTGGACACTACCGATACCAAAGAGATCCAGCAGGACGAAAAATACACTATGCTGGATGCCGCAAAGCTCCTTACTGCAAACAAGTACTATATGATGATCTGCGGCACCTATATTTTACAGCAGATCTACGGCGCTATGATCAGCATGGGCACCTACTATGCTACCTATATCCTTGGCAACGAAAACCTTTTTGGCGTGTTCTCGTGGGCGGTCAACATCCCGCTCATCATCGCACTGGTTTTTACCCCGACACTGGTCGCAAAGTGGAACGGCATGTACAAGCTCAATGTGATGGGCTATACCCTTGCCACCGTTGCCCGTGCATTGGTTGCCGTGGCAGGCTACCTTGGCAGCGGCAATGTTACGCTGATGCTGGTCTTTACCGCAATTGCAGCTCTGGGTCAGGGTCCTTGGCAGGGCGACATGAACGCCGTGATCGCTGCCTGCTCGGAGTATACCTGGCTGACCAAGCACAAGCGTGTGGACGGCACCATGTATTCCTGCACTTCACTGGGTGTCAAGCTGGGCGGCGGTCTTGGCACTGCCATCACGGGCTGGCTGCTTGCTGCAAGCAAGTTTGACAGCACACTGACTGTCCAGCCGGAATCCTGCATCAGTATGCTCAAGATCATGTACCTGGTGCTGCCTTTTGTGCTGGATATGATCATCACCTTCATCCTTTCCCGCATGAAGGTCGAGCAGGCAAACGAGCAGCTCCGGGCGGCGGCTTAAACAAGTCATTCTCCATCTCACCTTACTTTTCTCCTTTTTTGCGAGCACAAGCCCTGCACGCCCTTCATCGTGCGGGGCTTGTGCTGCCTTGGAGTCATTGTGTTTGGAAAGGAGCCGCCAATGGAACCCTACCGTGAGCCGCAAAAGACCCGGATCAGCTACCGCTATTACGAGTTGCCGGAAGGTGAGCAGGTACAGACTTTGGACGGTGACGACTGGATCTGCGTCTATGGCACCTATGCAGAGGATCTTCATTTTCATAATCTGATGGAAGTCGGGCACTGCCGCTGGGGGCAGGGCTTTATGGTGATGGACAATGAACGCATCGACTACACCGATGGTGCGATCACGGTCATCCCTGCAAATTATCTGCACACGACCCTGAGTCGGGATCGCAGCCTGAACTGCTGGGACTTTCTTTTCTTCGATCCGGAAGCCGTTCTGAAGCGAGCATATCCGAGCAACCCCCTGTTTGCAGAATCTGTTCTGCGCAGGCTCTCTGCACAGGGAAAGTGCTTTCCCAAAGAGTCTGGCACTGTGCTGGAAACGCTGATCCGTATGATCTTTGAGGAAGCCAAACAAGATCTGCCTTACCGTAAAACGGTGATCCAGAACCTGATCGCGACCCTGCTGCTGACCGCCGCCAGAATGTGTGAAGAGCTGCAAAGATCCATGCAGCCCAAAAGCTCCCGATTGCAGCATATCATGCCTGCCATCGAATACATCCGGCTGCATTATATGGAACCTGTTTTTTCAGAAGAGTTGGCGGCTGCCTGTTCGTTGAGCGAAGCACAGCTCCGGCGCAAATTCAGGGAATATCTCAATCTGTCACCCGGCGAATATCTTTCTCTGGTACGCATCCAGAAGGCATGTGAGCTGCTCAATATGACCAACTACTCCATGACAGAGGTTGCCCTTCAGGTAGGCTATCGGGACGTTAGCTCCTTCAACCGCACGTTCAAACTGTTGATGAACACATCGCCCTACCAGTATAAAAAGAACAATGCTGACTACCGTGGGCGTGTTGTAAACAAGAACATCCCCGCAAAAAAGGGACAAAAAGTACCAGACGATCCCTGAGAGAGAATTTTCTTGTACAAAAATGCATTCGTTTTCTTGTGCAAGGTAACGAAGCTGCGCATCCGGCACTCTGCCGATCTGCGGATGTTGAGCGAATCTGCACGTTTTCTGCTTGCCGTTACCCGCAATTTTTCCCAAGACCTGTTACAATAAATACAACGAATAACCGAACAAAAAGAAGTCTTGTGCAACCTGACGAGCGCCCGGTTTTTCTTTTTTCGGTTCGGCGCTGTACACATTTTCAAAGCTTGGAGGAGAAAACAGTATGAATAAGATCTCTCGTCGTGCATTCTTGTCCACCTTGGCAGCCTGCGGTGCTGCCGTTGCACTGACCGCCTGCGGCGGTTCCGATTCCGGGGCATCTGCCGTCACTAAATCGCAGGAAGGTGGCCACACCCTGACCGCTTACGCATGGGACAAAAACTTCAACATCCCGGCGCTGAATGCTGCGGCGGCAGATTTCCGGAAGAATGTCGATCCGGAATTTGTACTGAATGTTGTGGAGCAGTCCGGCGGCGGTGACGTAGAAAATGCCATTACGCTGGCAGGCTCCGCTCACAATTACTCCAACCTTCCCGACATCGTACAGTTCCAGGATCACTACATCCAGAGCTACGTTGCAGACTACCCCGAAGCGTTTATCGACATCAACGATGCAGAGATCGACTGGGATGGCTTCAGCAAGGAAAAGCTCTCCTACTCGGTTGTGGACGGTGTCCATTACGGTGTCCCCGTGGACAACAGCACCGTCATTTTTGCTTACCGCACCGACCTGCTGGCAGAGGTCGGCAAGACCGTAGATGACATGACCGGTATCACCTGGGCAGAGCTGACCGAGATCGGTGAGCAGCTCTACGCCAAGACCGGTAAGTATCTGTTCTCTACCAGTGCAGACGGCGGCGATCTGGTCTACATGATGATGCAGTCCGAGGGCGTGTCTGAGTTCAAGGACGGGGAGCCTTGGATCGTAGAGAACGAGACCCTGCACCGTGTCTGCGAGACCATCGTGGACATGGGCAAGCGCAATGTCTGCTATCTGGCAAATAGTTGGAGCGATTACATCGACCAGAGCATTCAGGGCGATCTGGTCGCAGGCGTTCTGAACGGCAACTGGATCATCCCCACAATTGAAGCCGTGACCGAGAATGCCGGCAAGTGGAAGATCACCACCATTCCCACGCTGGATGGCGGCGAAGGCTATGCCTCCAACGGCGGCTGCAGCCTGTACATCACTGCCAACTGCGGCAATGTGGAGCTGGCAAAGAAGTTCCTCGCCTACACCTTCGGAGGCAGCACCCAGACCTATGACAACGCCCTGCGCGACGGTGGTGTTGTCACCACCGTTCTGAAATGCGCAGAGTCGGAAGCCTACAGCGAGGGCGTTGCCTACTTCAACAATGAACCGATCTACAAGGAGATCGTGGAAATGGGCGCACATGTTCCGGTGATCGAACAGAACGACTACCATTTCCGTGCAGGCGTGTACCTGATCACGGCAATCATCAACACCATCAGCGGTTCGGATCTGAATGCAGAGCTTGCCAATGCAGAACAGCAGCTCCGGTTTGAGATGGGTCTGTAAGCATCGTCTACGTTTACGCTGAAAGGAGGACTCATTTTGAAAAAAGAAAATCGCAGTTCTCTGATGGCAAAGCAGCGTCGTGCCGGCTGGTACTACCTGATGCCTGGCACTCTGCTGATCACCATCATGAGCTTCGTTCCGATCATCAACGGCTTTCTGACCTCACTGAAGACAGGTTCAAGTGCCAATATGAAGTGGGCCGAACCACTCACCTACAACTACACCCGGATGTTCAAGGACACGCTCTTTCTGCGTTCGATGGGCAACACGATCCTGTATCTTGTCATCGAAGTGCCCATCATGCTGATCCTAGCCATGCTGCTGGCACAGCTGCTGAACAACCACGACCTGAAATTCAAGGGTTTCTTCCGCACCTGCGTGTTCCTGCCGTGTGCGACCTCTCTGGTCTCCTATTCGCTGATCTTCAAATCCATGTTCGCAACCGATGGTCTGGTCAATACCATTTTGGTCAAGCTGGGCATTCTGGAAACGAACTACAACTTCCTTGGCAATCCCACCAGCGCAAAGATCATTATCATCATCGCCCTGATCTGGCGCTGGACAGGCTACAATATGGTGTTCTTCCTCGCCGGGTTGCAAAACATCGACTATTCGGTATATGAAGCCGCAAAGATCGACGGCGCAAACGGCTGGCAGACCTTCTGGCGCATCACCGTGCCGCTGCTCAAGCCCACCATCGTGATGACAGCGATCATGTCCATCAACGGCACCTTGCAGTTGTTTGATGAGTCGGTCAACCTGACGGCAGGCGGCCCCGCCAACTCGACCATCACCATGTCGCACTACATCTACAACAACTCTCTGGGTCAGGGCGTTGCAAACTTCGGCTATGCTTCGGCACTGTCCTTCGTCATCTTTGTGATGGTCGCCATCCTGTCCTTTATCAGTATGAAAGCAGGTGACAAGCGTGACTAATACGACTGAGATCCATGCAATGGCACAGCGCGAGACAGCCAAAAAGAATATGATCCAGCGCAGGCTGATCCCCGCTTACATCTTTTTGATCATCTTCTGCTTTATTTCGGTATTCCCGCTGATCTATATGATCTCTGCCGCTACGAACACCTCGCTGGATATCGCACGAGGCCGGGTCATGTTTGGCGGCTACGCACTGGAAAACTTCAAGCACCTGATCTCCTCCTATAACCTTGCTGGCGCTATGAAGAATTCTTTTCTGTACTCCATTGTACAAACTGTACTCGCCATGTTCGTCTGTTCTCTTGCAGGATTCGGCTTTGAGCTGTATCATGATAAGAACAAGGACCGGCTGTTCAGCGTCCTGCTGCTTGCCATGATGGTGCCGCAGGTCGCTACGATGGTTCCCCTCTTCAAAATGATCTCCAGCGTTGGGTTACTGAACAGTGTCTGGGCGTTTATCCTTCCCAGCATCTCGACACCGTTTCTGATCATGATGTTCCGTCAGAACTCCCGCAACTTCCCCAACGATCTGATGCAGGCAGCTCGTATCGATGGTCTGAGTGAGACGGGCATCTTCTTCCGAATGTATGTTCCTATCATGAAGTCCACCTATGCGGCCGCTGCCGTCATCACCTTCATGAACGCATGGAACGCTTATATGTGGCCGAAGGTCGTAATGACCGATAACCGTGCACAGACGATGCCGATGCTGATCGCAAACATCGCAGCCGGTTACAGCATCGACTACGGTATGCTGATGATGGGCGTTCTGTTCTGTTCGATCCCGACAATGATCGTCTTCTTCGTGCTTCAAAAGCAGTTTGCAGAAGGTATCACGGGCGCTGTAAAATAACCTTCGTCATACTCCTTTCTCCTTCATTCTGCACTCCCCCGGAGAACTTGTCCTTTCTTTCTCCGGGGGCGCAGAATGAAATTTTTTGAATTTATCAGGTAAGTGAGGAAAAAACAATGCGTACATTTGATTACAACAAGGTAAAAGACCCCACCTTCTTTCAGGAAAATGTTCTGCCCGCCCATGCAGCTTTTCGCATTTATGCCAGCCGGGAAGAGTATCTCGCAAAGGAGTCCTCTCTTGCCGTTAAACTGGACGGTGTGTGGAAGTTCGCCTACGCCAAGAATCCTGCCAGTGTGATCCCCGGGTTTGAAAAAGAAGATTACGACTGCTCCGGCTGGGACGATATCCGTGTTCCGGCACATATCCAGATGGAAGGCTACGATATCCCGCAGTATGCCAACATCCAGTATCCGTGGGATGGCAGAGAAGAGATCAAGCCCGGCGAGATCCCGGAACTCTTCAACCCCGTGGCAAGCTATGTGAAGCAGTTCGAGCTGCCCGTTGCCATGGTCGGCAAAGAGGTGCGCATCGAGTTTGAGGGCATTGAAAGTGGCATGGCGCTCTGGCTGAACGGGCAGTATGTCGGCTATACCGAGGACAGCTTTTCTGCCCATGCCTTTGACCTGACCCCGTACCTCAAGCCGGGCATCAACAAGCTGGCGGCTCAGGTGTTCAAGTGGACAGCTTCGAGCTGGTGCGAGGATCAGGACTTCTTCCGCTTCTCCGGCATCTTCCGCAGTGTGTGGATCCACGCTGTGCCTAAAACACATCTGGAAGACCTTTCGGTCAAGACTCTGTTCCATGGCAGTGACCTCACCCATGCACAGTTGAATGTTCTGCTGAAAACGCAGGGGACCGGAAGTGCCCATCTGACTCTGCGCAATGGAGAGCTGGTCGTTTTTTCGGAGCTGGTTCCCCTCAACAGCAATGAGACCAGCTTTGACGCACAGGTCGATCAGCCGAAGCTCTGGAGCGCCGAGGATCCGGCTCTGTATGAGCTGGAAGTCGAACTGACGGATGAGCTGGGGAAGATCGTTGAGGTGACCGGTCAGAAGGTCGGTTTCCGCAAGTTTGAGCTGAAGGATCACCGGATGCTGCTCAATGGCAAGCGGATCGTGTTCAAGGGTGTCAACCGTCATGAGTTCAGCGCCGTCAACGGACGGGTCTGCTCCTACGAGGAGATGCTTCAGGATATCATCACCATGAAGCAGAACAACATCAACGCCATCCGTACCAGCCACTATCAGAATCAGGATGCTCTGTATGATCTGTGCGATGCTTATGGCTTGTACATGATCGCTGAGAACAATCTGGAATCCCACGGCACATGGGATATCCACATGGCAGGTCTGCGTGGCATGCAAGGCGTGCTTCCGGACGATAAGCCCCTTTGGAAGGACATGATGTTCGACCGCTTGAATTCCACCTTCCAGCGGGACAAAAATCATCCATCCATCCTGATCTGGTCGCTGGGCAACGAATCTTATGGCGGTGAGACCCTGTTGGAAATGTCTCAGATGATGCGCAAGCTGGACGATACCCGTCTGGTACATTACGAAGGTGTGGTCAACGATGCCCGTTACATTGAAACCACCGACATCGAAAGCCACATGTACAGCACCGTAAAGGATATTGAGCAGTATCTGGCACAGGGCAGCGAGGTGCGTCCCTACATCGAGTGCGAATATTGCCACGCAATGGGCAACTCCTGCGGCGCACTGCACAAATATACCGAGCTTGCCGATAAAGAGAACTGCGGTTATCAAGGCGGCTTCATCTGGGACTATATCGACCAGTCCATCTTCAAGAAGGATCGTTATGGCAAGTGGTTCCAGGCGTTCGGCGGCGACTTTGGCGACCGTCCCACCGACTACAATTTCAGCGGTAACGGCATTGTCTACGGTGGTGACCGTACGGCTTCCCCTAAAATGCAGGAGGTCAAGTTCTGCTACCAGAATATCGGTGTCCATGTTTATTCCGATGGGTTCGAGGTCTGGAACAAGAGTCTGTTCACCTCGACGGAAGAGTTCGACTGCTACGCTCTGCTCCATCAGAATGGCACACTCCTTGCAGAGCGCCGTCTGGAGCCAATCGCCGTTCAGCCGGGCAGCAAGGTGCGTTTCCCATTGCCGATCTCGATCCCCGCAGCTCCCGGCGAGTATGCGCTGACGATCAGCTTCCGGCTGCGCTCTGGTACGTCTTGGGCACCCGCCGGGCATGAAGTTGCTTTTGGTCAGGGCATCGTTGCGAACCACAAGGCTCCTGCCGCCAAAAAGACGGTCCCCTTTACCGTCATGCAGGGCACCCACAACATCGGTGTGCGTGGCGAATGCTTTGATGTGCTGTTCTCGGATCTGAACGGCGGTCTGACCTCTTACCGCTATGCTGGCAAGGAGTTCATTGAGGAGATCCCTCGCCCCAACTTCTGGCGTGCCCCGGTGGACAACGACTGCGGCAACAATATGGGCGGTGTTCGGGGACAGTGGAAGCTGGCCAGCCTGTATGCCACGACCAAGGGCATCGGTAAGGAGATCCCTGCACTGAACGGAACAACGACCTTTGTGAACCCGCTGTGCGAAGTGACTGCTGACAGTGTTGTGGTGACCTATCGCTACGACCTGCAAACCTCTCCCGCCGCAGAATGCCGTCTGCAATACCGTGTCTTCGGAGATGGACGCATCCAGACCACCCTGCATTATGATCCGGTAGAGGGGCTTGCTGCAATGCCAGAGTTTGGCGTGATGTTCAAGATCAATGCAGACTACGACCGTGTTGAGTGGTACGGCAATGGCCCTGCTGAGACCTATTGGGATCGCAAGCATGGCGCAAAGCTGGGCATCTATCAGAACGTGGTCCAGGACAATCTGGCACAGTATCTCGTTCCGCAGGAATGTGGTGCCAAGACGGAAGTCCGCTGGGCAAAGGTGACTGACCGTAAGGGTCGTGGTCTGCTGTTTATCGCACCGGAGAACCAGCCCATGATCTTCTCTGCACTGCCCTATACTCCGCACGAAATGGAGAATGCACGCCATCCGTATGAACTTCCTCCTGTGCATTATACGGTCATTCGTGCCATCGGAACGCAGATGGGCGTTGGCGGCGATGATAGCTGGGGCTCGAACGTCCACCTCGAATATGTCCCGGATGTAACGAAACCTCTGGACTTCACCTTTACATTCCAGGGAATCTGATGGGAGGTTTCCCTGCCAACTGAACAGATCTGCATTTATCAATTTGAAAGAAGTGCTGGAACATCCTTTGATCGTCCAGCACTTTCTTTATAACCGCACCTTGACAACATCATGAGCCGTCCGAACGTGATACCGGCTTTCTCGCCAACGCCGCTGCACAAACAGGGGCAGGAACTTCGTTCGGAGCAAACGGCGACCCACTGCATGAGCAGAGAAAACTTCCGCACAACTGCGCGTTCGGCGTTTCATTTTCACATATTCGCAACGATTTCCGAAATTCATTTTTGAGCGCAGCGGTGGAGGGCAAGAAC
>CAYRAY010000040.1:0-14297 GCA_964422405.1 uncultured Clostridia bacterium | reverse complement strand
TTTCAAGATGCTCCACTACCACTTCCTTCAAAGGGAAACCTGCAAAATCTGCACCGACTACCAAATATTTGTCTTTTACCGTTTTCATCTATTTTCTCCTTATTCATTTATTTTTTTCGCTTAGATTGCACAGCAAAGTAATATAGGCATCCGCATAAATCTCGTAAAAGAAATCATTCGGGTGGTTAAAGTTATTTCCTGAAATTTCCACATATGCTTTCTTTTGCAACAAAAATTGAGAGATTGCCGTACAATTACAAACCGTTACGCCCTCACAAAGCAATTCATTTAACCCATGGATATACGTATCCTGTCCAGCATAGACATATGCGCAATCCTTATTCGGCACGGGTGTTGCGACAAGAATAAACTCTACCTCCGGCAATAACGCACGAATCCGACGCATAATCTCAGCAACATTGTCTGTAAACTGTCGCATAGAAAGTCCGTCAGGCGCATCATTCATACCAAATGCAATAATAACAAGATCCACGTCCGTATCTTTAAATTTTTCTTCCACGGCAGATATAGCCCAAACGGTACCATATCCGGAACGTGACATATTGCAATAGGACACATCTGCTCCGTAATGCTTTCCGACCTCTCGACACACCTTCGAAAAGTAATGCTCATAACCCGAAACCCCCATTTCCCAAGAGGAATTAGCGGCATTGGAGATGCTATCACCAAATAAAGCAATTTTTAATCGTTTTTCCGTTTCCAGCTTTTTCTTCGTCTTTGGCAAAGAAATATATTTTGGAAGGAAGCCAATAAAAGGCAGCACACATTTTTTATACGTGAACAAGATTTGCCGATCTCGTAAATATGCAGGCGATATCAACAATGCGCCGCCAATGCCATATTGTCCGTTTTCATTGGGAATATCTTGCGGAACATTTTTATTTTTTAACCATTCTTCCTTAAAATAGGAGACCGCTTTGTTTTTTAACATCACCGTAGTTCCGTTTATTTCAAAATCCATGCCCTCTTGCAAAGCTCGCCCGTTACGAGTTTTTGCTTCTATAATTTCCAATGGTGCAAATGCCAAATGTCCGCTGATATTTCCGTTGCTTTCTACAAAAACGACGATTTCATCTTGTACAATTTCCCGTTCCCAAAGTGTGCGATATTTGTCCATATTTTACTCCCAAACGCATTAAAGCGTTTCCGTCTTACCTGTTTCCATCGATTCATCTGCTTTAAACACGCACAAATGGCTATTAATGCTGTCATCGATTTTCGTGCAAGACACACTCACTTCGCCGCCGTGCAACATATTGATGAAATCTTTAATAATACCCACATCACCGCCTGCATGATGATCGCTTGCCAAGACTTCTTCCGTAACGTCCACAGTACGTTCTTTATACCACGCCGTATCGAAATCATACGTACGAACGACAAATTTACAACTATCGATTGATCCTTCGATTTCCCCTTTTGTACCCATAATTCGCATTCTACGGCAAGGCAACACCGCGCCTTGCAACATACTATGCGTTGCCGTACTACCATTGGCAAAGCGTACAATCACCGCTTGATGATCGACGATATCCGACCCTGTCTTGAAGGCACACTCCCCATGGGGATTAAATGTCTTCAAAGATTCCACCTTTTCCTCTTTGGTAATTTCATCGTAATTTTTATTGATACAATCCCAAGAATACCAAGGGAATTTATCATTCAAAACATAAATCGATTTAGCGGAATATTCGCACGTATCTACATACGGGCAATCGTTCAAGCAACGCGTTCCGGCATTTTTCGGCGCTTTTTCAGGCGTTAAAAAATTTCTGCCGCCAAAGCTCGAAACGGCAACGGGTACGCTCGTATTATTCAACCAGCAAAGCAAATCTAAATCGTGACAGCACTTCGCCAAAAGCATTGAACTGCCGCACTTTTCACGACTGTTCCATTTACCACGAATATAAGAATTTGACGAATGCGCCACACCGACGTTTTCACTCGTTTCAATGTGCATAATTTCCCCAATTTCTCCGTTCAAAAGGACCTCTTTGACATGGCGGAAGAAAGGCGTATAACGAAGCACGTGGCAAATCATCAAAAGACAGCCGTGCGCTTTTGCTGCATCGCGTATTTCCAAAAGCTGTTGTTCATTATTAACAATCGGTTTTTCCAACAACATATCATAGCCGCGTTCCAAAAAAGGCATTGCCGTTGCATAATGCAATTCATCCATGGTTGCGTCAACAACGCCGTCCACCGATTTCCCGTTTTTATCCTCGTCCTCCAAAAAAGCTTCTACACTCTTATACAGTCTGTTTTGCGGCACGCCGTACTTTTCCATGCCCTCTTTCAACTTACGTTCATTCGGATCAACAATTGCAGTCACTTGCAATTCGTTTGGATTCGACACCGCATATTGACAATAACAATTCGCCCTGTCACCGTTTCCAACAATGACAACTTTTACAGGTTGTTTCATACTTGCTCTCTCCCATATATTTTTGATGACGTATACAATCCGTCGCCGTAATAAACCACTACCATATACGCTGCAGCGGTTTTCGGTATATCCGCCACACCGCATTTTCCATGTGTGCGTGCGAATATTTCTTGCCAAGGTGTTACGTGTGGCACATAGTCTTCCTCAACATAACATAACGCCGCTTTTTCTATTTCTTGTTCACACGAAAACGTCACACTATTTCTCTCTTGCGAAACTATAAGCTTCGCTCTACGCTTTTTCCCAAAACAGTAATCGTCAAAAAATGCAATTACGTTTTCATTAACAAAATTACTTTCGTTATCATGATATAATTCTTTCTGAATAGACAGTTCCAAACCCCCTTTTATCAAGCGACATGTTCTTTGCCGCGCAAAAGGCGAAAACGCGCCGTCTTCCAACCCGGCATTCATAATAACGGGGACGCGAATATTCCCCGCATAATTACGTGCGTCGTAAAAACTGTCATAAAATCTTTTTTTCGCATAGTTTTCAAAAATATGCGTTTCTTCACCCAACAAATCTTCCGTTATAAAGCCTGCAGAATATATAATGCCGCCAAGCGCAAAACGTTCGTCTGCGCCTAGTGCAATCAACGACATTACGCCCCCCCACGAAATACCGACGAGACCAATTTTCCCTCGATTTACACACGATATTTCTCGCATAAAAGAATGTGCGGAAATAATTTGCGAAACAGCGTAATACACCCAAGAATCTTTCGGATCTTTTTGCACGTGATCGAATCCGGCTATATGCAATTCACCGGCATCGAAATTCGGCACGCGATTTTCCAAATCGTTATTTTCGAACTTCGTGCAATTGATATCGATACTGATTGCTGCGTAGCCACGTTTCATCCATTCTTGCACCCAATGATAAAACGCGTTTCCGCCTGCGCCATGCACAAGTACAACAGCCGGACATTTCTCTCCCTCTCGTACATTCGGTAAACCATAGAAACAAAAAGTTTTCCGCCGATGACCATTGACGGTTGTACACAAATTTCCTGCATGTATCCCCTTCGGAAGCGAATCAAAGGCAACTTCCTCAAACTTCGGAGATACTTTATATTCCTGCCAATGCATACGGTTTCCTTCGTTTTCTTGCAAACGAATCAATAATTCGATGAACGCCTCCGTACGTAGCGCTAAACAATCCGTTTCCGTTACACCTACGTTTTCATCGATATACGCGTTGCATTGTCCTATAGGCGTCGGTTGCAACGCAATATATGCATCTGCGACCTGTTTTTCCTTCAAAAGAGGCAATTCTGCTTTGTCAGCAATCGCCAAATCGTATGATTTCCCAAATGCTTGTTCCCATGTTTCCACTTCTTCAACATAAACGGGAGATCTTAAAAAAGGTTGCGCTACTGCTATTTTTTGCCCGTCCAAAGCTTTGCGTGTAACAACACGCAAAGCTTCAGCCGCCAACATTTTTTGATAGCAACTCGGCAGGGAAATTTCATCTGAAATTACTCGAATCCCCCCCCACCGAACGCCTTTTATCCAAAACGGTTCAAATCTTTCCATTCGTTTTGTGTTTCCTTTATGCTTTCTCTATCCTTTCTCAATACACCTTGAAATCGTACAAGAATAAATTCAGCAAGTTTAACCAACCGCTTGTCTGTGCAGGGGCATCTCTATATACCAATGTCAAACCGCTAATATCCGACAAATCGTAGCCCGCCGCTTCCAACTGCTCCGTAGATATCTTCACAATTTCAGAACCGTTGAACGTATCGCCTACGTATTCTACCTTATAGCTATGCACTTTGATAAACTTCGTTTCGTCCGAGAAATCACTCAATCCCGCTAATTCTTCTTTCGTCAGCGTTACACCTTTCTTCAAAAGATAAATCGGCGCTTCCGCTCCAACCGTTCCGCGGCACTGCATATCCACTGCAAATGATACCCCGTTTTTACCGCGAATATCTTTCACGAGCGGTGATTTTATCGTAATCATATGGCTTACGTTCGCTTGATCCGTATTATTTGACAAAACATATTTTTCTTTAAAATTCTTATAGTAGCTCGTCGTTGCGCCAAGCGTGATATCAAATTTTGTTTCCATATCCGCTTTTGCGTCGTTATCGCCCGTACCAATCGAATCGCCTAACCAACGATTTGTATTCAATACGCCGTTCTCTACTTCCGCTGCCGTATAATAACAAATATTATCCAAATAAATGTCCGCCGTACCCGTAGGATCTGCGCCGCCCAACAATGAGTGGAAATTTAAGGAAAACAGCCAATCGCCGTTGTTCACGCTAAAGCTCTGCCATTCGCCAAGCTCAATTACGCCAAGCGATCTTCCTGTAGAATTCGTAATCGGTAACGCTTTCGTAATCGTATTTGGCGTATCCAATACAACTTTGATATCCACCGAATAGCCGACATACCCATCCGGGATAATAATCGTCCATTCGTTCCACCCCGTAATATCTTTATCATGAATCAAAATGCTTTGTGTACTATCCGTCCCGTGCAAGCCTTCCGGTTCCATATTTTGGGAGATCGTCGAATGTGCTTCGCTATTTCCCCAGATATATCCTACCCTCGAAACGTCGTCGCTATCACCAAGCTTTACTTCAATATCTGTTTTCACTGTTGCACTGTAACGGTAATCACCGTCTTCGCGTACGCGAATCTGTAATGTTTGCGTCTTACGATTTTGAAGCTCGGTAAAATTCGTCCCCGTTTCCCATTCCGTGCGCCCCTCAAACTTATATTCGTACAAATCCGCATTAGCCACGTCGATGGTTAATGCATTCCCTTCCGTAGAAGTGAATGTAAATGCATCGATATCGGGAATTGTCGTATAATATGCGACGAAATCTTCAGAAGCCGCCATCGTCTCCGTTTCCGCAACACGAACCGCAACCTTTACACGCGCCGCATAACCGCAAGCATAGGTGTTTTCCGATGAATATGCACCATCGTTAAAGGAAAACTCCGTATTTTTCGGTGCAGATACTGTCAACACGCCCTCGTGAAAACTGCACGTAACGTTTTCGGGTGTCTTTTGCATATCTTTTGGACTTTCACCCCACTTTGCATACAAAACGACGTCTTGATTGATTTTTGTCTCCAAAAAGTCAAATTTCGTTTCTTTCAAAGTGCCGTCGGCATTCTTTTCATACCAACCGAGAAATTCATACCCGTCGCGCTTTGGAAATACGGGCGCTTGTACGATATCTCCCAAAACAACGTTTTGCGTAAACGCTTCCGCTGTTTCATAACCAAGCTGAAATTGCACAGTGCAAGATTGCACTTCTAAGTCTTCACAGGCTACGCCTGCGCCCAACGAAAGCGTACACAATAATGCAAGCACAAGCAACGTTTTTCGTTTACCGTTTTTTATCATTCCATTTTTCATAGTTTTCATTTCTCCACAAAGCGAATCGTTTACCGAGCGAAAAATTCTCTCGGTAAACTTTCGCCTAATGCCTTAATCTACTCGACTTAATATAATTTGAAATCGCAGAACGATATCGAACCGATTGCAGCCCAACCCGTCGTCCCAAGAGAGGCGTCCGTATTCCAAACGCTGTTTCTGAATGCGATTACAACCTTATCCAAATCGGTAATATCGTAGCCAGCCGCCGTCAAATCCTCCTTACTAATATGAATGATTTGATAACCTGATTCATTATTAGGATTCGTTGCTTCATAGCTTTCAACGCGAATCAAACCTTTCTCCTCATAGGTCGTTTGAATTTGTCCGTATGCGTCCATTTTTTCTGCCGTCAAACCCTCTATATCCTTTTTAGGAATAATATAGAAATAATGGTGGTTATTTCCATTCCAAGTTTTTGCATTTACCGCAAACGAGAACCCGTTCGAATCGGAAATATCAGAAACGGCTGTTTTTATCACGACTGCATGGTTATGATGTGTCTCTTCGCCGCTCGGGGCAATATTAGGGTTCGCGATCTTCCAAGTTCCTTTCTCCTCGCTTGCAGACGTGTCACCACCCGCAATTTGCGTAAGTTCCGAGTTGTTAGCAAAACGATATCCATTCAACGTACCAATCGTTTCTGCTGTATGGAAACGAACGTTATCCAAATAAATCTTTGCAGAAATTTTATTTCCATCCGTCGATTCCAATGCGGGGAACGACAACATCATCCCCCAATTGCCCGTTGCCGAGAAAACCTTCGTCCAAGCGTTTACAGGTACGACATTCAAAGTATTTCCGCCCTCATCATAGAAATGAACGGGGATTGTCTTTGCAACGTCTTTGACGTTATCGGAAAGCACAATTTTTACATCCGCTTCAAATCCGCTATAACCGCCCATTTGCCAGCAATAATCGTTGTATCCTGTGATATCAAAATCTTCGATTAAAATACTTTGCACGCTCTTTTCGCCGGTTAATCCCGTTTTATCCGTATTAACAGAGATGTTTGCCGTTTCTGTGTTTCCTCCCCAACCAGGATAATACGAAATTTTATCTATCGTATCGCGATCAGCATATTTTTCTTCAAATTCGGCTACATACGTTGCTTCGCCGACAACTGCCACAGGCGCAACATCCCATCCGATGAACATGTATGTGTAATCTCCTCTGTCCGCTTTTGTAGGATTTTCGCCTTTATATTCGGGAACTTCGCCGTATTCTACGTCCTCTGTAGCCAACACGGTAC
Organism: uncultured Clostridia bacterium; assembly: GCA_964422405.1. GTDB lineage: Bacteria > Bacillota > Clostridia > Christensenellales > Borkfalkiaceae > Scatosoma. The sequence continues at coordinate 7,179 of CAYRAY010000040.1, read as the reverse complement.
CGTCGTGATTTTTCCAAGTGATTGTATATTTATTCGTAGTCTCCAAGAAGACAGCCGTATAGGTTACGTTGCCCGTCACTGCAGAAATTTCTTTATCCCAACCCTCGAATACATAGGTATATTGTGCAGTAGCCGCTTTCAAAGGTGTTTCACCATCGTACAAAGGCATTTCGCCTTCTTCTAAAACGTCCGTTTTCAACTCCGAACCATCATGGTTTGCCCAAGTAACCGTATACGTTTTCTTTGCTTCCGTTCCGGAATTTTCCAACTCGCCCGAAGCAGACGAAGAAATCGACGAATCCTGCGAATCCGAAGGTCCGAAAGGCAACGAGCATGCACCTGCCGAAAAAACGGCAGTCAAGCCAATCAAGCAAGCCATGGTATGCAACAAGTAGTTCTTTTTCATCTTTTTAATCTCCCTGTAATTCATTTTTTATTATTTCGTGTGAACCGCACGATTTTCCCCAACATTTTTATCCATGATTTATGGATTTTCGCTCAATGGTTGACGATCGTAAGCAAAATCGCCTCGCCATTTTCCAAACACAGTGATACTGCTCCGTTTCGCACGGGATATTCGCGCTTTTCTATCGGTGCGAAGAGCTTCTTCACCTTTTCCTCACATACAATCCGAACGTTCGCTTTATCGTCAAATGCCGCGTTAGCGATAAAAATACGTTCTTCCCCGTCCTGTTTCATAAAGGACGTTACAACATTGCCCTCTGCGCGAATCTGCGTTTCAAAAGAACGATAAATCGTCTTTTCCCCATTTCTTTCCACCGCGCAAATGCTCGCCCCCAGAAAATAGCGCTCCACTATTCTAAGATAGTCATTCAGTTTCTGGCCGTAATTGTACGTTTTCTCTTTATTGCCTTTGATGTCGATAAATGCGCCGTACCAATTTTCGTCCTCTACGGGAATCCAATAGCAGAAATAAGCAAATCCCGTTGTACCGTAGCACAAAGAGGTGTTCGCTTGCCAAAGCAATTCTTCATACGACGGCGCACGACGTATACCCGACATATCGGGAAATGCACTCGACTGTAAAAAGCACCATATCGGCACGTCATCGTTTACGCACGCAGAAAGCACCGTTTCCAATTGTTCGAAATAGTTCTTTTGTATTTTCGGATATTCGCCGTTAAACGGATAGAAATCATAGCAAAAGAATGTCGGATCTGCTTGTTTGACATACGATTTACAATAGAACGCGTAATCGTCGTCTGGTCTCAAATTCGCATCGTTTTCCACGCCGTTCGACAATGCCCAAGTCGGCGCATAATTTTGTAACAGGTTTACAAAGTACAGCTTATCGGGAAAAACTTTATGGAAGGCACGACGGAATTTTCGCACTCTATCCCAAGCCGAATACCCCGGCTCATCTGTCGGATTGATACCTCCGAAAGAACGATATTGTAAGAAGCGAGAATAATATTTTTTGAAATAACTTTCCGCTTCCGCCTCCGTTTTATCCACAAAGCTTGCATTGTCACGAATAAGGTAATACAACCCAACTTTTTCGCACGCCTTCAAAATACGTTCCACTACGTCGGGATGATCGTTGACGTTGTATTGTGCGCCAACGATTATCTCCAAGCCACACGCCTTTGCATCCTGAAAGGCTTGTTCTTCCGTAACGACAAAATCATCCCGAGCATAGCGTTCATACAGCAAGGGCTCGACAAAACCGAGAATTGGCATTCGTTTCCCCGCCATAATATCTTTTATCACATCTTGGTCGTTCATTATCGCAACAATACCAATGCGGCTTCACCGCCTCTCAACTGTAAATTCAACGTTTTACCTGTCGCTGTTCTATTGACGCCACGTTGAATCACATCGTATGCATACGCATTGTCAAAAGTCAGGCTAATCGTTTCCACATCTGCATCCAAGGTGTTGTTCATTACGTACAACATCGTTCTGCCTTGATAATCGAAGCAACCGACCAAACCGTTATCCGACACTTTTTTCAACTGCCGGAAATCATTCAAAAGATAGGTGTATCCATCCTTCATTTCATAAATGAAATCGTTAGAAATATTCGAATCTGGGCTGCTCGCAGGATTTACCATAATACCGACGCTTGCCGCATTCATAAGATATTTTTGCGTAGCTTGAATTTGTGTCGTAGCCTTTTTACTGTAATAGTAGTATTGCGTTTTCTGTCCGTCCATCGCAACAAGACCGAGGTCACCATGCGGTGATTGCATATAAGCTTCATCGGTAGGCATCACGCCGGGGAAATATTCGATCCCCTTTGCCCCGCTTGCAATCGCCGTGTTCACAAGCCACAAAAACTCCGATTCGCTCGGTGCCTTATAGTAGTTATAGAATCCGCCAACCTGCAAACAAACCCAGAAAGGAATTTCATATTCTTCTGCCCAACCGCGAATCAAGCCGAGATTCATAAACCACATTTGATCTAAAGTAGCCTTATCACTTCCCGTCGTGCCGAGCAAAGAATATCTGTCATACGAAAGATAGGGCAATTTCCCCTTTTCAAGGAATGTACGAATCATCGTTTCATAATTGTATTGCTTATTCGTATTATCCAACGAATAGAAGCCCTGCTGTGATTCCGGCCAATACGGGTGCATATTCGAATAAGCAATTAAATTGGCATTATTTTGTTCGTTATAATCGAATACGAATTGATGCGCTTTCCCCAGCTCGTCTTGCTGTTCCATACGCGATTCATCTTGCACGTAGATACCGGCAAACGATTTATGTTTTTCGTAAAACTTAAATCGTTCTAGAATAACGGGATCGGTCAAAGAAGGAATGTCTTTCGACCAGAAATGCATCAACGTCGTATCGAACGTCACATAGTTGATTTCATACTTATCCGTATAATTCAAAATTTGTTCTACTTCATCCAAACGATCGCCGTTTACCCAGTTTGCTGTACCGACGATACCGTTTACGCCTGCTTCTTTATAATAACGATAGGTGTTATCGTTTATCATACTATCGGGTTTATACCCGTCCATAACGTAACCATGGATAGGGCCTCCAAACATTACGACAGGCATTGTGTCTTCGTCCATCATGCCGAAAGTATATTTATATACGGGCAACGGATCGGAAACACTTGCTTTCTTTACATTGGAAAGCGTTGCATTGCTGTTACAGCCGCACAAAGAAAATGTCAAAAGCAAAGCCGTTGCAACACAGATTATCTTCTTATTTTTCATTTTTTTCTCCCTTCTTGTCTTTTACGAAAACGAACGCCGCGCCGATCAACAACGCTGCCCCGAGCACCGTAGTCACGCCGTTCATAGACGAAGAACAACCCTTTTGCGCTTCTTCTTGATAAATCGGCAACAAATCGTCGTCGTTCCAAGTGTCTTCGTATTCGAAACCGTCCCAAGCAATCCATGCTTTATTCGATTCGTAGCCATAGTCTGCCGTATTATTGGGGGATTTGTCTGTATTTTTCACCGACAGATTGTCGATGCAGAAATTCGAACAAGCACCATCGCCCAACACGCCGTCGCCATAACCGCTGATACGAATATGCCCCGTAATTGAACCGCTCGTCTGAATGGAGAAAATTTCATACCATTCCGTTTCCGTGCTCAATTTGACATATGCCGAAATCAGACCGTCTGTCATCGTTAAACGGACGTTGAAAATCAATCCTTCCGATTCTGCCGCAAAAATATTGTATTTTCCGGGCAACGTTCCGGCTTTTTCGCCTTCGATGTGCAAAATGGAATAATTCGTCGTCTTTCCGTCATCAGACGGGCGCAAAGTAAACATCGGACGCTCTTCTGCAATATACAAAGTGTTAAATCCGTCTTTGTATCCTTGAATCCCATACATTACGCGAATATCCGTAGACGTTGCGCCGTCATCTACGCCGGCACGCTGCACGTCGGTGATATCGAAAGACAAATCATAATTGGAAAATTGCGCTTTCGTCGTAATACCGGCGTTGCTGTTTACATTTTTAAAAACAAGCTGATTGTTTTTCGCATACACACCGTCGTAACGTTCTTCCAAATTTCCGCCCCACGACGGCAAATACCATTCTTTAATATTGATATCGTCATCCGTGAAATCGGCAAACAAGTCTTTATTGTCAGGTTTGGAATAGATTGCGTTCGTCATAGAGTAAGAATCGATCGAAACGATTGCCGTGCCCTGCAACGCATTCGCAAAGAACACACGATTCTTTCCAAACGTCAAATTCGATAATGTTTGCGTTTGATCGCCAAACGTCACACAGCCGCAGCCGTCGCCGTCGATTTTTAACGTCAGCACGTACATATCCGTATTCGAAACAGCCGTGTTCTCCGTCACATTTACATAATCGCCGTCATCGGAAGTGTAGCGAATCACTTGGAAATATTTCATGCCGGATTCGGAAGAAACCTTGACAGCGTACGTGCCGCTTGTACCGATCGCCATGTTGGAAGCTTTTTCCAATCCGAAGTGGAAGAAGAATGCGTCGTCATCATCAAAATCTTCCAAATAGACCATTTCGCTGACTTCGATATTTTTTGCGACAACGCTGTTTACGACATTTGTATCAAACGAAGCCGCCGTTTTATGCACGGCATACGTTTCTCCACCCTTCGCATTCAAACGCATTTTACCAGAACGAACAAATGCAACACTGTCAACAGATGCCCCGGGATCCATCAAATAATCGCTACCGAAATTCTCTTGTTCAAAACGGAACTTGGTATTTGCTTCGGTGCTGCCGTTGACATATGTTCTGAAATCATTCACATTACCATTGATTCTGCTACCGCCTTGCATTACGCAAAAACCCAAATGTCCTTGCTTATAGCCTTCGAAAGGAACATCTTTGCTTTTCGCAAGAATCTTATCTGCGTTTGCCTCTTCGTTTGCGTTTCTATATGAAAAAACAAAATTCCCGTCTTTATCCAATTTAACGCTAATCGTAATTCCTTTCAAAACACCGCCGTTGCTCGGCAAATCAATCAAATAGTAGCTTTCGTCTCCTGCCGACGGCGTACTCCCTTGCTCTGTAAGATAGGTAGCAAGACAGGTATCCTTGCCGTTTTCATCTACAAAATGGTAAACTTTAGGAGAACCGTCCACATTATAATAGGTTCTAAACATCCAGCCCAAGGACGGGTGATAGCTCAAGGTAATATATTTGTCGCCACGCCCAAACTCCGCCCAATCCAAAATGGGCTGTGTGGATTTTGTACCAAACATCAAACCAAGCCAACCGCCGTTGGAAAAATTCAAGCCGTCAAAATCCAATTCCATACAAATAGAATCCGCAGAAACTTCGTTCAACGTCACCAACCCTGCACCTTCTGCAGCATCGGTGAACTGTAACGCAGGCGCCGTGCCTTCCTGCAATACAATCTCCGCGTTATCCGTTACCCAAAAATCGCTGATTCTGCCATCGTCAAATGCGTCTTTCGTCGGTTCTTTCAATTCAAAACCTGCACTCGCTGTTATAACCGCAGCAGACGCAAACCCAAAGGCACAACAAGCAACACCGAGCGTTAAACAAGCGGTTGCGAGTTTTTTTCGTCCCATCTTCATTGATTTAATACCCCCTTGGCAATCCTAACATAGTGTTCCCATTGTGCCGCCATATAGGTCTTTTCCGAAGAAAAGATATCTGTTGCGCTACGTCTGTCTTTCGTTGAAGCCGCCGCCAACGTCTTTTCAGGCGTAATATTGTTTTGCTGTGTATAAGCACGTAATCCATTCATATAGAACAAAGGATCGCAACACATTTCCATAGAAACCATTCTGTTGTTTGCTGCTTTCATCAGTTCGACCTTTGATTTATTGAACACGTTCATTGTAGAAGTATCCAAACTGTCAATCTCAGAAGCAATCAAAGGCATTTGTCCGGATTCTTCAAACGTAATCTGCATTGCTTCCCTAGTCGTCATATACAGCAAAAACTTTTTAGCGAGAGGAATTGCGTCCGAATAAGCGGGGATAAGAGCAACGTTCGTATAGGCAATCGATGACGAGTTTAAGTATCTCGCTTCACGCACCGTTTCAATTACGTACTCTGCTGTATAGCCAGTTCTCGATTCCACAGTAGGCGTTTCTGCCGTTTTCCCGTCTACGTAATCGATGATATCGCTCAATTTCGAGTCGGTAATACCGAGTTTTTCGCCCAATGCGCTTACAATAGGAAGTTTCATCATCGCAAATTTATTGCCAAGCGCTTCATTCTTTTGTTCATGAACCATCCAGCCGCCATTCGGCATCATCGCCGCCTGTTCCTTTTTCATATATGCTGCTTGAATTTCTGAAAATTCCAAAGACAAACATCCGTCGATGGAGAATCTGTTTTCAGGCGAAATCAAGTTTTCAAGTACCGTCAAAGCCTCTTCTCTCCCTTTTTGGTTATAGCCGGACGCTGCATCGTTGGGCGCTATATCATAATCGGGGCGATAGAATTTTTCATAATTTTCCAAGCCTTCGTATTGAGCCCACCAAACAGACGTGCAGTATTCCCAATAGCCTGCAATCCAAGCAAACGGTTTCACTTTGCCCCCATCACGAATAGTTTCGGCGAGCTCGAACAATTCGTCCGTCGTGTTCGGCACAGCCCAACCATTCGCCGCAAACATATCGACGTTGTACGTCAAGCCGTTTGTATCATTCAACGTCGGAAACGCATAATATCTTCCCGTACCGTTATAATCAAACAAGTTGAGCATATTCGGGTCTAAGCTCTCTTTCACGCTTTTCGAGGCACCTTCCGCCACCTGTTCGTAAACGTCGGTCAAATCTGCCAAGATCTCGCCGCCATCCCCCAATCGTTCACTTACTAACGACATATAGTAAGGATATTGATAAATCATAATATCCGCAGTATTATTGTTGGGACCAGATCTCAAATAAGACTCTGCCATATCGAAATTTCGCGACGGCGTAACAATTACCTCATAACCGGGGTTATCATCTTCGAAGTTCTTTGCCAATTCTTGTAGCCACGTAATACCATAACCAGCATCGATCGATTCGATTTCCAGCGTATACTCGTCGCTCTTTGTCGTATTGTCACGTTTAATCGAACAACCAAACAAAGACGCAGTCGATAGACACGCCATTAAAATAGCAACAACATTCTTTGATTTTTTCATAATTTTCTCCTTACATCATTATTTTTATAAAGTCAATATTTTATATTTTTCAATTAATTATCAGGCTATCACCCTT
>CAYRAY010000039.1:11798-14410 GCA_964422405.1 uncultured Clostridia bacterium | reverse complement strand
ATATATTATTCTAAAAAAATATCTTAAAAAAATCGGAGCGATACCATGAAAGGATTTTTACAAAAACTCGGCGCGGCGCTTGCCGCCGTAACCCTCTGTTCCGCCCTGCCTGCTTGCAAGGACAGGGACGGCGCAACCAAAATTCGTATCAACGAGGTGACGCACTCCGTCTTTTATGCCCCGTTGTACCTTGCCGAAGCACTCGGCTATTTCCAAGACGAAAACATCAAAATCGACCTAACCAACGGCGGAGGCGCGGACAACGTGATGTCCGCCGTCCTTTCCGGGGACGCCGACGTGGGTTTTTGCGGCCCCGAAGCCGCGCTGTACGTGCTGGCAGGCGGTTCTACCGACGCCCCTGCCGTATTCGGGCAACTGACCAAGCGCGACGGCTCGTTTTTGGTTTCCCGTAAGCCCGAACCGAACTTTGCGTGGACGGATTTGCAGGGCAAGGAAGTGTTGGCAGGAAGAAAAGGCGGCGTTCCTGCCATGACCTTTTCCTACGTTTTGAAAGAACACGGATTGAGCGAAAAGGACGTGACACTGAACTACGACGTGGCGTTCAACCTGATGGCGAGCGCATTCGAGGCAGGTACGGCGGATTATTGTACCATGTTCGACCCCGTCGCTTACGAGTACGAAGCGGCAGGCAAGGGCTACGTGGTGGCGTCCGTGGGCGAGGCATCGGGCGAGGTGCCGTATACCTGCTTCCTTGCCAAGCGGTCTTGGCTGAAAAATCACGAATCCGCCGCCGAAGGATTTTTGCGCGCGGTGACGAAGGCGGTGAAATACGCCGTCGAACACCCCTCTGGCGAGGTTGCGCCCTATCTGACGAAATATTTTGACGGCGTGACGGAGAACTCGCTTGCCGCCTCGGTAGAGCGGTACAAAACGATTGACGCATGGCGAACGGAACTGACGATGACGGAGGCGAGCTTTAACCGCTTACAGGACATTTTGGACAACGCAGGCGAACTGCCCAAGCGCGTGGAATGGAAAAAGCTGGTGGAAAACGGCTATGCGATCAACGCCCGTAAGGCGGTGTACGGCGGATAAGACCCACCAAGGGGGAAACTATGCAAGAAGTATTACGATTTGACGGCGTGTCCATGCGCTATCACGATAAACGCGGCGAAACAGCCGCCCTGCAAGACCTCAGTTTTTCCGTTTACGAAGGAGAATTTGTGGCGATTATCGGTCCGTCGGGTTGCGGCAAGACCACCCTGCTGTCTTTGGCGGCAGGGCTGCTTGCCCCGTCGGAGGGCAAGGTGCAAACGAACGGCGCGACCTTCGGGTATATGTTGCAACGGGACGAACTCTTTCCATGGCGGACCATTGAAAAGAATATCTTTCTGCCCTTGGAAATTAAGCGCGCCGACGACGAGCCGCACAAAAAACGGGTGATTGCTCTTGCCGAAAAATACGGGTTGGGGCAATTTTTGAAAAGCTATCCTGCCGCCCTTTCCGGGGGTATGCGGCAACGCGCCGCACTGATACGCACCCTTGCGTTAGACCCCGACGCGCTGTTGCTTGACGAGCCCTTTTCGGCTTTAGACGCACAGACGCGGCTGTCCGTTTGCGACGACGTATACCGCATTATCCGCACCGAAAAAAAGACGGCGCTGTTGATTACGCACGACATCAGCGAGGCGATTTCCGTTGCAGATAAAATTTTTGTGTTGAGCAAACGCCCTGCCAAGATTGTTGCCGAGCACCGCTTGGAGTTCGGCGCAGAACCGCCCTTAAAGCGCAGGGAGAACAAGGACTTTCCGCGTTGGTTCGAGCTATTATGGAAGGAGTTAAACGCATGAAAAAGCGACAAGAATATTCGTTAGAGCATCAAAAATACCTGCTCGGCACACGCAAAAAGAGCGTTGCCGTACATGCGGCGAGGGTGGGCGTTTTGTTGCTGATTTTATGTTTATGGGAGCTTTCGGCGCGATTGCAGTGGATAAACCCCTTTATCACCAGCTCCCCCAGCCGTATCGGCAAAACCATTTTCGGTTTATACCAAAGCGGCGCGCTGGCAAAACACGTATTTACCACCCTTTGGGAAACGCTGACGGGGTTTGTCCTTGCTGTGGCACTCGGGTACGGCATTGCGCTTTTGCTTTGGTGGAGCGAGGCGTTGAAGCGGATCAGCGAACCCTACCTTGTGGTGCTGAACGCCCTGCCCAAAATCGCCTTAGGACCGCTGATTATCATTTGGTGCGGCACGGGCGGCAAGGCGATTGTGTTGATGACCGTGCTCATCGGATTAATCGTTGCCATACTGCACATGCTGAACGGATTTACGGCGACGGAGAAAAGCAAGCTGTTGCTGATGCGGTCGATGGGGGCGAGTAAACGGCAGATTTTGACGAAGCTCGTGGTGCCGTCCTCTCTGCCCGATTTTATTTCCATGCTAAAAATCAACGTCGGCATGGCATGGATCGGGTCGATTATGGGGGAATACATCGTATCCAAGGCAGGCATCGGGTACTTGATCGTGTACGGCGGTCAGGTGTTTAAGCTGGATTTGGTGATGAGCGCGGTGTGCATTTTGTGCGTGCTTGCCGCAGGTATGTACGCTTTGGTCGCCTTGGCGGAAAAATGGCTTGTCAAACGGGAAT
>CAYRAY010000039.1:0-11698 GCA_964422405.1 uncultured Clostridia bacterium | reverse complement strand
GGCGAGCGTTTTGTAGGGTGGCGAGCGATATAAAAAACGGAGAGATACGGGCGCAACCCTACCTCTCCGTTTGCCGCTTTGCATTACCCCTTGACCGCGCCTGCCGTAACCCCCTCTACGTAGTACCGTTGCAGAGCGGAAAACAGCGAAACGATGATGGCGGCAACCACCAGCGAACCTGCGCAAAAGGTGGTGAAATTTTCGTTAAAGCCGCTCTTTTCGCCGTTAATCATTTTGTACAGACCCAAGGACACGGTATATTTTTCCCTTTCGGTGATGACGGTGTTGACAAAGATAAAATCGCACCACGGCGAGATGAACGCCGTCAGCACCGTGTAAACCACGATGGGTTTGGATGTCGGCAAAATGATTTTGAAAAAGATGACGGGCTGGGTTGCGCCGTCGAGCAGCGCCGCCTCCTCCACCGCTTTGGGTATGGTATCAAAAAAGCCTTTGCAGATATAGTACGAAAGCGCCGCGCCGCCCGAATACACCAACACGAGCGCAAGCAGGGAGTTGGTCAAACCCATGGCTTTTAATATGAAATAGACGGCAATCATGCTCATGAACCCGGGGAAGGTCCCCAGCACCAACAGCGCGCGCATCAAACCGCCGCGCGCCCGAAAGCGCAGGCGCGAAAAGGCATACCCCGTTGCCACCGTGAACGCTGTGCTCAGCAAGCAAGAGGCGGTTGACACCAACAGCGTATTGCCCAGCCAACGCAAAAACAGCGTTTGTTGAAACAGCCGCACGAAATTCCCCATGCCCAGCCGTAGATTGTTGGGAAACAGGGTATTGATGATGCCCGTGGACGGGGTCACGCGGAAGGCGGTGTACACCAGATAGGCAATGGGCAACACCCACAAAACGCCCAAGGCGGTCAAGGCAAAATACGCCGCCGTATCCCCTGCCTTTTGGATACGGCTACGCTTTGTTTTTGGGCGCGGACAAACCCTCTGCGGCATTTGCATTATTGAAATTCCTCCTCGTTTTGGTTGGCTTTGCGGAAGGCGATCAGCGAGAACGCCGACGACAGTGCAAAGATGGCGATGCCGATGACGGACGCTACGTTGTATTTGGGGTTTTGGTCGGTGGTCAGACGGTATAGCCACGTCACCAACAAATCGGTGGCTTGCGCTTGCGATCCGCCGCCGTAGTGCAAATTATCGACGGGTCCGCCGCCCGTCAACAGCCAAATGACGTTGAAGTTGTTTAGGTTGCCTACGAATTGCGTAATTAGATAGGGCGCGGTAATCCGCAGCATATACGGCATGGTCACAGAGAAAAAAATCCGCGTCGCACCCGCGCCGTCGATCTTTGCCGCCTCGTAATACTCCGCAGGGATATGCATTAAAATGCCTGTGCTCATCAGCAGGGTGTACGGCACGCCGATCCAGAGGTTGACGGCAAGCACGCTCAGCCTTGGCAACAGAGCGAAATGCCGTTGGTCGGCAAGCCATAAAATTTGCGTGCCGAGGATTTTGTTCAAGATGCCGTCGCCGTCCAAAATTTTTTGCATGAGCAGAAGGGTGACAAACTGCGGCACGGCGATTGCCAATACGAATAAACTCCGCCAAAACGGCTTAAAGCGAATCCCCTTTTTCTGCACCAACAAGGCGAGCAAAATGCCGAAAAGGTAGTTGGAAAAGGTGGCGAAAAACGCCCAAACCACCGTCCAGAGCAAGACGCGGCAAAAGACGAGCGTAAACCCCGAACCCGTGCCAAGCCCCCAAAAGGTGGTTTTAAAATTGCGCAAACCCACCCAACCGAACAAATTGCCGGGCGGCATATGCGCATAGTCGTAATCGGTAAAGGCAATCAGCGTCATAAAAACGAGGGGCATGACGGTGAACACGGCAAGCCCCGTCAGCGGCAAGGCAAGCAACAGAAGGTAGAACCGCTTGTCCGTAAACGATTGCAAGTCCTGCCGAAAAGTAGCAAGCCGCCGCCCCGTTTTCAGGCGCACGTCGTTTTCAAAACTCCCCTTTATCCCCGTTGCCCACAGAAAAAGGAAGGCAACGGTGATGCACAGCGCAACCACGCCGTACAGCAAAATTAAAAAGCTGTTGTCGCCCTGCACCTTTTCGTACAGTTGCAAACTCTCGTTCCAACGCTCTCCCGAAAGTTTGGTGCCGAGCTTGCCCGAAAAGAGCGCCGCAAGCGCGCCGCCGCCCCCGAACAGCATATACAAGACAAAGGCAGCTTGCACGGCGAGATAGCAAAGCCCCTTGCCGATTTGACCGCGCGCCGTCTGCCCGAAGCCCATGACGAGGCAGGAAAGTTTGGTATAGACCGAGCCTTTGCAAACGGCTTGCCACAAACGGATTTTTTGTTCCTTTTCCCCTTGCGTTTTTTTCGGTCGTTCTACGGAATATTTCACTGGTCTGTCTTACACCCCTTCCCCTGCACCTTTTCGTACAGTTGCAAACTCTCGTTCCAACGCTCTCCCGAAAGTTTGGTGCCGAGCTTGCCCGAAAAGAGCGCCGCAAGCGCGCCGCCGCCCCCGAACAGCATATACAAGACAAAGGCAGCTTGCACGGCGAGATAGCAAAGCCCCTTGCCGATTTGACCGCGCGCCGTCTGCCCGAAGCCCATGACGAGGCAGGAAAGTTTGGTATAGACCGAGCCTTTGCAAACGGCTTGCCACAAACGGATTTTTTGTTCCTTTTCCCCTTGCGTTTTTTTCGGTCGTTCTACGGAATATTTCACTGGTCTGTCTTACACCCCTTCCCCCGCGGCAATGAACGCCTGTTTTTGCGTTTTGTCCACGACCTTGCCGTCTGCCGCTCCCGATTTTGCCGATTTTTGTATGCCGTCTACGCACGCTTTTAACTGTGCGCGGACGTTGAACGAGCCGCTCTGTACCCCCGTCAGCATTGCCGAACCCAACCCTTCCATGGGCAACCACAGCGTGGACGGAACGTCTACCTGCGTTTTACTGCAAAGGAGTTGCGCCGTAATCGCCTTGGCACAAACGTCGCCCTGTAAGCGTTCGCCCGACTTCGCCTCGATATTCGTCGGGACAAAGCCGCGCGCCTCGTAATGTTTCCACTGGTTTTGCGCGTTGGTGTAAAATTCCGCAAAGTCCATTGCCAAAATTTTGCGCTTGGAATAGTTGTTCACACCCATCAGTTTATACCCTGCGAAGGGGCGCAAAGACGTCTGCGCGGTACTGCCGTTTTGCGTAAGGGTGAACGAGGGCAACTTTGCGGCGGCAAAATTTTCTTTCAACGCGCCCTCGATTGCCGTTCTGTTCCAAATTCCCGTTGCGGCGGCGATCACACTGCCGTCGGCAAAACCTGCCGTAATTTTGGAATCGTTGGCGTCCCCTTTAAACCCTGCGTTTTGGGCGTACGACCAAATCGCCTCGGTGACGGCAACCCCCTTTTCGCTACCGAAATCGGTGGAAATGGTCTGTTCTGCCAAGTTGTTATCGTACGTGACGGCATAGCTAAGCCCTGCGCCGAAATAGAAAGAAGTGCTGTACCACCCATCGGCAAGGGGAAAGGCGAACTGCTTGTCCTTGCCGCATTTTGCCAAAATGCCATCGAAGGTCGCCACGTCCTCCGCCGTCAGTTTCGACTTGTCGTAATAGAGAAAAAAGGTGTTGTCGGTGTACGGAAAGCCGTAGGCGCAATCTTCGTCCTTTGCCGAAAGGGTCGCCGCCGTCACCGCCTGTTTTTCGTTGGACTGTTGCAAGCGCGTATACCTTGCCCCTGCAATTTTGGCAAGTGCGTCACCGCCGACGAGTTTGGGCAACTGATCGTTGACGAACGAGTACACATCCGCCGCCTTTTCTACGTCCTTCAAAACACGGGTCGCCACGTCGTTTTCGCCCTGTGCCTCCACCACGATCCGCACGGGTGTTTCCACTTGTTTAACGAACTCCGCTGCCACTTCGTTGGCGAAATCCTTGTCCGATTCCGAAACCCAAACCACGAGTTTTTCTTCTTCCTCTGCGTTGCAAGCGCAACCGCCTGCCGCAAATGCCGTGAAAAGCGCGGCGCACGCAAGCGTTTTCCCTTTGATGTTCATGCTGTTTCCCCCTTGAGCGTTTTATCTGTTTTTATTGTTGCTGTTTAGGCGGATTTTTATACCGAAATTTTGCATTTTTTGCCGTGAATTTTTATCGAGAACAGACGGATTACCGCCCACAACAAAAAAAGAAAAGCCCTTCTTTTTGCGAAGAACTTTTCCGTCTTATTTTGGATATTGAATTTTATTCAAAAAACGTTTTTTGCGCAAAAATCGTGCAAAAATCAGCGGTTGTACGTTTCCGTCAGCATTTTGAGCCAAGCGGCTTTGCGCCTGCCGAAATCCTTTTGGAGAAAGCGGAAACTCCAATTTTTTTGCGACAGCGTAGACGGGGCGTTGAGGCGGGCTTCCGTGCCCATACAACATACGTCCTGCATGGGGATAATCACCCTGTCCGCCTTGGACGCGAACAGCAATTCCACCACCGTTTTGCACTCCTCGTCTATGCACTCCGTCACGTACGCAACGTCCGCTTGCAAGCACTCCTCTTCCAATGCTGTTTCAAAGGCGCGGCGGTCGGTTTTTTCCATGCTTTCGATAAAGGAACGCAGGGTGTCGTTGTCGTGCGTGCCCGTATACGCTACAGAATCGGCATTGTATTGCGAGGGCAAATATTCGTTTTCGGGGTTGCCGTCAAAGGCGAATTGAAAAACCTTCATGCCAGGATAACCCGTGTCTTTTAACAGCTTGCGCACCCCTTCGTCAATCACGCCGAGGTCCTCTGCCACGATGGACAAGCCTTCTAAGCCTTGAAAAAGCGCGGCTTTCGGCCCGTCCAGCCACTCCCCTTCCTTTGCCGTTTCCGCGCCCTGCGGCACGGCATAAAACCGATCGAACGCGCGGAAGTGGTCGATACGCAAAATATCGAACTGCTCGTCAAAGGCGACGCGAATCCGTTGTTTCCACCAACCATAATTTTCCTGTTTCAGCTTTTGCCAATCGTAGACGGGGTTGCCCCAAAGCTGACCTTCGTCTGAAAAGGCATCGGGCGGCACGCCTGCACGCAAAGCGACGTTGCCCTGCTTATCCAGCATGAACAAACGACGGCGGTACATCCACATTTCTACGCTGTCCGCCGAAAGGTAAATAGGCATATCCCCCATGATTTGGATTTGCTTGGCGTTGGCATATGCACGCAAGGCTTTCCACTGCTTGCGGCAAAGGAATTGCGTGAATTGCCAAAACTCGATTTCTTCTTGATTTTCGTCCAAAAAGGCTTGCGGAACTTCCCCTTCGCAACTTTGGAACGGCTCGTCCCATTCTGTCCACGGCGCATAGTCAAACTTCCGTTTCAATGTCATAAACAGCGCAAAATCCGCATATTCTCCCTGCGATAAAAAGGCTTGCCAAGCCGCATCGGCATGGTTGAAACGGGCAAACGCTTTTTTAAGGATTTCCGCCTTTTCGGCAAAAAGTTTGCCGTAATCGACGCGGCGCGCGCGCTCGTCCGTCACCGAACCGTCCGCACCGCAAGAAATCATATAGCCTGCGGGGTAGTCCGCGGGGGTCAATAGCCCCTCGTTTTTTAACGTTTCTAAATCGATAAAATAATAATTCCACGCGTTGGAGGCGCAGGATTGATAGGGGCTGTCGCCATAGCCCGTGGGCAACAGCGGCAGGACTTGCCAAATTTTCATACCTGCGCTTTGCAACCAGTCGACAAAGGCGTACGCGCCCTTGCCAAACGTGCCGATTCCCTCGCAAGAGGGCAGGGCGGACACGGGCATCAACACCCCTGCCTGCCGATTGCGTTGCGTTTGTTCCATACTCTCACTTGCTTGCATTGCAAACGTTTCTCCTTTCCTTATCCTTGGTTTTTGACCTGTTTTTTATGTTTTATACCTCTGTTTCGCCCTGTTCCCACGGCAAACGGGCAATCAACTTGGTTTCAAAGCGGTACACGCCGAGGAGCAACTCCCCGTCCGCCACCGATTCCGCTTGCGCTTTTAAGGCGAGTGCGGCTTCCGTTTGCCCGACCGACAACGAGTACGCCGCCAAAATGCGCTTCGCCGTAGGCGTTTTGCTCTTTAAGAAGTTGCGACAGAGTTTTCCGCTTTCCTCTGCCGACTCCAAATCGCCGTTGACGGCGTGGAGATAGGTGAGTTCGGCGGCAATTTTTTCAATTTCCGCATCGGGGAGGTAGGCTTGTGCCTGCGCCAGACGGTTGACGCACTCCGCCGCTTTGGCAAAATCCCCTTTGTCTAAATAGTAACGATAGCGCAAATCGAGCATGACGGCAAACAAGGGTTCGTCCTCGCAAAGTTGCGGCACATCGAAATAGAATTTTTCGTCGATTTCCGCAAAGGTTTTGCCTTCGTAAAGCCCGCCTTGGATTTCCATGGCGGCAACAAGATTGCGTTCGGCCGATTCGCCCTTTTGGATACCGCGCACCACCAAGGCATCCGTTTTTCCGCTTGCGTATTCCGCAGGCAAGAGGTTGAGGAAGAACAGATACGCCGCGTACGGCAGGTTGCCCCACAGCGCGTACGGCGTGCCGACCACAAGGGTGACGGTGATTGCCGCCGCAAGCAAAATCAGCAGCCATAAACCGCCCAAAACCAAGCCGCCGACGGCATAGGCACGAGCGCGTTTTTGCATAGCGCCGCCGCGTTTGGGTAGGACTTGCGTTTGATCGGGGGAAAACGGAGAGGCGAAGCCGCACTTGCGTTTTCCGTCCTTATAATAGCTTTTTGCGCAAAAGCACTTGAAATATACGCAACGCATTCCGTTTGCCGCCGCAAACAGGACGTGGCCGCCTTCGTGCAAAAGGGGCGCGATGATGAGGCTTTCCGCCATGCCGATGACGGCGTCCAGCGCAGACCACGAGCTGTGCCGCCATGCAAGGCAGAAAACCAAAACCGCGCCTGCCGCCATTAACAGCGTACAAGCCGCGGCGTATATACGGGGAAAGATCCGTTTCATAGTTTCTCCTTATAACAATCCGCGTTTGATGGCGTACCCTTCTAAATTATCCCGATCGCTTACCGTAAGCGAGGCAACGCAAAGCTGTTGCATGAGCGTGGCAAGCAGGACGGCGCCGCCCGAAAGGACGTCTGCCCTGCCCTTGGGCATACACGGAAGCGCGGCGATTTCTTCCACCGATTTTTGCGAAAGTTCGTCCGCCAACGCTTGCATGGTTTCCGCCGAAATGGTTGCACCCGTCACCAGACGGGAATCGTAGCTCGTCAGCCCCAAATGCAGAGCGGCGAGGGTGGTTGCCGTGCCGCCGATAGCGGTCAGGATTTGGATTTTTGGCAAGCCGACGTAGGATTTTGCCGCCGTTTTTGCCGCTTGCATAAGCAAATTTTGATCTCTGCCGCAGCTGTCCTTTAAGCGCACCACACCGATGTCCACGCTCTTTTTATAGGCGATTTTGCCTTGTGTTTTAACCACGATTTCCGTGCTTGCGCCACCGACGTCGATCACGGCGCCGTCCCCTTCGCCCAACGCGCCCAAGATACCGAGTTCTGCTTCTTCCTCGCCCGAAATCACTTCGACGTTGAGAGGGCAAAGCGCGGCAACGGCGTCTACGAAGGCTTGTCCGTTTTTGGCGGAGCGAACCGCCGCCGTGGCAAAGGCGAATACCTGTTCCGCGCCCTCCGCTTTCGCCTGCGAATAGAAGGCGGAAACGGCGTTTGCCGAGCGGTCGATTGCCTCCGCTTTCAAAAGCGGATTATCTTTGCAGTTGGCAAGACCTTCGCCCAAGCGGGTGGTGTTTAAGGCTTTATATAAAATGTTTCCGTCCGCCACGAACATCAGGCGGACGGAATTGGAGCCGACGTCAATTACGGCAAATTTCCTCATTTATTTTCTCCTTTTTGCATTTGAAGAAGCCAGTAGGCATAATCTTTATACAGCGACGACTCGTAATATTCCAAGTCTTTTTGGTCCTGTTTGATGACCTCTTCGTAATGCGAAATATCCTTTTGCAAGGCTTTCTCGCGCTTGTTCAAAACGGCAATGGTAATCCATTGATAGGCAATAAATGCGGTAAGACAGGTAAGAAGAACCGTAGCGGCAGCTACGCAAGCCGTTATTACCCTTCTCATTTTTTCTTGTGTCATATACTCTACCTCCCTTATTTTTGGAGAGTTTTTCTCTTATATCGAACTTTCTGCGCCTTTATTGCACATTTATTATAGCATATTTTACATAAGAATGCAACTATTCTGCGCAAAGTTTTTGAATATATTAAAAATCCTAATAGATAACCGACCGCCATATACCCCCGAAAGGCAGGGAAATGCAGGCGGAACTGCGCCCATACGCACGCCGCGGCGCACACAATCGGAAGAAGAAAATCCATTGCCGCGGCAAGCGGTTTTCGTTTTCCCTTATCGCAACCCAAAACGAAGCGAAAGATTGTGACGGGCGCGGAAGCCAAGCCCAAGGCGAACCCGACAGCAAGCGCAATGCCGAAATAGTACAGCTGATTTTGGCTGTCCATCTTTTACTTAAACAGCCGCGCCGCCCAGCTTTTGCCGCCGTAGCTGACGCCGAGCAGGTTGCCCTCTGCCGAAAAATCGCCCGTGGTTTTGGAAAAGCCGCTGATTTTTAAGCCGCTACCGATGACGGTGAGCTTGCCGCCCCCGACGAGGGCAAGGCAGATTTTCACTTCGGAAAAGGCGACCACGCTTTCTACCGCCGTGACGAACAGACCTTTCTTTTGTGTAAGCGTAACGGTGTGTTTGTTGTCTTGCATGGTATAAGCTATGCACGGCGAACGGCGGATATGCCTCAATTTTCAAATTTATCTAAAAAGGAATGTTTTTGCCCGTCTTGCTTATACTCCGCAAGGGTGTCTAACTGCACGTTATGTATGCTTTGGAAAATGTTGTTTTCCACGTTCGTGTTTTCTTTTTTCAGCTCGGCAATCAACGTTTTGACCTTGCGGCGAGCGGAAAAGATGTCCTCGTCGCCGCCTGTCAAGTTTTGCGTGAACCGACACGCGCAAGCGATGAATCGCAAGTCGTTATGATTTTGCCAACGGATTACGTCCTCTTCTAAAATGCAACACATCGGGCGAATGAGCTCCATGCCTGCAAAATTGCTGCTTTTGATCCGCGGCAACATGCCCTGCATTTGCGCCCCGTACAGCATTCCCATGAGTGTCGTTTCGATGACATCACTTTTGTGGTGACCGAGGGCGATTTTATTGCAACCGAGTTCCTGTGCCTTGGCGTACAAATGCCCCCTGCGCATACGCGCGCACAGATAGCAAGGCGAAGCGGCGTTGGCGGCATCTGCCGAGGCGAACACGTCGCTTTCAAACACCGTAAGCGGAATTTGCAAAAGTGCGGCGTTCTCTTCGATTTGCCGACGATTTTCGGGCGCGTAACCGGGGTCCATGCAAAGGAAAACGAGGTCGAACGGCACGTCGCTGTGGCGTTGGAGCTGTTGCATGAGTTTAGCGAGCAACATACTGTCCTTGCCGCCCGAAATGCAGACGGCGATTTTGTCCCCTGCCTGTATCAGCCGATATTTTTTAACCGCGTACACGAAGGGCGACCACACCGTTTTTTTGTAGGTGGTGAGGATAGACCGCTCGATTTGTTGACATCTGGTTAACGTTCTTTGCATATATGCGCTCCCGTAAATGGTTTGTTTTTCTAAGCTTTCTGCGCAATTATACCAAATTTCCCCTTTGCCGTCAAGGATTTTTAACGCACGATGAGCAGTTTCTCTTTGGCGCGCGTAATGGCGGTGTACAGCCAACGATCGCTTTCTTCGCCGAACACCCACGATTCGTCAAAGACGACCACGAAATCGAACTCCGAACCCTGCGCCTTGTGGCAGGTGACGGCGTAAGCGAACTCGAACCGACAAACGGGCTCGTCGGAAACGGCGCGCGCTTTGCGGAGCCGTTCCAAATCCCCCTCGGACACCACCGAGCCGTCGGCAAGGGTGATGGCGCGACTGCCGTAGGCATGGAGATATTTTCCGTGCCGAAAAATTCCCGTATCGAAAGGCACTTTTACGCTTTCGTCCATGAAATCGGCGCGGAATTCCATGGTTGCCAAGTCGTCAACACTCTCTTTCACTTCCTCCGCCACGCCGATAATGCCGTTGACCAAGTGGAATTTGCCTGCCTTATCCAAGGGTTTTTCCCAGTCGTTCAAGGTGCAAATCAGCTTTTCGCCGACCAACGGCAAGTAGGCGGTTTCGGGAATGTTTTTATAGGCGCGGATTTCGGCATTTAGGGCGTTCCGTGTGCGGTTTCTGCCACAAAGCACCTGATCTGCCGCCAAAAGCAGGCGTTGACGTTCCTTACCCCGAAAGGCGTTTTTGGAAAGCACGTACACCTTGTCGCCGTATCTGCCGTACGGAATCCGCTCCCCCTTCCGCGCCATGGTGGCGACCTGAATAATGGGGTTGTCGGCAGCTTGCCGCACGATCTCCGTCATCACGTAATGCGGATTTTTCAAAAGCGGACAATTCCCCGAAACGGGTGGAAGTTGCGCGCCATCGCCGCAAAAGAGGCATTTGACGGAAAAACTGAGCAGATCGCGTAAGACTTCTTCGTTGACCATGGACGCCTCGTCCACGATAATCAAACGGATATTTTCGTCAATAGACGAACGCTTGATAAACTTAATTTCGTCCCCCTCGATAATCTCTCCGTTTTCGTCCACGTCAAACTCGTCGCCGTCGCGCACGTAGATGAGGCTGTGCACCGTGCCTGCCAACGTGCCGTTCCTAAGTAAGTTCGCCGCCGCTTTGCCCGTCGGGGAAACGAATACCGCTTCTTTGCCGATTTTCAAATGCAGCTCGTTACGGACAATGTAATCGATGAGAAAGGTCTTGCCCGTGCCTGCATAGCCCGAAAGCACGAAAAATTGATTGTCGGTGTTGAAATACCATTCCTTTATTAAATTTTTCGCATTTTCTTGGTCCTGCGTAAGCTCGGTTTTCATAGTACTTGTATTATACCACCATTTTTTTCCATACGCAAGCGTTTTTGCGAACATTCGTTCATTTTTTTGCAAAAAATTTATTTTCGGGCGAATTTTAACAAAATTTGACGGTTTCCGACAGGGAAACAGAGGGTAATTTCCCCGTTTTTTAAGGAAAATTCCTGTTCCACGCCCTGCAATTTGGGGTGGCGGAAGGTGATTTTACCCCGTGCGCGGTCATAGGCGTACTCCCCTTCCGTCTTGCCCGATTTGCCGAATTTGTCGGCGTAGCGCAACACGAAGCCGCCGCCCGCTTGCAATTCTAAACGGAGATAGCGGAAGTCGGCAAGCAGATCTTTGTCGCCGAATTGCGCAGTGATGCAGTCGTACACGCCGACGTGGGGTTTGGCGACGTCTTTTAAGCCGTTTTTGTCCGATTTGACTTGAGGTTTTGGGGGTGGCGCGGACGGGGTTTTGCCGTCGGGATTGTCCGTGCGCGGCGGTTTAGGCAGGATTGCGACGGCGGTGGTAGAGGTTGCCGTTTGGGGACGGGGTTGCCCAGAAAGGCGGTGCGCATATGCGATTGCCGCAATGGGGATCAGCAGGAGTTTCAATCCTTTTTTATGAAGATAGATTGGTGTTTTCATCGGGAGTAGTTTGGGCAGGGGGTATGGGTTTTATGCAAATGGTTTTGGTATACACACCGCAAGGCTGCTATACTACTTTTGAGGAGCTGTTCTACTACATAAACGATCAGATCAAAGCTCGTG
>CAYRAY010000038.1:0-14530 GCA_964422405.1 uncultured Clostridia bacterium | reverse complement strand
GTAAACAACGATTTTGAGCAAGCTCAAATTGTAAAATTCAACAAGGGGGGGGGTAAAAGATAGGTATAGTCAAGAAAAAACCGATCCCAAAAAGAAAAATATTGCCTATATACTGCGTATATAGGCAAAATTTGGTGACGTGGTGATAGATGCCACTGTCTCACCTAAATGAAAAAACACGCTTAAAGCGTGCTTTTCCTTGGTGAAAAATCCGCCTGATTGTACTTTCGACCACCGAAAAGACAACTCAAACGGGGAATTATTCAATGATAAAAAAGTGTCCATAAAATTGTGCCACAACAAGCATACGCCTAAGTGCTATATTATTGGAACACAAGTCAATTTTTTTTGTTTTTAAAATCAGTGTTTTTCTAAATATGTAGAATGAATTTTTTTAATATTTTATGCCATACTTTTGTGATGTTCAAGAGCAAACAAGTTGCTTAAATTTTTGATATGTTAACAGTACAATTAATTGAATTTGTTTTACTAAGAATGTCGCAAAAAGGAAAATGTAAATCAATTTATTGAAAATATGGTGTTTTTTATTACATGTTTGTTGCGGTGTTGTATTTTGTTGGTCCATGGATTTTGGTAAAATGTAAGTATGAAATATTGTCTAAATACAGGGGGTATTTTTTATGAAACTTAACAAAAGGATTTTTATTACACTTTTGCTAGTAGCTCTTGTGATAGTATTTTGTCTGAATTTTGTTGCCTGCGATATACAGTCAACAGAAGAACCTGACGTGCCTGATCTTGACCTTGATGAGCTTGATCAAATTTTGAAAAAATACGATGATCTTGGTTACACATACGATTATTCCGGTGAAGCGGTGGAAATCACCATGGCGCACTGGGATTCTTCAGGTGCAAACATAGAAAAAACGGTTATTGAAGCACTATTGCAAGGATTTAACAAGCGTTATCCAAATATAACCGTGGAACTTGACATTTTGCAAGATTATGAAAACACTTACGGAAATCGTATCGGTGCAGGTACTGCGCATGACGTATTTCTTGTTCCGGACGGTGCAATCTCAAAGTGGGCAAGCAGTGGTGTGCTTGAAAACCTCGATCCGTACATTTTGGCATCAGATATTTTGAGCAATGGCGACGGCATGAGCACAATCTACAATTCATGTCTTACAAGATATCAATTTAACCCAACAACCGGTCGTATGGGATCCGGCAATCAAATTGCACTGCCCAAAGACGTAGGGCCTTATGTTATGTTCTACAACAAGACTTGGTTTGAGCAAATGGGTGTTGCACTTCCGCCGAGCGATCGCATTATGACAATGGATGAGGCAACCACAATGTGGCAAGCACTCACCAAGAAAAATTCTTCTGACGTTATAACCGGTTATGGCGTTGCAGGGCTTTGCATTGAAGGCTTGGTGTGGAGTTCAGGCGGTGATTTCCTCAATGAAACAAGAACCGCATTCCCAACGGATGCAGCAACACTTCAGGGACTTACGCAAGGTTATCAGTATATGAAGGATTCTTACCTTACATATAAGATTCAGCCACCGGCGGAGTTTACAGGCACACTTGATGCGACGCAGTTGTTCTCACAACAAAAGGTTGCAAGTGTCATCGCAGGCAGATGGAACGTTTCATCTTTCCGAAGTCTCACGTTTGATTGGGACATTGCATATGTTCCTGCGTTTAGTGAAAATCCCACCGAAAATATGTATAGTGGTAGTGTAGGATATGCAGTAAACTCAAATTGTGGCGCAAAGAAAGAGGCTGCTTGGAAGCTTGTTGAGTATATAGCATCAAGAGAAGGTCAAGAAATTTTGACTGCAACAGGATTCCAAATCCCGGTATACGAAGATTTGGCATTGGATGAAGAGCTTGTTGAAAAAGAGCGCGAAAAGGGTCCGTACAACTACGAGATATTTGTTGAATCTGCAAAAATGCAAGGCTACGGTTTGTGGCAATATTGCAGAAGCAACACTTGGAAAGTTAACGGCTACGACGTTCCTTCCGAGTATTTGTACAGCACAAATCCCGACACAGAAATCTCGGTTGCAGACTTCCTTGTTAGGGCGAAAAATCTCGTCAATAGCAACTTGGGATAATTTGGTCTCCCCCTAAATGACGTGTTGAGACACCCTTTGGGGTGTCCGACATGTCTTTGACATCATAAATTTTGTGGATTTATTGATTATGCAAGGAAGTATATCAAAGAAAAAAGTCAATAAACGTAGACTCAAAGAAAACCTTACAGGGTGGCTCTTTATCGCGCCACTTACTACTGGTTTGATTTTGTTTTTGCTATTTCCGTTGGTTTTTGCAGTTGTTGTATCGTTTACCGACTACAGCATGTATTCTCCATATGGATTTTTTGAGTTTAAGTTTAATTTTATAGGTTTTGAAAATTACGCAATGGCGTTCACAAACCAAGACTTCATGCGTTCAATTTTGAATGCTTGTATCAACACGCTAGGTGTTCCTATTGGAATAATCATTTCGCTTTGCTTAACCAACTTGCTCATCCGCAATCAAAAGGGCAGTTTGTTTTTTAGAACATTGTTTTATTTGCCTACGATATGCGGAGCTGTAATTATAACGTTTATTTGGCAGTGGATATTCACGCTTGTTCCGCAGTTTTTACGCAATGAGTTTAATATCACCGGGCTAAACTTGCTGTCGGGAAACAACTTTCTTGTTTCTATGATTATCATGGGTGTTTGGTCGGGTATAGGCACGTCGGTGTTGCTTTTATATTCGTCCATGAAGGGCGTTGATAAGACGCTTTATGAAGCGGCTGCGGTGGATGGCGCAAATAGCACGCAACAGTTTATTCACATAACCATTCCGCAAGTATCGCCTGTTTTGTTTTATATTTTGTTTACCGGCATCATTGGTTCTTTCCAAGAGTTTGCACGATTTCAAGTTATGAAGGGTGGAAGCCCTGCAGAGTATTCGATTATGCCTGTTTGGGAGATTTACAAGCAGGTTACGGATGCAGGAAACTTGGCTTATGCAAGTGCATTGGGCATTGTGCTTGGTTTGATAATTATAGCGATCTCGGCAATTCAGTTTGTCGTGGCAAGATTGTGGGTCAATTATGACTAAGGAGGTATTGATATGAAAGTTCATCCCCAAGTTAAATTGCCACAAAAGAACAAGGGAAGGTATATTGCAGGGAAAGTGTTGTCATATTTTGTGTTGATTTTGTTTTCCGCAATTATACTTTTGCCATTTTTGATTGCAATAATCACGTCGTTTACGTCTGAATTGTCTCTTATGGAGAATGGTTTTAAGTTCTACACAGGTGTTATTGACATTGGATATTACAAGAGATTATTGACAAGTGACAGCTATGGCAACATATTTAAGTGCTTGCTAAACACGGTGCTTTATATTGTTCCACAACTTTTTGTGGGTACATTTTGCAGTGCATTGTGTGCATACGCTTTTGCGAGGATGAAATTTCGGGGCAAAAACGTCATGTTTTACGCAATGCTTGCAACTATGGTTATTCCCGGAATCATAATAACTTTCCCATCCTACTTGCTTTTTGTGCAGGTGTACAAGGTTATGGATTGGTTCCCGCAATTTGCAATCGTTGTTCCCGGAATGTTTGGAAGCGTGGGTTGCATGTTTTTCTTAAAACAATATTTTGCAACGCTGCCAAAAGAGCTGGAAGAAGCTGCTCAAATAGACGGCATGGGACGCTTCCAAATGTTTGTAAAGATCATTTTGCCTTTGTCAATGCCCGCAATCATCACGCAACTGTTGCTTGGTTTTAACGGTGCGTACAACGATTATTTGGTGCCGTTGCTTTACGTGGGCGGAAATCCCGACATGTACACAATACAATTGTTTGTGCAAGGGCTTTCCACAAACCTTAACAAATCTTATCCCTTGCTTATGGCGGGCGGATTATTGGCATTGTTGCCTTCGTTGATAATTTACCTTTCAGGACAAAAGTATTTTGTTGAAGGTATTGTAATGACGGGAATCAAATGATAAGGAGAAATTTATGGGAAAAGCAATTAAGTTGATATGTGCGATAATGGTGATTGCTATGCTATCTGCTCTGTTTTTTGCTTGTAACAATCAAAAAGAGCCAACCGACGATACACCGATAGTCAGCACGTCTGATTTGCCCGATGCACCGAGTGGTGCAATAACGCAAGTGGATGGCAAAGCTGCTCTTGTTAGCAGTGGCTATAAACTTGTTGTCGATGAGCAAACCGGCGTAAAAGTGAAAGATGCAACGGGTGCTGATATGTTTTATTCTCAAAAACCTGCACAAGTAAAAGTTCGTGGCAAAGGTATGGGAATAGGCGTTGAAACATATACCGAAAAAACATATTCTTCAATGTATTCAAACATTGAAACGGATACGTACGGCTACAAGTGTACTGGGGTTGTTGCGACATCTGCGGGCAGTGAGTTTGAAGTTGTTGATAGATACTATATTGCTGCAGACGGGCAGTTCGGCATTGACCGCACCGTCAATGTGTTGGTCGCAAAATCGACGGACGTAGGCTTTGCATCCATAGTGTCTTTTGCAAACGCAAGCAACTCTGATTATTATGATGATTTTGATTATTTCATTCCATCTATATTATATAAAGATTCAAGCAATGTCGTATCGGGTGCAATAGCTTCAAACCTTGATTTGGACAAAATGTATGTAAAAGAAACACGTACCGGCTTGCCTATGGTTATGGCTTTCCACGCACAACAAAAATACGGACTTGCACTTGCACATATTTCACCTGAAATTAATGTCGGCACAAGCGTCGGAGGTGGCTCTAAAGGCGATGTTAACGATGAGCTTCGATATGGTGCAATCGGCTTAACAATCAAGCCCTACGTTTCTGTTGATTTTATTTATCCTTGCACCGAAGGTCCAACAACGTATGACTCCGGTAGTGGTATGATTGCACGCTATCACACTGTTAAGGCAAACAATTCTCACACCTACAAAGTGGGACTTGTGCCTTGCAATGAAGATAGTTACACCGATGCTATGGTGGAAACTTACAAAAACGTTTATTCATCTGAAGATCATTATCTTGCAGACATAAATATGACCAACGTATACGAGCAAAATATTGAAGTTTTCTCGGATACTTACAAAGAATACACCTACAACGGTGAAGTTGTTGCGGCGGGACTTCCGTGGTCACTTGCATTGCCCACGGGTGAAGCAAAACAGGGTTACACCTTCCAAATGGGCTTTGTGGGACAACAATTGCCTGCAGGTTATCAAATGTACAGATACGGCCTTGACAACAATGATAACACCATTCTCAAACAAGGTGAAACAATAGTTTCGTTCTGGGCAAAGAAAGTGAACGGCTCAACTTATTTCCCGGTTGTTTGGTGGGATCCGCAAAACACGGCAAGTGGTGGTTCAAAACGCAATTATCCGTCTTTCTTGAGATGTATGGTTGATGGTATGGAGGGCCTTTTGGATGCATGCAGAATTGCCGATGCATATGGAAAGACAAATGTTGAGTGGACTTCTGCTTTGAAGAAATTTGCAAGCAATCTCGTTGCGGTGCAAAACAGTGACGGAAGCTTTTATAGAGCATATAACACAGATGGCACAGTATGCACTGACACATCAAATTCAACCTATCAAGGCACATCGAAGTTGAACACGCCAATCGCTGTGCGTTTCCTTGCAAAAATGTATGAGTACACCGGCGAACAAAAATATTTTGACGCAACAATAAAAGCCGCTGAATACGCTTATAACCAGCTTTATCTTGGCATCGGCAAATATGTCGGCGGAACGCCCGACAATCCAAATACCGTGGATAAAGAAGCTGCGGTGTATGCTCTTTATTGCTTTGACTGTGCGTATATGCTCACAAACGACGCAAAATATCTCAAGGCGGCGGAGCATGCGGCAGTGTCCA
Source organism: uncultured Clostridia bacterium (assembly GCA_964422405.1). GTDB lineage: Bacteria > Bacillota > Clostridia > Christensenellales > Borkfalkiaceae > Scatosoma. The sequence continues at coordinate 8,636 of CAYRAY010000038.1, read as the reverse complement.
CGATGAGTTGGACTTACACTTATGATTTTGCAGTGCCAAATCAAAACGCAAACGACGTTGCACAAAACCCCTTCTCGGAAGGCGGAGTGATCGGCTTTTCGGTGATTGCAACGGGTCACTCGGGTGCAGACAATTATAGTGCGTATGCGTTTTATGAAATGTACAAGCTTTATTTGTTGACTGACAATGAGTTCTACAAGGATTCCGCATTGCTGTTGCAAATAGACACAAAACTTTCCACTGACTATGATGGTAGAATTGGCTACAAGTATAAAGCAATGATGCCGGAAGCAACAAATGTTGCGGATTTTGCATTTAAGTCTGTTGGCACATGGTTGCCATGGTCGGGAATAGCAAATATTGAGCCTATCGTCAATCTCTATGAGACTTTTGGCGAAATGGATATTTTGGACCTTGAACAATCTGTTGAGGAACAAAAACAACAACTTGAAAATTATGGATGTGGCGGAAACGCAATCCAATGGAGGAAATGATTATGAAAAAGAAATTGTTGCTTTTAGCAACGCTTGTGTTTGCATTGACACTTTGCGTGTCACTTGCAGTTGCAGGTGTCGCTGTTGCTGACGATTCCGTCGTTTCTTGGACTGTTAGAGACAGCTCAAAAGACGGATATACCGTTGACAATGATGGAACAATAATCGCCGGTGCTGATAACAACGGTTGGAATTTCTTGCTTTGCGATAGCTATATCGCAACAGGAGATTATTCTGTAACCGCAGGTATTAAAGGCACTATATCAAGTCCTGATGGTGGCAACGCACAACTTGGTGTTGTGCCTTGGTATGTTGATGGCGACAACTATGTTGTTATCTATGCCGAATGGTGGGCATCTGACCGCGCTGGACAAATGAAAGCGGTGCAAGTTACCGGCAGATTAAACGGCACAGACCTTGGTTGGGACGATCGTTGGACTGATAACGTAACAACGTCACCGTCAGAAGGTGTAAAACTCACCGCAAGTAAGAGCGGAAACACAATTTCTTTCTCGCTTGAAAAAAAATGACGGAACCGTATTGAAGAGCGGTGACAAGGCTCTTTCGAACCTTTCAACTGCAAATGCTAAATTCGGTATCTACGGCAATGGTGACAATGGCGCAACGTTTAGCGTAAGCACGACTCTCCCTATCCACGAGCATGATTATGAAACGAGCACGACTTATCATTCTGATGGCACAAATCACTGCAAGGTTTGCACAGATTGTGGCGCATATGACACAGCAAACAAAACCGCATGCTCCGGTGGTGAAGCAACTTGCACAAGCAAGGCGGTTTGTAGCGTGTGCGGAAATGAGTACGGCAGTGTAGATGAAGACAACCACACCGATGTAGCATCTGAATACAGCAAGGACGCAACAGGCCATTGGAATGCTTGCAACAGTTGCGACGGCAAAGCAAACTTTGCAGTGCACGTTTCATCCGGTGCGGCAACAGAAACAACACCTGAAACCTGCACAATTTGCGGACATGAAATTGCTCCTACTCTTTCTCACGAGCATCAATATAATGAAGTCACTACAGAGTCGTCAACCTGCGTAAAGCAAGGCAACTACACATATTACACCTGTTCCGGTTGTGATTTGCTCTTTATGTTTGAGGACGATGAATACATTGTGAAAACCGCTGAAGAAGTCAAACGTCCTTTCGCAGAACACGATTTTGAAAACAGCACAGAATATGCTTCCGATTGGGAAAACCACTGGAAAATTTGTGCAAACTGTGAAGAAGAAGACACGGACAACAAAGCCATACATACCGGTGGTAGTGCAGGCTTGAATACCTATGCAGAGTGCGAAACTTGCACGCATAAATATGGCAAGACCACTTCAGATTGGCAAGTGACCGACCGCAACAATGGTGGTTATACCGACAATACATCAAACAGTATTTCTTACGACGGCAGAGATAATACCGATGTTAGTGACGTAAACAAAGCTGCAGCATTCTTTATCGACACAAAGTCTGATGCAAGTGGCAACTTTACGCTTTCCGCATCTATTCTTGGCACGTCAACGCAAGAAAGTGGCGGATACATCAAGGCAGGTCTTATCCCTTGGTATCTTGACGAAAACAACTATGTTATTGTTTGGGCGCAATGGTGGGAAAACCGTGGTGAAAACCAAATGCGCAACCTTGAAATCACCGCATATATTGATGGCGCATTCCAAGGCTGGAATGACATTTGGTGCGATGGTATAACCATTGCTCCTGCAGATGGAATTAAACTTGTTATTGCGAAGAGCGGAAACGCATTTGCGGTTGAACTTCAAAAAGCAGACGGCACAGTTCTTAAGAGTGGCACAGGGAGCTATACTCTCGCTGAGGGCGATGCACACGTTGGTGTGTACGCAATGGGCGATGCTTTTACGTATTCAAACATCACCGTAGCTCCCGAGAGTAGTGGTGAACCACCTGTTGTTAAAGATCTTTGGGAAAAGAGTGGCAACAGCTATATTTCAAACGACAACTCTACTGAACGTGAAAACTTCTATTTTGTAAACGACAGCGTGCTTGGCAACAGCACAATCACCGCAGATTTGAAGGGCACGATGACAACTCCCAACAGCAAGACAGTGCACGCAGGCGTTGTGCCTTGGTATATTGATAAGAACAACTTTGTGGTTGTTTATGTCGAATGGTCGCATAAAGACAGACCCACAGACATTAGAGAAATGCAAGTCACCGGCAAAATCGGAGGAAATCCCATCTATATTGTTGATGGCAACTCATATTTGCAAAAAGAGTGGAACGACATTTGGTGTGACGGTGTGAAAGTGTCCGCCGCATCAGGCGTTAAAATCAAGGTTGACACCAAGCTTTCAACAAGCGGTGATGCAGTTGAATTTGCAGTGACGCTTTTAGATGGCGAAGGCAAGACTCTCAAGAGTGATACAGTTGCAATCAGAGACATTGTTAAGTATGCAAGTGTTCCTGCAAAAGTTGGTCTTTATGCATACAATGACACTGTAACTTTCAGCAATGTTAACATTGCTGCAGGCACAGCAGACAATAGAAACTTCAAAAATGAAGACTCATTTGTTGCAAATGGTGCGGATTGGAGCGAAAACGATGGCGTTTACAGTGTAAATGCACAAAACATTACGTCACTTTGGAACAACGTTGCAATTATCAAAAACTCACTCACCGCAAAATCTTACAGCATTTCTATGAACGTTGCTTTAAGTGACATTCAAGAAAACAGTGGTATTGGCGTGCTCGTGTGGTATGTTGACAACTACAACTATCTCTATGCATACGTTGATGGTGAGTATATCGGTTTCAAGGGCGTCACTACAAACGGCCTTTCAAAAGATCTCAATCAAACGATTATCGATGAAAAAGTTGCATTCACCGGTTCAAGTATCACAACATTGAACGTTGTAAAACGTTCCAGTCGCTTCATTTTCACTGCAGGCGGACAAAGCGTTGACATTTCTGTTGATGAAATGCTTGATAGTGCAGATTATGGTATGATGGTTTACGGTGCAAGTGCGCAATTTATCAACGTTGACGTACAAAACGTAAGTTTCACTGCATTCGATACTATTTCTGACAATTTCGGTGGAAATGATTATCAAATCTCTGCAAAGAGCGAAAACTCAGTTACCTATGAAGACGGTGTGTTTACAATCACCGCAGATGCAGTTGATGCAACAGGCGAAAACCTTACGTCAATACTTTGGAACACCAACTATTTTGACATTGCAAGCATCAGTGCAAAATTCACTGTTGTTGATGGTGGCGTGTACGGATTCTATCCTTGGTACGTAAACTCTCAAAACTATGTGCTCATCAAGATTAGCACAAACGGCATTGACATTTTGGCACACTTTGGTGAGTGGAATGGCGAAAAGAGCATCAATTTGCCGGATAGTTTCTTGTTTGCAGGTGAGCATGAGTTTGAAGCAAGCCTCGATCTTGGCAAACTTTCAATCACGCTCGATGGCAACGAGTTGGACGCTGACTTTGTGGCAGAAAGCATTGATTATTCGCTTTCTCCAAAAGTTGGTATCATCGCATCAGTTGAGGCACTTGAGGTTGGTGACATCAAAGTTGATGGATTTAAGCAAAGAGATACCATCATAAATGGCGATTGGAGCTTCAAGGGAGGTGCTCATGCAAACACATGGACACTCAATGAAGACGGTTCAATCTCCGGCGTTCTCACCGGCGGTACGCAATGGCAAAATACTCTTGCTCTCAAAGCACTTGGTGAGCAAAAAGATTATTACACTTCAGCAACCATTTTGGTAAACGACGTTGATGCATCAGAATATAAAACTGGTATCCTTCCTTGGTATATCAATGGTGATAACTACGTGTTTGTATGGTTGTCAAAGTGGGCAGACGGTAGCCCTTGCATCGTTGTCACAGCAAAAATTAATGGTAGCGTTATCGGCACCGAGTGGAGAGAAACTCAAGTTGCATACAACTATGTTGATGAAATCAACTATGTTGAAGTTCAAATCGTTGGTGACGACCTTAAGGTGTATCTCAACAAATCTTTCAATGCAACCTATTCCACAACCATCGAAGGACTTTCCGGTCGTAGCATGGAAAATAGCTATGCGGGCTTCAACATCAGCAACACAAGCGCACTGTTTGGCAACATTACAACTCAAAGCGAAGCACGTCAATTTGTGTTGTCGGAAAAACCTGTTGTCACGCTTGTCACAACTCCGCAATCAAATGGTGTAATCGGTACAAGAATTAAACTTGGTATCGCCTCTGTTTCTAGTGCATCCGGCGAAACGCTCACTGCACAAGTTAAGGTGCTCGATCCCAACGGTGATGAAGTTGTTGTTTCTACAGGTGCATTTACTCCTGAAGTTGCAGGCACTTACACTGTGATTTACTCATGCACCGATATGTGGGGCAATGAAGCAGATCAATACACTTACACGGTTACTGTTGCAGATTCTACTGGCGATGCAGACGGCAATGTGGATGGTGATTCCGACAATGTTCCAAACCAAATCGGCGTTGATAGCAACAATGCACTTGCAATCGGTCTTGGCGTAGGCATCTCCGTTGCAGTTATCGCAATCGTAGCTATTGTGTTGATTATCCTCAAACGCAAGGGTATCATCTTCAAGAGAAAAGATTGATGCATCATAAAAGCTATAAACAAAAAAAGGACTGCCATTTTTGGCAGTCCTTTAACTTTGTCTGTTAAAAAACGAATCGAGATCATATGCGAGTTTTTTGAGAGATAATTTGCGATATAATAAAAAATAAGCACCTCTGTGAGGTGCTTACGGATCTTGTGTGTCAAATCATTATTTCTTGTTGCCGTCGTTTATTTGCAAGCTGTTCATCCAAGCTGAAAAGGAAGTTCCCGAAATGAAATTTTGTCCCATTTTACAAGTTCCGTTTTCCACCCATAGAGCGTGCTCACTGAATATTGTATCGTCATGGCCGACGTATAACACGCAACGATTTTCGGCTTCACTCTTGAAAACGGGGATAATTTCTTGCTTAAAGTTTTCGTCAAGGTTTGCAAATGGTTCGTCAAGAATCCATATATCCGAGTCGGATGCAAGCAGTTTTGCAAGGGCAACCTTTTGTCGCATGCCTTGAGATAGGTGCGATGGGAGAAAATTGACGTACTTTATCATGCCTGTTTTTTTAAGCCAATAGCGTACTTTTTCTTCATCCTTGCAAGCAACGAGCATGTTTTTGTAAATCGTCATGTGCGGATAAAGGCAGTTTTCTTGAAAAATAAACGCCATTTTTCTATTTTTGATTTTGATTTTCTTCAGGTCTTTGCCATCTATAAAGATTTGTCCTTCATCCGGAGCGATCAATCCAGCAACAATCTTGAGCAAAGTGGTTTTCCCGCTTCCGCTGGGACCTTTTATGCATAAAATCCCCTTGTCCCATTCAAAACAGGCATTGCAAACGACGTTGTTTTCGCCATCGTATGAGTATGAAACTTTGTCAATCTTCAACTTGCTCGGCATTTTCATCGTATAATCCTTTTCTATATATTTCGGGATACCGATTTTTATTTACTAGTTTGTCTAGTGTCTCGTGACAAAATAGGGTAGTGACAAGCGATGCGTTTGAAAAGCCTATTGATATATATAGCGCCACGATAACGATTGTGAGAATATTGTTTGATACAACGTATGCAATAAAGAGAGGAATATAACTCAATGCAATTGAAAAAACAGACTTGGGCAGAGAGGAGAATGTTAACAAAAACGAGTTTGAAAACATCCTGAAAGCAGAGCCTTGATATATTGGCAATTGTGATACGCAAAATGAGTATGCACATGCAACAAAAATCACCAAAACCCATTTTAATATATACGTTGCAGTGAACCAGTCCTGACTTAATATAGTTATATAACAGTGTGCAAATGAAATCAAAAAATATATAACTGCAAAAAGCACACTGATAATTAGGCATCTTTTGAAGTCGTTTTTTATGCCCTTCCAAAAGGTTTTCCATAGTGTGTAGCCATCACCAAACGCATACGCTTTCATTACGTAGTGCGCCCCGCAAAAACCTATCGACAGAATAACAAGTGCCGGTATATAAGTTGCATTCCACACAATATCGTGTGTAAAATAGACGCGATTGAAGTTTTGAATATTTTCCGTCTCTGCCAACAAATAGGACAAGTCTATGCTTTTCACTATGATCAACACGATCAACGGTATTGCAAAAAGAGATATCAAAAGCGACAGCCTTATCATGGCGGGAAAAGCTGTTTTGTACGCTTGTACGAATAGTTGTCGTCTATTTGTTGGTAGAGTGAGTGGTTTTGCCATGTTATTGCAATATTGCCTTGCGTAGTTTTTCTATATCTGCTTTTGCTACTCTGTCAAAATCGAGCAAACCATTTATTTCTTGATAAACGTCTGTGATTTGAGTCACACAAAAACCTGCAATTTCTTGCTTTTTTGTGATGGTTGCAATGAGTGCGCTCAATCTTTCAACAAAGTGGTCTTTGTTGAAAACGCTGTCACCATATCCCCATCCTTCGTCATCTTTGCTTCTATAGCCAATGCCTGCAAACTCGTCAATCATTATAGGTTGACCATTGTAATGGAAGTTGGGTGCAAATGGCAAGCGGAGATTGGAATAATCGACCTTGTTTTCACCGCTTGCAACCTCTAGCACATTTTCATAGAATGTTGCAAGTTTGTCGGCATCTTGACAATAGTTATGAAAAGTCAAAATATCGCTTTCGGTATGCTCCCATCCGTCATTTGAAATGACAGGTCTCATCGGGTCAAGAGCTTTTGTCAAGTGATAGAGTGCTTGAGTAAAATGTGCTTCTTGTTTGTTGAATGTTATGCGATTTACACCCCAACTTTCATTGATGGGAACCCATGCTATTACGGATGGATGATTGTAGTGTTGCTTTACAATATTGAGCCATTCATCGCATACACTCTTTGCGGAATAATCTTCAGTATACTCATACAAAGACGGCATTTCACAGAAGGTGAGAAGCCCCATGATGTCTGCATAATAGAAAAATCTCTCGTCTTCTATTTTTTGATGTACTCTTGCGCCATTAAAGCCCAAATTTTTGATTAATTGAACTTCTTTGATGATCGCATCTTCGCTGGGAGCTGTCAAGCCCGACTCTCTCCAATAACCTTGTTCAAGTACCATTCTAAGATATATCGGATTGAGATTCAAGACAAATTTATTTTTGTCTGTTCTAAAAATTCGAAAAGCCGTGTAGGATTTCACAGTATCAATCTCTTTGTTGTCGCAAACAAGGCTAAACTCAACGTCATAAAATTGCGGATTTTCAGGTGTCCACCAGTGAATTTTGAAACTATCTAAGTCGTTGCTTAAATCAATTTCAAAAGTGCCGTTTTCTCTCAAAAGGCGGTTTGTTTGTTCGGCAATGATGTTGCCTCTAAAACTAATAGTTGTCTTTAGAGAGCAATTGTTTGTAAAATTGTCTATCTCATATCTGCATGCAAGGTGGTAATTGCTTGCAATCGGAGTCATTTTGACGCTGTTTAGTCTTGTGGTGCTCACTTTTTCAGACCACACCGTTTTCCAAATACCGGAAGTGGGGGTGTACCAACAACCAAACGGCTCGTCAAGCCAACTTTGTTTTCCTCTTGGACGGTCAGCTCTTTTGTCGTCTGTGACTTTGAGCACGATTGTTGCAATTCCATCATTATTGATATATTTTGATATATCAAAAGAAAATCTTGTGTATCCGCCAATATGTTTTCCAACGTAAATGCCGTTGCACCAGAGCTTTGTCTCGTGGTCGCAACCTTCAAAAACCAGCAGGACTCTCTCATGGTTTTGTGGGAGAGAGAAATGGCATTGTTTTTCATACCACATAATTTTATGGTAGGTTTGATCGTTTATCCCTGACATAGCGGTTTGATAAGCATAAGGGACTGTTATCTCTTGAAAATCGGGGAGCGTATTTTGCCACCCGAGATTTTCGCCGTTATCAGCATCGTCAAAGCAAAAATGCCACTTCCCGTTGAGACACAAATAATTTTCTCTAACAAATTGTGGACGTGGATAACCTTGTTGATAGCAGGCTGTGTGAATCATTTTTTGACCTCCCGCACTTAAACGCAAAAAAGTTACTTGCATTCTAGCGTATTATATAATATAATAT
>CAYRAY010000037.1:0-14813 GCA_964422405.1 uncultured Clostridia bacterium | reverse complement strand
TACCTCATGTTCGGTTTCAGCTATACCGAAGGCGGTCCTTGGAACGACGACGGCATCAAAGCCATTGCCAAATTCACGGACAGAGTCGAACGCATCGTCCGTAAAGCGCAAGAGCTCACGGAAGGCAGAACGGACATCGGCGCAGCAGAAAAAGCCCTCAACTACGCAAAGCACTATGCTTTGAAAAACATCATTCGCGACGTGGAAGACTTCTCTTTCAACACCTCGGTGGCGCGTTTGATGGAATACGTAAACGCTATGCAGAAGTACGATTCCGAAGTCGAAGACAAAAACGTAGAATTCTTCAAAGCCTGCGCACAAGACCTCGTTCGCATGATCGCGCCCTTCGCGCCCCACTTTGCAGAAGAATTGTGGGAAAGCTTCGGCAATAAGAACTCCGTCTTCCTCGAAAGCTACCCCGCCTTCGACGAAAGCGCACTTGTCAAGGACGAAACGGAATACGCCATTCAGGTCAACAGCAAAATCAAAGCAAAAATGATGATTCCCGAAGGTCTTTCCGATCAAGACTTACAAGACACCGTTTGCGCTTATCCCGAAATTGCCGCCCTCATCGCTGGCAAAACGGTGAAAAAGTGCATCATCGTCAAGGGCAGACTGGTCAACCTCATCGTCGGCTAATCCCTTTATCAAAACAGAGCCCCCCTTTCCGACCGTTCGGAAAAGGGGGTTTTATCGTCTTGTTCTGTTTTTTATTTCCGTGTTCCGTCCACAGATTCCGCCTCGTTCGGCATTTTGGTGGTCGAAACGGCTTCCGCCGCAGTCGGCAATGCCGCGTTCGCGCGCTTGGCTTGCGCCTTCGCCCGTTCGGCTTTGGATTTTTCCGCCTCTTGTTGCAGAGCCAGCACTTCCGCCTCCGTAAACCGCAAATCGGCTTCTCCGCTACGGTAATATGACCCCGTTTTCGGGTTGCCGCCGATGTACACAGGCTTGTCGGCGCGCTTGGCTTTCGGCACACAGATAACCACAATCTCCTTGCCGTCCGCCTCCTCAATCGTCACGTCCGATTTCCGCAACAGATTGACGGACACCACGCGCTTGTCGTTCACCAACTCCAAAAGCTGCGCAATCAAGCGGTTGGGATCGGGCAAATCCACGGGATACAGCGTTTTGTCCTTTTTGTTTTCGGCTACACCCAACAGAATCACCCCGCCCGACGTGTTGGCAAAGGCAGAATAGGTCTCCCAAATGCTGTGCGGCAAACCGCCCACCGCCATTTTCGCCTCGATACGCGTATTCTCTTTATACTTATTCAACACCGATAGTTGCATACCTGCCCCCTTCCTTTGTACGTTTTTGTCTTTTTCACCGCACCTTACCACACGTCACAATCCTCACCCTGTCATACAGACCGAGGACGAAGTCCGAGCGGAGTGTATCTTATCTGAAAGAAACGGTGCTTATACAGACAGCCACTTACCGAAAGACCGTTGTTCGGTAGTAAGTCTGCCTGCAAGCTCAGCTTGCCTCACCCACAGTATACCACGAACCCCTACATTTGTCAACCCCCAACCCCTTTTTTCTTTGCCGAACCGTCACCCCAACGCCACGTCCAACACCATCATAAACAAAAACCCCACCGTCGCGCCCCACGCGCTCCAAGTAAACTCCCCCTTGCCCTCTAAGGACGAATCCGCCGACGGCAACAACTCCTCCGCCACCACAAACAACATCGCCCCTGCCGCAAACGCCAACAGCCACGGTTGCAGGGGCATCAAATACGCCGCCAACACGCACCCGACAATACCAAACACCAGCTCGCATACACCGCTCGCCGCCCCAAACCAAAACCCTTTGGCTTTGCTTTGATAGCTAGCGGAAATCGGCAATGCTACCGCCGCGCCTTCGGGAATGTTCTGTATGCCGATCCCCATCGCCAAAGCCACCGCCAAAGCGAATGCCTGTTCCGTGCCCAACGCCCACGCCCTGCCAAACGCAAACCCCACGGCAAGCCCTTCGGGCACGTTATGCAGAGTGATAGCAATAAACAATTTCATAGGGTTTTTCACCCCAAAACCACCGACGTTTTTCCCTGATTTTTCCGCAGACGGCAAAAAATAATCGGACAGCGTCAAAAACGCTGCCCCGACCAAAACCCCGATACAAACGGGTATGAACGCATACCTGCCCCACCCGTTTTGCGCTTGTTCCAACGCAGGGAGTATCAACGACCACACCGAAGCAGCCAACATCACGCCCGAAGTGAACCCCAAAAACAACGCATCGCGCCGCCGCGACCCTGACTTAACAAAAAAGAAAACGAATGCCGCCCCAAGAGCGGTTGCTATCGGCAAAAACAGAATCCCTGCCGCCGTCATCCAAACCCACACTTTTCCCCTCCGTATTGCTTTTGACTGTATTTTTATCCAAAACGGGAACCGCTATACCGATTTCCGCAAACTTTCCTATAATACAGTCTATGCCGCCACCCCCATTCGCCGTTCCATTTTTATTGCCTCACCGATTTGTCATTTTCAAGATACAGGCACGGCGGCAACTCACCACCCGTTGACAAAGTTGTAAATCAACGCCAAACCTCAGGCTTGTATAAAAAAAGATACACAGCCTGCGCCAAATCGCCCAAGCCGCGTACCTTTTAGTGAGAGAATATGAAAAAAGTTAGTATAGTCCGTGCAATAAATTTCAACCGCAGTCAACCGTCTATAAACCCGTCAACGCTCCCTCGTCCACGGCGCACAACCGCGCCGCTCTTATTTTCGATGCTTATTTTAGTTCTGTATTGTGGTGGCTATATGATAGTTATGTGATAGAAAGGTGAAATATTATATTTTTCAACAGAAATTGTTGCAAATTCACCAAATTCACAAACCAAAATTGTTAAAAATCGCCTCTGCCACACGCAAGCCGTCTGCCGCCGACGAAGTGATACCGCCGGCATAGCCTGCCCCCTCACCGCACGGGTACAATCCCGAAACGGAAACCGATTCCATGCTCTCCGTCCGTTCGATACGCACAGGGGAGCTGGTTCGGCTTTCCACCGCCGTCAGCACCGCGTCAGGCGAAGCAAAACCGCGCAGCTTGCCGTTCATGTCCTGCAACGCGGCTTTCATGCCCTCGATCAGCGGCGCAGGCAACACCTTTTTCAAATCGCCGAACGCCGTTCCAGCCGCATAGGTCGGTTGCACCTCGCCAAAGCGCGTGCTGACCTTGTCCGCCAAAAAATCGCCGACGAGTTGCACGGGCGCGGCGTACGTTCTGCCACCCTCGTCAAAGGCGGCACGCTCCAACTTGCGCTGAAATTCCACGCCGCCCAACGGCGCATCCGTGCCGAAATCCGCTTGCGACACCTGCAAAATCAGCGCACTGTTCGCATTTTCGCCGTCGCGCGCATAATTGCTCATGCCGTTCGTCACCACGCCGTCCTCCTCGCTTGCCGCAGGCATAACGTAGCCCCCGGGGCACATACAAAAGGTAAACGCCGCGCGGTCGCGCGCATGGGAAACGAGCTTATAATCCGCTGCAGGCAATTTTGTAAAGCTATCACCGTATTGCGCCCTGCCGATATGCCGTTGCAAATGCTCGATGCGCACCCCCACGGCAAAATTTTTAGCGTGCATTGCCACGCCGCGACGAAGCAACGTTTCAAATGTATCGCGCGCGCTATGCCCGATGGCAAGCGCCACGGCAGAAACGGGTATCTTTACCACCGCGTTTTGGGGCAGTTTTTCGCCATTCCCCATACACGTGTCTTTGCTGAGCGAACAAATCACCGCCTCTTTCATGCGCCCGTTTTCGATAACAATATCCTCTAAACGGGTATGAAACAGCACCTCGCCGCCCTGTTTTTTTATGTATTCCCGCATATTTTTGACAACGTTTTTCAAATTATCGCTGCCGATATGCGGTTTAGAAAGGTACAAAATCTCCTTCGGCGCACCGAAACGCACAAAAATTTTCAACACCTCTTTGTTAAGCGGACTGTGCGTTTGCGTGTTCAGTTTTCCGTCCGAAAACGTCCCCGCGCCCCCTTCGCCAAACTGAATATTCGTCTGCGTATCCAACAACCGCTCGGAAGCAAATGCCGCAATCTTCTTTTCACGCTCGTCCACGTCACCGCCACGCTCGATGACAATCGGCAAAATGCCGTGGTCGAGCAACCGAACGGCGCAAAATAACCCTGCAGGTCCGCTGCCGACCACCAACACCCGCTCCTTGGGCATCTTTTCCTTGGGCAGAACGGCAAAATCCACCGTTTCCTTCGGCTCGCCGTCGGCGCACAGCACCGAATACACCCACCGAATGTTCCCCTTGTCACGGGCGTCCAACGATTTTTTCAAAATCTCAAAATATTTCGGCGCAAACCCCGCCTTCTTTTTCGCCACCGCAAACACCTGTTTCTCGTCTGCGCCGACGGGCAATTTTATATCGGAAATGGTCACTGAACGCATACCTGCCCCCTTCCTTTGGCATTTTTTACCCTATTTTGTTCACCGTTTTTACGGCTATTTTCCTCGCCGCAATCGCCGCCCGAACGCCTTTCCGCAATTGCCGCCGCCACGGTGCAAGCGGAAGCATACGCCCACTGCAAATTATATCCGCCGCACGCGCCGTCCACGTCCAAAATTTCGCCCGTGAAATACAGCCCCGCGCACAAACGGCTTTGCAAATGCTCGTCCGTTTCTGAAAGAGGTATTCCCCCCTTCGTCACCTGCGCATAATCGAACCCCAAACTCCCGTTTGCCTGCAAGGGGAACGCCTTCACCAACGCCGCCGCCCTTGTCTCGTCGCCGTCCGCTCTCCGCATAATCGCCCTGCCGATCTGGTTGTTGACGATACCGAACAGCCACTCCTGCTTGTCCAAATCGGGATATGCCGCGTGCTTTTTCCGTACCGCCGCCAACACGTCCTGTTCCGCCACGTCAGGCAGAAAATCCAACGTCAGCGCCACGCCGTTCTGTGCCTTGTGCAACTCTTGCGCCAAATAAGCAGAAATACGGAACACCGCATCGCCCGAAATGCCGTAATCGGTAAAAATCACGTCGCCGCGCATAGACACGTCCCCCTGCGGCAACTTTGCCGTCAACAGGCTGTCTGCCGCGCGAATCCCTTTCAGCGTTTTGGTGTAGGTCACGTCCGTTTTCAACTGCACCAACGACGGGTACAACGCCGTCACCGAATGTCCGACCGACTTAGCAAGCGCGTACGCGCCGCCGTCCGTACCGAAATTCTTTGCCGCCTTTCCGCCCGCACAGAGCGCAACGTTTTCGGCAAAATACAAGTATTCGCTTTCGCCGTCCGTAGCGGTAACGACAAAACCGCCCTTTGACCGTTCCAGCTTGGTCACGCATTGTTTCAGGCGCACGTCGGCGCACTTTTCCACCGCAAACCGCAACGCGTCCGTCAAAGCGGAAGCCTGCCGCCCCGTCGGGTACACTCTGCCCCGCTCGTCCGCTGCAAGCAACACGCCCAGCGCGGCAAAAAACGCCGTCAAATTCTTGTCATCATAGCGGCAAACGAGTTCCTGCGCCCGTTTCGCCCCTGTTTTTTCCGACGAAAAATAGCCACCCTCTCGCACGTGCAAGTTGGTGACGTTCCCCTGCCCGTTGCCGGTCGCCGAAAGCTTGCGCCCCAGCCGTTCGCCGCGCTCCAAAAGCAGAGTCCTGCCCTGATTTTTAAGGCTCGCCGCCAGAAACAACCCCGACGCGCCGCCACCGATGATAATCGTAGTAAACTTTTCCATACCCCTATTGTAAACCATTTGCGGCATAATGTCAATTTTTTTGAAAAAGGGTAAGAATTTTTTTTGCTTTGTCTTGACATTTTTGGCATTTTGTATTACAATATAAGCGTATAGTAACATAATTACACGCGCAAACCGCGCATTTGGAGGAAAAAACCGTGCTTACTCTTTTATCCGTCAATTTTTGGCAAAGCTGCTTAGACTATTGCAAGCGCAACCCCGTGTTGGCAGGCATTGCCGCCGCTTTGGTCGTGGCGATTCTTGCCGTGCTGATTGCCATTCCTTGCGTATCCTCTCGCAGAAAGAAAAACCGTTTGGAACAGCAAACCAACCCCCAAACGCCCCCTGCGGAAGAACCCGAAACGGCTACGGAAACAGAACCTGTTGCTCAAACCGTTGTTGAAACGGAAACGAAGTCCGAACCCACCCCCTCGTGTCATACCGAACGAGACAGCGCAGCCGCCGAGCGGAGTGTATCTTCCCCCGAGCCTGTGACGGAAACCGTTGCGGAAACCCAACCTATCGCAGAACCCGTAACCGAAACAAAGCCCGAAACCGTTGCGGAAACGGAAACGAAATCGGAGCCTGTTCCCGAACAAAAACCGCAACCCAAGGCACAACCCGTCCAAAAAGCAACGGCGGAAACCAAGCCCCAACCTGCGGCAGAAACCGCCTCTCAACCTGCCCCCCAACCGGTGGTGGAACCAACCCTCGAAACAAAGCCGCAACCCGTTCCCGAAACAGAACAAAACCCCCAGTCCAAACCTCGTAAGACCGCCGAAGAAATCAAACAAAAGCGTTACGCAGGCAAGTGGGTGGTGTTCCGCGTGGTCAGCGACGATACCGACCCCGAAAACGGCGAAGAGTTGTACTTTTTCGAGCTCCACGCCTCCAACGGCGAAAAGTTGCTTTCCAGCGAGGAATACACCAGCTATAACGGCGCAATCCGCGGCATCGAAACGCACAAAAAGAACATTTTGGCAGACAATTTCCGCGTGACGCCGTCCAAGAAAGGGCATTACATTTTCAAGCTTTTGAACGGCAAAAGCACCCTGCTTTGCACGGGCGAAAACTACCCCACCAAATTGCAATGCGAACGCGCCGTCGAGTCCACCAAACGCTTTGCCGAAACGGCGGTTTTGGACGAAAACGTGCAAGAGCTGTTCATTCATCTGCCGCCCGAAGAAGAAACGCCCGACGCGGCGTTGCCCGAAGGCTGCGTGGGCAAGTGGATTATCTCCTCTGCCACGGGCGACGAAGGCGAAACGGTATACTTCTTTGAACTGTTTGCCAACAACGGCGAAAAGCTTTTGGCAAGCGAGGAATACACCAGCTATATCGGCGCGGTAAACGGCATCGAAACGCACAAAAAGAACATTGTGGCAGGCAATTTGCGTATCACGCTGACCAAGCGCGGCGACTATATCTACAAGCTTTTGAACCGCAACGGACAACTGCTTTGCTTGGGCGAACACTACCGCACTAGACGGCTTTGCCAAAACGCGGTGGAATCGGTAAAACGCTTTGCCCTCTCCTCTCCCGTGCTGACCAGCGCAAGCACCAAAAATCAAGAATAATCCGTTGTTCTATATCGGAAACAGAGAAAAACGCGACCCTTTTTCACAAAGGATCGCGTTTTGTTTTACGGAAATCATCGGCAACGCCACCCTTTCCGTAAAGGCAGAAAAATTATTGTGCGCGTTTCTTTTTGAGCCACAACACGCCGCCCGTAATCATGGGCGAAAGAATCAGCCAAAGCGCCGCCACGGCAATGGCGGTGTAGGTGACGATAGACCCCACCGACCGCGCCCCTGCAAAGACAAGAGAAACGAGGTTAATATTCAAAAGTCCGAACAAACCCCAATTCACCGCACCGACAATCACCAACACATACGCAATGATATTGACAATACGCATATTCAGTCCTCCTTTTGTCCACAGTATGCCCCCTTTTCCGTATTCTATGCACTGCCTACCACTTTGGCAGTAAAAAAGACAACCCCCGTCGTCATAATATCCCACTATCATACCGACCGAATCCCGAAAGGGTGAGCGGCGTGTATGCACTCCACCTAAAACCACACTTGAAAAAACTCAACCCATATAGGCGCAGCTGCAACTGAAAGAATGGTCGGCAAGGAAGTAAGCCTACGTCAAACATTAGGTTTGCAACAAAGCCTAACGATGCATATCCGCTTTGCCATAACAACAAAAAAACGGGGCGCAAACAAAAACTTGCGCTCCGCTTAAAGCGAACTTTGGAAAGGTCAATTCAACTGATCCTAATTATTTCTTTTTCGTTTCGGAGGCGTTTCTTTCCGCGTCCAACAAGTCCACAAACTCGTTAGAAAGGGCGCACATCTCGTTGAAACGATCCTCGCCGAATTTTTTAACGACTTTGCCGATGAATTGCAAGCAATTCTTCCAATCCTGCTCGTACAACGTACGGGTTTGTTCCGTCAATTCGATGTACGCAATTTTTTTATTCACTTCGTCAGTCGTGCGTTTTACAACGTCTTCTTTTTCTAAACGGTTGACAATTTGCGAAACGGCAGAACGCGTAACGTTCAAGCGCGTTGCAAGCTGCGTAGAAATCAACCGTTCGCCCTCGCTGTGCGCCGAAACAATTTCGGCAAGCAAGCGCAGTTCGGTATCGCTGAAATGGGAATTTTTACCTGCGAAACAGAAGCTTTCGCGACGCTTCACGGTAGCATAAATGGTTTGCAAATATCTTTCGTTTGCACTAACTCTTTTCTTGGTCTTTTTAGAAGTATCCATACTCTTACCTCAAAATTAAATTTGCCTTTGATTTACCTTTGGGCATATCCGCTTTTTTCACCTACACATTATAATGCACAAAAGCGGCGTTGTCAAGGGGTTTTTTAAAATTTTTTGCGTTTTTTTGCAACTTTTTTTCTTCTTTCGCCCTATTTTGCAACAGTATAACACATAATTGTGAAAATTGCATTAAAATTCCGTAAAAAACAGCGTGAATTTTCCTCTTTAACAATTTTTGTTTTTTCCGCGTACAAACCCGCCACCCTTTTGCCCTTTTCTGCCATGCATACCCCGTAAAAGCTTGCCAAACGCAAAAAAAAATGCTACAATACAAGGGAAATAATACTTGCGAGGTATCAAAACACCATGTCTGAACAATTATCCGCATTTTTGAACGCTTCCTACACCGCGTACCACGCTTGCGACAACGTAAAACGCACCTTGGAAGAAAACGGCTTTTTACAACTTTTTGAAAATCAAGATTGGTCCCTTTGCGAAGGCGGAAAATACTTCGTCATGCACGGCGGCAGCAGCTTAATCGCCTTCACCGTCGGCGGCTTGGACGAATTTTCGTACAAGATCGCGGCGACCCACGGCGATTCCCCTGCGCTGAAACTGAAAGAAAATCCCTTTGTGAAAAAGGCGGGCGCGTACGCCGCCCTCAACGTAGAAACGTACGGCGGCGGTATTTGGTATTCCTTCTTCGACCGCCCCTTAAAAATTGCAGGCAGAGTTGTCCGCCGTAACGGCAGAGAGCTCCGTTCCGAAACGGTGGAAGCGCCTTTCTTAATCCAAATCCCCTCGGTGGCAATTCACCAAAACCGCACGGCGAACGATGGTTTTTCCGTCAATGCGCAGGTAGATTTGCAACCCCTTTGCGCCCTTTGGCAGGACGGCGTAACCGCCGAAGAACTGTTGCAAAAGACGGTGGGCGAAAACGCGGTGGCGTACGATCTGTTCGTCGTCAATGCCGAATCCGCGTACCGCTTCGGTATGGACAACGAATTTTTAGCCGCGCCGCGCATCGATAACCTTGCCAGCACCCACGCTGCAATGCAAGCTCTGCTTACCGCCCAGGAAACGAGCGGCATTTGCGTGCTTGCCGTGATGGACAACGAGGAAATCGGCAGTCTTTCCCCCCAAGGCGCAGACGGCGACTTTTTAGAAAAGACGTTGAAACGGATTGCCTATGCCCTCCGCTTTGACGACAACGAATATTACAAAGCCCTGCACTCCTCCTTTTTGCTTTCGGTGGACAACGCCCACGCGGCGCACCCCAACCACCCCGAAAAGGCGGACCCCACCAACGCGCCCAAGCTTGGCGGCGGCGTGGTGTTGAAGGCGCACGCTGGCAAAGCGTACGTCACCGACGCCCTCTCTTCCGCCGTAGTCAAGACGATTTTTGAAAATGCCGACGTGCCCTATCAAAACTTCTTCAACCGCTCGGACGTGCGCAGCGGCAGCACCCTCGGCGCACTGGTCAACCGCCATATCGGCATTGCCGGCGCAGACGTAGGCATTGCGCAACTTGCCATGCACTCCGCTTGCGAATGTATCGCCCTTGCCGACTACGACGCGATGGTGAAAGGCGTTACGGCGTTCTACTCCGCTTCGTTGCGCTTTTCCGACAACGATATTTTTGTAGAATAATCCACAATCCGCAAACAAAAACAGCGTTTCCGCAAAAGGAACGCTGTTTTTTATTGTCCTCAAAAAAACTTATTTGATGAATGCGCGGAACGCAAGGTAGTTTTGATACAAGTCCGCCTTGGAAATCACTTCGTAAGGGGAGTGCATGGAGATAACGGGAACGCCGATATCGATGGTGCTGACGTTCATTTTTGCAATGTATTTTGCAACCGTTCCGCCGCCGCCGACGTCTACTTTGCCCATTTCGCCCGTCTGCCAAATCACGCCGTTATCGTCGAACAATTTACGGAGATAGCCGATAAATTCTGCATCGGCGTCGTTAGAACCGCTCTTACCTCTTGCGCCCGTGAATTTGGTGATGCCTGCGCCGTGGGAAAGGAACGCGGAGTTCATTCTTTCGCTCACGTCGGCGTAGTTGGGGTCGTAACCTGCGTTTACGTCTGCGGAAAGGCACATGGAATTTGCGCGGATTGCCGCAGGGGTGGTGTTGAAGGATCTTGCCACTTCGTCCACAAGGTCGGTGAACAATGCGCATTGCATACCCGTGGTGCCTTCGCTGCCGATTTCTTCTTTATCTGCCAAAATGACCATAACGGTACGGTCGGTGGAAGGTTCGTCGAAAAGGGCGGTGTATGCAGGATAGGAGCAAACGCGGTCGTCGTGACCGTATGCGCCGATCAAAGCGCGGTCAAAGCCGACGTCTTTTGCCTTGAATGCAGGCACAAGGGAAAGTTCTGCGGAAAGGAAATCCGATTCTTCCATGCCGTATTTATCGTGCAAGATGTGCAAAAGATTTTCTTTTACCGTCTTGTCCTTGTCGTCTTCCGCCGCCGTGTAAGGCACGTTGCCGAACCAGATGTTCAAATCTTCGCCCGCGATTGCTTCGCCGAGAGGTTTCGCGCTCTGTCTTGCCGCCAAGTGGGGAAGCAAATCGCTTACGTAGAATACGGGATCGTTTTCGTCTTCGCCGACTTTCACGTTCAAAATGCTGCCGTCTTTCAACGCAACCGTGCCGTGCAAGGAAAGGGGCACAGCCGTCCATTGATATTTACGGATACCGCCGTAGTAGTGGGTCTTGCCGAACGCAACGCCGTCCGATTCGTACAAAGGCACTTGCTTCAAGTCCAAACGGGGGCTGTCGATGTGGGAGGCGATGATACGAATACCGTCTTCCGCTACGTTGTTGGTACCGATTTTAAGAAGGTAAAGGTTCTTGCCGCGGTTGTTATAGTAAACCTTGTCGCCGGGGTTCAACTTAGTGCCGAATTTGAAGGGTTTGTAGCCTGCCTTTTCTGCTGCCGCAACGGCAAACGCGCAAGCTTCGCGTTCGGTCTTGCCTTCGTCGATGAAGGTCTTATAGCCTTCTGCGTAGTCGAAAATAGATTTCATCAACTTTTCGTCTGCGACTTCGTAAACGTTGGTTCTTTTGTAAGCTAATTCGCTCATAATTTTATGCTCCTTGTAAATAATTTTTAAAAGAATGGTTGTGTGGGGTTAATGCAAAAAGCCTTTGATGATTTCTTCTTCGGCTTGCTGTTCGGTCAAGCCCAAAGTCATCAGCTTAATCAGCTGTTCCCCTGCGATTTTGCCGATTGCCGCCTCGTGAATCAGCTCTGCATTCACGTCGTTTGCAGAAAGGCAAGGCGCGGCGGTGACGGAGGCTTTGTCCATGATGATGGCATCACATTCCGTATGTCCGTGGCAAGCCGCGTTGCCGTTCATGGTAGACACAAAGTGCTGACGGGATGTATCCGCCGCCACCGAACGGGAAACGACGTCCGCGCGGCAACCTTCTCCGTTCATATCAATGACGAAATCGGTATCCGCGACCTGATCGCCGTGGGTGTACAATTTTTCTTTAACGATGAAGTTTGCGCCTGCCGCCATGGTGGCTTTGGTCAAACGCTTGGTGGAGTCCACGCCCTTGATTTGGGTGGTTTGCATTTCCATATACGCGCCCTCGTCCAAGTGCACCACCGTGGTGGGGTTCATTACGTTTTTGCCGTTGCCGTCCCCTTCGCCGTAGTGTTTTTCTACATACTTGACTTTGGCGTTTTTGCCGATATAGAAGGTATGCACGCCGTCGTGTTGCGACGTCATATCCGTGCCGCCGCAGTTATGGATTCCGCAACCTGCCACGATGACGACGTCCGCCCCTTCGCCGACGTAAAAATCGTTATACACCACCTCTTGTAAGCCCGCCTTGCTGATGATAACAGGGATATGCACGCTTTCGTTTTTGGTGCCCGGCTTGATGATGATATCGATGCCCGACTTGCCGTCCGTCTTGCTAACGATGTCGATATTCGCCGTGGTGTTTCTGCCCTCTAAACGGCTGTTGGAACGGATATTATACGCCCCTTCGGGTACGCCGTGCAGGTCGGCGATTTGCAACAACAGATCTTTTTGAATCGCGTCCATGTTTCGCCCTCCTTACAGCTTGTCCGTCAGCGTTTTGCAGGTTTCCGCACGCAGGAGTTTGGGGAGAATTTTGTCCTTTTCGCCCTGCTGTTGCACCTGTCCGTCCGCAATGACCACGATTTTGTCCGCAATGTTCAAAATGCGTTCTTGGTGGGAGATAATCAAAATGCTCCCCTGCGTTTTTTGGTACATATTTTCAAACACCCTAATCAGGCTGCCAAAGCTCCAAAGGTCAATACCTGCCTCGGGTTCGTCAAACACGGAAAGCTTGGTGGAACGTGCCAAAATGGTGGCAATTTCAATCCGTTTCAGCTCCCCACCCGAAAGGGAGGCGTTCACCTCTCTGTCGATATAATCTCTGGCGCACATACCTACCTCGGAAAGGTAAGCGCACGCATCGGAAATTTTCAAATTTTTCCCTGCGGCGATGTTGATTAAGTCGCGTACCGTCAAGCCCTTAAAGCGAACGGGCTGTTGAAAGGCATACGAAATGCCGCGGTTGGCGCGTTCGGTCACCGAAAGGTCGGTGATGTCCTCGCCGTCCAACAAAATTTTGCCCGACGTCGGTTTGTAAATGCCGGCGATGACCTTGGCAAGCGTGGATTTGCCGCCGCCGTTGGGTCCCGTAAACGCCACAAACCGCTCGTTCAGCGTTAAATTTATGTCTTTGAGAATTTGTTTACAGCCGAGGTTGTCCTGTACCTCGTAACTGACGTTTTGCAATTCTAACATGGTTTCCTCTTGAAATAACCTTTCCCGTTTGAAAAGGTTTTTAGTACAATGCCGTGAAAAATGTTTTTTACGCGTGTTTTTTTGCTTGCCGCTCGGGTTGCGTTTCGCCGTTTTTTGTCGGCAACACTCTAACGTAAACTCACATTATATATCCCGTTTGCGTTTTTACGCGTTCTTTTGCGGAAATTTCACATAAAAACCGCCGCCTCGATTAACCTATCGATGACGAAAATCCCGAAAGAAATAGGCGGGTTTGACGGCGATTTTCGTTTTTTTAGAAAACTTCCATCAAGCCGCCGTGCGTTTTCAGCCATGCCCGACGGGACTTCCAGTCGGGGACGTAGGTCGCCACCTCCGCCCAAAAGGCTTTGGAATGGTTTTTGTGACGGATATGCGAGAGTTCGTGCACCACCACGTATTCGATGACGTCCTTGGGGGCGTACAGCAAACGGAAGGTGAACCGCAAGGCGTTGGTTTGCGAACAACTGCCCCAGCGCGTTTTGGCGGACGTGACGGTAACGCTTTGAAAGCGTACCCCCATGGTTTCCGCCCACTCCGCCGCAACTTGGGTAAAAATGCGTTTGGCGTTGGTTTTCAGCCACTGCGTCAGCCGTTTTTGCGCGTCCTTTTCGGGAACGAACAGCGCGTGCCCGTCCTCCGTTTTTTGATAGCGCACCGACCTACCGTTATCCAACGTGATCGGACAAGGAACGCCGAGCAACAAAAGGGGGTAACCGTGAAGGTTTTGGGGCGGTAAACGCACACCTGCCCCCTCCGTTTGGGCTTTTCGCCGCAAAATCCACTCCTCTTTTTCCTGCACGAAAGCAAGGATTTTTTGCATGGCGCAACGCCGTGGCGCGCGCACCGTTACTTTGCCGAAAAAGTCCACGGATATGGAGATGGTTTTGCGGTTGGAAAAGAGAATTTCGTCCGGCCGGATCATAGAAATACGGGGTTAGTTTTCGTAGCCGTTGGGGTTACCGCTCTGCCACTTCCACTGCGAAGCGCACATTTCTTCGATGCCGAATTTCGCTTCCCAGCCGAGTTCCTTTTTCGCTTTGTCGGGTGCGGCGTAGCAAGCGGCGATGTCGCCGTCGCGACGGGGTCCGATTTTGTAAGGCAGGGTCTTGCCGCAAGCCTTTTCAAACGCGTGCACCATTTCCAAAACGCTGTACCCTCTGCCCGTGCCGAGGTTGTAGATATGCACGCCGCTTTCGGTGCAACGCTCGATTGCCGCAATGTGACCCAAAGCCAAGTCTACGACGTGGATATAGTCGCGGACGCCCGTGCCGTCGGGGGTGTCGTAATCGTTGCCGAATACGTTGATGCAAGCCAACTTGCCGCTGGCAACCTGCGCGACGTACGGCATAAGGTTGTTGGGGATACCCTTAGGGTCTTCGCCGATACGCCCGCTTTCGTGCGCGCCCACGGGGTTGAAATAACGCAGTAAGATCACGTTCCACTCGTTATCCGACTTATAAAGATCCTGCAAAACGCCCTCCAACATCAATTT
>CAYRAY010000036.1:0-15189 GCA_964422405.1 uncultured Clostridia bacterium | reverse complement strand
GGTCAGCGTCTTGCCCTTGCGCTTGCCCTCCTGAATGTACGCCACCAAACCGCGTGCCTCGTCTTCCGTATAGCCGTTGATTTTTTGCATAATTGCCTCCGTTTTCGTTGTTTTGCGGAAAGGATTATGCACCTATTTTTTCATTTTTATACATTTTTTCGCGTGCAAATCATACGATAAATCATGAAACTCTATTTTTTGTCCTCCCAACCCTGTATTCTCGCCGTCAACGGCACCTATTTCGGCACCACGGACGAGTTCCCTCGCTCCGCCGATGTCCACTTAAACGACCGATTTTTCGCCGAGTTCCTGCCCGAACACGCACACCCCATTCGCTTTCTTATTACGGAAGACCTAACCACCGTGCCGCCACAGGGTTGCGAGGTGTATTTGACGGAAAACGGAATCGCCGTGTACGCGCGCGACTTTGCGCCTACGGACGATATTTTGCGCGTTTTTTGGCAAAAAGAGGAGGGAAATTTGCGCGCCACCCTCTTTCGGCAAGGACATTTGTATTTGTCCTTGCAAACACCCGAAACCTTTTTCAACGCATACCTGCCCCCGACCTTTGCCGATTGCAACCTGCATTTTTTCCACGGAAACGTCCTGCTTACCACCGACGAGGAACTGATTTTGCTCCGCGCCGACGGCAAGCAACTCTTGCACGAAAAAATCCTTTCCTTTTCCGTGGACGGGCAAGAACTCCGTGCCCAAATCTCCCTTTGCGACCATTTAGGCAGATTTGCCGATTGCGCTTGGCACATCGATAGCGAGGGCTGCGCACGCACCGCTTTCAACTTGCTTGAACGCACGGAAAACGGCGCAAGCTCGCCAAGCAACGGATTGATTGCCTACGCCTTTCTAAAAAGCGTTTTCTTAGGCATCCATTACGAAGAATTTTTGTGCGAAGCCTTGCGCCCCGAAGCCGCACATATTCGTGCTTTTTTGGGGAATTTTGAAGGGGTTGTCGTCACAGATAATCCCCTGCGTTGCGGTTTAATCCGCAAACAAGCCGAGCGATTGTTCCGCCTTGACTATTTTTCCGTCACCGTCACCGACGGCAAAATCACCGACCTTCTCCAAAACTAAATTTTGCAATATAACAAATGGGCAGGTATGCAATGAAACTCATCGCGTACCTGCCCTATCCATTTCTATTCAGTTATCCATTCATCGCATACATGGTATACCCGTTTCACTGAACAGCACCCTTAAAAGGCATGCTTAAAATATTCAATGGTGCCGTCGGAATACACTTCCGCCACGTCAAAACGCGCATTCGGCTCTTCGCCGTTCTGTTTCCAATAACAGGCGGCGATTTGTTTATAGCGGCGTTGTTTATCCGCGCGTACCGCCTCGCGCGGTGCGCCGTACTCGTCCGACAAACGGGTTTTCACTTCCACAAAGGCAACTTCGTCCCCGTCCGCCACAATCAAATCCGCCTCGCCAAACGGCGTGCGATAGTTGCGACGCAAAATTTTACAGCCCTGCTTTTTCAGGTACTGTTCTACAAGCTTTTCGCCTGCGTTGCCTAAAAGTTTTTTGTGAAAGTTCTGCGGTGAATGGGGCATAATCCGTGCTCCTTTATCCCTTGGATATGTTCCGCCGTGCCGTACCCCTTATTTTTTTCAAACGCGTAATGGGGATATTCGGCGGCAAGTTGCACCATTTTATGGTCACGGTGCACTTTGGCAATGATACTCGCCGCGCCAATCGAATAGGACAGCGCATCGCCGTGAATCACGCTCCGTTGCGGAAAAGAAATATCCAACGTCATATTGCCGTCCGTCAGCACGGTATCGGGCGGAATGGAAAGGCTTTCCAACGCCCGTTTCATACCCAGCTTTGTCGCCTCTAATATGTTGATTTCGTCAATCGTGCCCTCGTCAATTTCCACAATGGAATAGGCAAGCGCACGCTGTTTGATTTGTTCCGCCAACAGCTCCCGCTTCTTTTCGGACAGCTTTTTACTATCGTCCACCCCGACGACGAGCGACTCGGCATCGAGCGGCATAATCACCGCCGCACAAACGACAGGTCCTGCCAACGGACCTCTGCCCACCTCGTCCACGCCGGCAATATACTTACAGCCCGACTGCCGCAAAGCACGCTCATACGCAAGTTTGCTTTCCGCGTCCCAAATTTTTCTCATACGTACCCCCTTTTTTGTGTCTTTATAGCTGAAAATCCTGATAATCCTTGGGATCTTCTAAGCAAATTTTGCCGATTCTGCCCTTGCGGAAATCGTCGATAATCGCCTTTGCACCCCGTTCATAATCGTATTCGCCGCCACGGAACAGAAAGCCGCGGCGTTTGCAAACCGCCTCATACATGCCCAACTTCTCCGAAAAATCGGTGATGCCGTAACGTTCGGTCAAACATTCGGGATAGCGTTCGGCAAGCTCGCCCAACAGCTCCAAAGCGACATCGTCCATATCCAAAATATCATCGTTGATACTGCCGATATAGGCAAGGTGGCGTGCCAAATGCTGATTATCGAATGCAGGGGGCATCGTCCCCGGCGTATCCAACAGATCGAATGCGCCGCATTTCAGCCAACGCACATCGCGCGTGACCCCTGCTTTGTCCCCTGTTTTGGCACGTTTTTGTCCGCTTAACAGATTGACGATGGTGCTTTTGCCCGTATTGGGAATGCCTGCCACCATAAAGCGGAAGGTACGGTTCAAGCCCTTGGCTTGGGCGCGAGCACGCTTTTCTTCGGTGATGGCATTCAGGCGTTGCACAAGCACACGCTTGGTGGAAATGTTGGTAGAATCGCATTTCACCGCATACCTGCCCCTATCCTCGAAGAATTTTACAAAGGCTTCCGCCTTTCCGTCGGCAAGGTCGGCTTTGTTCAGCACGTACAAAATCGGCTTTTCGCCGAAGATTTTTTTTAGATTTTTATTGTAGGTGGCAATGGGGGCGCGTGCATCTAACACGCAGATGACGCCGTCGCAAAGGTCGCGCTTGGCTTCCATATCGCGCATGGCTTTGGTCATGTGCCCCGGGAACCATTGAATGTTTTTCATATTTGCATTGTCCTGTGGATATTTTTTACAAAGCTTTTAGCAAGCTGAGCTTGCTGGCAGACTTACTACTTTGCCATGATTCTTAAAGCAACCGCCGTATAGATCATTGCGTTTAAGATACACTCCGATCACCTGCTACGCAGGTACGGTCGGTATGACAGTGGGAGAGCGGTATGACATAAGCCGCGAGGGTGTACGGTTTGCCGATTAGAGCAAGTCGGGTCGGCGAAGGCGGGTAATTTCTTCCGATTTTTCCCTGCGCCATGCGTCGATTTTGCCGTGATCGCCGCTACGCAACACCTCGGGCACGGCAATCCCCTTATACTCCTGCGGTCGGGTATACTGCGGATATTCCAAGCGGTTTTCGGAAAAGCTTTCATCGACCAACGACGAAGTGCTAATCACCCCGTCCACGTAGCGAGAAACGCAATCGGTCACGACCATGGCAGGCAATTCGCCGCCCGTCAAAACGTAGTCGCCGATGGAAATTTCCTCATCGATGAACAGATCCAGCGCACGCTGATCTACCCCTTCGTAATGGCCGCAAAGCAAAATCAAATGCTCGTATTCCAAAAGCTGAAACACCTTTTGCTGCTTAAACGGCTCCCCTTTCGGGGACATATAAATGCGGCGCGCCTTGTGGTCGGGGTCGATTGCCTCGATTGCGTTGCCGATGGGCGGCGCCATCATGACCATGCCCGCACCGCCGCCAAAGGGATAATCGTCGCACTTCAAGTGCTTATCTTCGGTATAGTCGCGAATGTTGACGATGTTGATTTGAATTTTGCCCGTTTTTTGCGCTCTGCCCAAGATACTTTCTTGCAAGGCAGAGAACATTTCGGGGAATAAAGTTAAAATGTCGATTCTCATAGTTTTTTGTTTAAGACACGCTCCGTTCGGGCGGTTTCACCGTCCTCTGTCGGTATGACAGGGAGGTAGGCGGTATGAGGCACAAAAAATGCGCTTACGCTCGGTCGAGTGGAACGGGAGGAAATTTTTTTTGAAAAAAGTTGCTAAAAAAGTGGCAGGGTGCTATTGACAACGGCAAAATGTGTGCTATAATACCCCAACCTGTCGGGCAAAACCGATTACAGAATGGCGGAAACGAACGTTTCGCTGTCGAATTCTTCCAAGTCGTCCATTTTTTCGCCGACACCCGTATAGATGACGGGCAAACCCAGCTCCGACGCCAACGAAAAGACAAAGCCGCCCTTTGCCGTGCCGTCTAACTTGGTCAACACAAGCCCGTCCAGCTCCACCGCCTCGTCAAAGACGCGCGCTTGATTGACGGCATTCTGCCCCGTGGTAGCGTCCAAAACCAACAGTTTTAAGAAGTCCGCTTCGGGATATTCCCTCGTCACCACGCGGTCCATTTTACGCAACTCGTTCATCAAATTGTCTTTGACGTGCAATCTGCCAGCCGTGTCCACAATCAGCACATCTGTCTTTTTTGCCTTTGCCGATGCCACGGCATCGAAAATGACGGCGGAAGGGTCGCTGCCTTCCTCGTGCTTGACAATGCGGACTTTGGCACGATCCGCCCAAACGGAAAGCTGTTCGCTTGCCGCCGCACGAAAAGTATCCGCCGCCGCAACGGTGACCGTTTTGCCCTGCGAAAGGAAATAGTGCGCAAGCTTGCCGACGGTGGTGGTTTTGCCCACACCGTTGACACCGACAAGCATAATAACGCAAGGGTAGGACGGCGCTTCCACTTCCGTTTCCTCTAAAATCTCCGTCAACGCTTCGCGCAGAAGCCCGACCACGTATTCTTGGTCTTTCAAACGCTCGTCCATGGCGCGGCTTTTGATACGGGAAACCACCTCTTCCGCCGTTGCATACGATACGTCGGAAGAAATGAGGATTTCTTCTAATTCTTCATAAAACTCGTCGCCGAGTTTGTTTTTGGAAAAGAGCACGCGAAGTTTGGAGGACAGGTTGTCCTTTGTCTTTTTCATCGCGCCGAAAAGCTTTCCGAAAATGCCCATATTGATACTCCTTTTTATGTGGGTTCGGGGTAGCTCCGCAAAACGGAACACACCGCGAACAAGTGGTTTTAAGATACAGAAAAGGGGAAGGCGAGGCTTTCCCCTTTTGATTGCAAACGATTATTCCACCGTGCCTGCACCGAGCCGTGTTTCCACTTCGGCAAGTTTGACGGACACGATTTTGGAA
Organism: uncultured Clostridia bacterium; assembly: GCA_964422405.1. Classification (GTDB taxonomy): domain Bacteria; phylum Bacillota; class Clostridia; order Christensenellales; family Borkfalkiaceae; genus Scatosoma. Next base: position 9,985 of record CAYRAY010000036.1, on the reverse strand, counting down.
ACGCCTTTTTCTTGCATGGTTACACCGAACAAGGTGTCGGCTTGGTTCATGGTCGGCTTTCTGTGCGTGATGACGATGAACTGCGTGCCTTGCGAGAAACGCTTTAAGTAGGTAGCAAATCTATCCACATTCGCGTCATCCAAAGCCGCTTCGATTTCGTCTAAGATACAGAAGGGCATCGGACGGGATTTGATGATGGCGAACAGAATAGCGATTGCCGTCAAGGCACGTTCACCGCCCGAAAGCAGGGAGATTTTGGTCAGCTTTTTGCCCGGAGGACAAGCCACGATTTCCACACCTGCCGCAAGCGGGTCTTCCCCTTCGACATAGTCCATTTGCAACTCTGCCTTGCCGCCGCCGAACAGTTCTTTGAAGGTGGTTTTGAAGTTTTCGTTAATTTCATCAAAGCCTGCGTTGAACAGACGGAGCATTTCGCTACGGATTTCGTCCAAGGCGGACTGCAAATCGTCCAAAGCCTTTTGCAAGTCTTCGCGCTGGGCGGACATTTCTTCTACGCGGGCTTTCTCGTCCTCGTATTCTTCCACGGCGTTGGGGTTGACTGCGCCGAGCATGGTGATTTTGCGCTTTAACACCGCAATGGTGTTTGCCGCCTCGTCCATGTTGAAATTCTCTTTGCGGTATTCCAAACAGCCTTCGTAGTCCAAGGCATAGCCTTCTTCCATGCGCTGACGGGTGTTTTCCAAGTTGGTATCGATTTTACTGATTTCGATTTCGCATTTATAACGCTTGTCCGAACTCTTGGTCAACGTTTCTTGCAAGTTCGTCTTTTCTTCTTCCAAGGCGAGCTGGGTGGCGTTGATTTCCTCTTTTTCCTTGCTGATTGCCGCAATGCTGTCCATAATGGCTTGCACCGCCGCCTTTTCTTCTTCCGTCAGTTCCTTTTCCTGTGCTTCCGCCTCTAAGCTGCGGAGTTTGGTGGTGGTTTCCGTCTGTTCGAATTCCATGTCCAACACTTCTTGCACAAGTCCGTCCTTTTCGGCGGTGATGCGCTCGATATGCGTCTTTTGCGCCTGCAATTCGGCGGTGAGGGAAGCATATTCCTTTTCCAAAGCGAGCAAGGTTTGGTTCTTTTCTGCGCGTTCGGTCTTGAAAGATTCGCACTGGTTGCGCTGGCTTTCCATGTCCGCTTCTGCCTTTTTACGGCGCGCAGCAAGCTGTTCTTCACTCATGGACGAGCTGGCTTCCTCGTCCTGCAAATCTTTCAGTTTGTGGCGGAGTTCGTCCAACGCGGCGGCGTATGTTTGTACGTCCGCTTCCGTTTCTTCGATCTGTTGCGCAAGGTTGGATTCTTGTTGGGTGAGCAGGACGATTTCGCTGTTGGCACCCTGATATTTTTCGCGCAAGGTTTCCACAGCCGCCTCAGCTTCTGCCTTGGCGCGGTCGCTTTCCGCAATCGCCGTTTTCAGTTTTTCGATATATTTCTGTTTGCGGGCGATGTTGTCTTTACATTCTTGAATTTTACGCTCGTTAGAAAGCAACGAACCGCTGTCGCGACGGCGACTGCCGCCCGTCATAGCACCGCTTTGCGAGATGATGTCCCCTTCCAACGTAACGATGCGGAAGGAGTTGCCGTACTTGTCGCCGATGGTACGCGCGTTGGCGATGTTGTCGCACACCAACGTGTTGCCCAACAGGTTGCTGATGACGTTATAATAATAATCGTCGTATTTGACGAGTTCGGTTGCCAAGCCCATAGCGCCGCGCTCGTTCAAGGCACGCTGTACCTCGCGAGAGTCGGGGCGAGGACGGGTGTTGGCTACGGGCAAGAAGGTGGCGATACCGCCGTTGGTACGCTTTAAGTATTCGATGAGGTATTGCCCGTCGCGGGAGGAAGGCACAACGATGTTTTGCATTGCGCCGCCGAACGCCGTTTCGATTGCCGTTTCGTACCGCTGTTCGGTGGAAACGATGTCGGCGATTGCGCCGTGCAAGTGCTTGGAAAGTTCGGGGTTGGTCTTTGCCACCGACAACAGACGGCGGACGGAATCCTTATAGCCTTCAAAACGGTTTTTGAGGCTGGTGTACATTTCCAAATTGTCGCGCAAGGAGGCAATTTGCCCGTTGGCATTGAAAAGTTCTTGGTTGAAATCGTTGATTTGCAACTGCATTTCGCGGACTTCTTCTTGCTTTTCTTCAAAATCCCGCATACCCGTAGAGGTAAGCGCACGCAAGCTGCCCAAGTCCTTTTTGACCGTTTTCAGCTCGTCCTCCAAACGTTCCTTGCGGTCCTTTGCCTTTGCCAATGTGGAGGAAAGTTCTTCGATTCTGTCCTTGGTGGATTCCATGCGCGCGGCAAGCGTACCCAAGTTCTTTTTCAGCTCGGACAAGTCGTCTGCGGAGGAGAGTTGGGAAAGGCGATTTTCGTCGGAAAGGCGTTCAAACACCTCGATTTTTTTATCCAACGAAGCCACGGCGGTGCGCATAACTTCCAACTCCGATTCTAACGTGGTGAAGCGTTGCGTGCCTTCGGCGTTCTTTTTGGTGGTGAGGGCGATATCGTCCCCGATTTCGCCGATGCGCTTTTTATCCGCCGCCAAATTCTCCGTCAATTCGTCGATGCGAGCGCGGTAGGTGCGGATACGTTCGCGTACCAGTTTCAATTCGCCGTCTTTCCGCTCGTTGCCGACGGAGAGTTCCACGCGGCGATCGTTGAGTTCTGTCAACTTAACGTCGGCAGAATTGATCTTTTCGCGGTTGTCCTCGATTTTGCGGTTAATCAACTCGATACGCGTGTTCAAATCGATGATTTTATCCGAAATGAGGGCAATGTCCTTTTTGTACTTGCTCTTTTCGTTTTCTGCGTTTTCGTAGCGGTATATGTAGGTGTTTGCCTCTTGCACCTTCAACGCGTCGGAATATTCCTTGTATTCGCGTGCGGCTTCTGCCTGCTTGCTCAAAGGACCAAGGTGGCGTTCTGCCTCGTCGATGCGTTGGCTGTAAATGAACAGGTTGGAGGAGGAATCGGCGATTTTGCGCTCGATTTCCACCTTTCTGCCCTTGAACACCATCAAGCCCAACGCTTCTTCAAAGATTACGCGGCGGTCTTCGGGACGGGAGTTCATAATCTGTTCTACCTTACCCTGACCGATGATGGAATAGCCGTCTTTGCCCAAGCCGACGCCGTGGAACAGATTTTTCAAATCGCTCAAACGGCTGGGTTGTCCGTTGAGGAGGTATTTACTATCCCCCGAACGGCTTAAACGACGGGTCATGGACACTTCTTTGGTGTCTACGTCGAATTTGTGCTGTTCGTTGTCGAAAACAAGGGTTACTTCGCAAAAGGTGTGCGGTTTACGTTCTAACGTACCGCCGAAGATAACGTCTTGCATGTTGCCGCCGCGCAGGTTTTTGGCGGATTGTTCGCCAAGCACCCAACGCACGGCGTCGGACACGTTGCTTTTGCCGCAACCGTTAGGTCCGACGATGCAGGTTACCCCTTCTTCAAAGCGAATCACCGTTTTGTCGGCGAAAGATTTAAAGCCGACAAGTTGTATCTCTTTTAAATCCAAAAGCTTTCTCCTTTTTGATATTGATTATCTCACTTTTTTTTCGTTTCTTGTTTGTGGTTTTGTTGCAAGAAGGCAAGCAGATTTTGCGCGGCGGCTTGTTCCGCCTGCTTTTTGCTTTTGCCCTCGCCAAAGCCTGCGTTGCCCATTGCCCTGACCGTGCAACGGAACACGGGCGCATTGTCTTTGCCGAATTTTTCCGAGGTGTATTTGGGCATTTCCTCTCCGCGGGCTTGCAACCATTCTTGCAAGTCCCCTTTCGGGTTTTGCGAGGGGGGCGATACCGACAGGATATGCCGTGTGACGAACGCCTTTGCCTCCGCCATGCCGCCGTCTAAATAGATTGCCGCAAGCACCGCCTCGAAAATGCTGGACGTCGTTTTTTTGCCGACGTTGGACTTTCCGCCTTCGACCTGCAAAAACCGTTGCAGACCTAATGTTTTTACCGCGCTATCCAACGCGTCGGCGCAGACCAGCTTTTGCCGCTCGGCGGTCAGTTCGCCTTCCGCCGACGTAGGGAAGGTTTGGTATTGCCATTCCGTGACCAGAAACTGCAACACCGCGTCCCCTAAATATTCCAATCGTTCGTTGTCCTTGCCGCCGTGCAAATGCGCGTAGGTGGAGTGGGTGAACGCCTCTTGCAGCAACGATTTTTTGCGGAACGTATAGCCGATTGCGCGTTCCGCCGCCGCCACGTCCATATTATGCCTCCGTGGTAAGCGCAGCCGCCTCGGGCGTGCTTTCCAAGGCTTGCAAACGCTCGTTACACTCGTCCAACATCGTTTTGATTTTGGCGGTCATATCGCCGCGCACGGCATTGACTGCCTGTTGGACGTAGATTGCCACGCTTTCCGACTTGGAGTTGCCGTGACCTTTAACCACGGGTTTGGCAAGACCCAAGAACATAGCGCCGCCCAAACGACGATAATCCAAACCGCCGCGAATGCGTTTGATGATATCCAAAGACATTGCCGCGCGGAGTTTGGTCCAAAGATTGCGCTTGTATTCCCGATTCATAATGGCGGAAACCGCCTTGCCGCAACCTTCGATGGATTTCAGGGCGATGTTGCCCGTAAAGCCGTCGGACACCACCACGTCGACGTCGCTGTACATGATATCTCTGCCTTCGATATTGCCTGCGTAGTTCAGGAAGTCAATTTTAGAAAGCAGGGCGTGCGATTCCCGTTGCAGGGCAAGACCTTTGTGGTCTTCCGTGCCGTTGTTGAGCAAGCCGATTTTGGGGTTCTTGATGCCGAATGCCGCCTCGGCATACGCCGAAGCCATAATGGCGAAATGGGCAAGGTTGATAGGTTTACATTCCAAATTTGCACCGCAATCGCACAGGACCACGCCCGTGCCGCGGTGGTTGGGCAACCGAGGGCAAAGCGCGGGGCGAGAAACCCCTTTCAGTCTGCCGAGGGTCAGTACCCCTGCCGAAAGGACGGCGCCCGTTGCGCCGCAAGCCACCATGGCGTCGGCTTTGCCTTCTTTAAGCAAACGGAATGCCACCACGACGGAAGAATCGCGTTTTCTGCGGACGGCTTTGGCTGGGTCCTCCTCTTCCATGTCGATGACTTCGCTTGCATGGACGATTTCTAAACGCGCCTCGTCATACTTGCCGCAAAGGGCGAGTTCGGCTTTGATTTTTTCCTCGTCGCCGACGAGCAGAATGGACACGTCCTTGTTTTGTTGCAACGCCTGCACCGCGCCGAGCACGGGTTCTTTGGGGGCGTAGTCGCCGCCCATGGCGTCTATTACGATTTTGATCATAGTAAGCCTCTTGTAGGGATTAGAATTCTAAGTTGGAAACCGTTCTGGGGAAGGGAATGACGTCGCGAATGTTGCTTACGCCCGTGACGTACATGACCATTCTTTCAAAACCGAGCCCGAACCCTGCGTGCGTTGCGCCGCCGTACTTTCTCAAATTCAAGTACCAGTCTTCGGCAGGGACGCCGCATTCTTCCATTCTCTGTTTCAGTTTGTCGTAGTCGTCCTCTCTTTGCGAGCCGCCGATGAGTTCGCCGACGCCCGGTACGAGCAAGTCTGCCGCGGCAACCGTTTTGCCGTCGTCGTTTTGCTTCATGTAATAGGACTTGATTTCCTTGGGGTAATCGGTCAAGAACACGGGTTTTTGGTACACCGTTTCCGCCAAGAAGCGTTCGTGTTCGCTCTGCAAATCCATGCCCCAGAAGATGTTTTTTTCGTCAAAGCGGTCGGCATTCTTTTTCAAAATTTCAATCGCTTCGGTGTAGGAAAGGCGGACGAATTCGTTTTCGGCAACGTTCTGCAAACGGTCGAGCAAGCCCTTATCCACAAACTGGTTCAGGAAGGCGAGCTCGTCTGCGCAGGTTTTTTGCACGTGACGAATGATGAATTTGACCATGTCTTCCGCTACGTCCATATCCCCTTTCAAATCGCAGAACGCCATTTCGGGTTCGATCATCCAAAACTCTGCCGCGTGACGGGAGGTGTTGGAATTTTCGCTGCGGAAGGTAGGACCGAAGGTGTAGATATTGGAAAACGCCATGGCAAAGGTTTCGCCGTGGAGCTGCCCCGAACCCGTGACGCTGGCTTTTTTGCCGAAGAAGTCTTTTTTATAGTCTACGCCGTCCAACGTTTTGTTTTTGGCAATCGCGTCTAAATCCAACGTGGTGATTTGGAACATACCGCCTGCGCCCTCGCAATCGCTGCCCGTGATGATGGGGGTATGCACGTAGACGAAGCCGCGGTCGTGGAAAAATTGATGAATGGCAAACGCCACCTCGCTACGCACACGGAACACCGCCGAAAAGAGGTTGGTTCTAGGGCGAAGGTAGGCGATTTCGCGCAAGAATTCTACGCTGTGGCGTTTTTTCTGCAAAGGATAATCGGGCGTGGACTCCCCTTCAACGAAGACGTCCGTTGCCTTAATTTCGTACGGTTGCTTATTTTCGGGGGTGGAAACGACGACGCCCGTCACGACGAGCGCGCAACCGACGTTCTGTTTTGCAATGACGTCGTAATTTTCCAAAGTAGCGCGTTCAAACACGATTTGCGTGTTTTTGAAACAACTGCCGTCGTTGAGTTCGATAAATCCGAACGCTTTGGAATCGCGAATGGTTCTTGCCCAGCCCGCGACGACGACCGTTTTGCCGTCGTATGCCGACAGCTTGTCGCTGAGTTCTTTCAGTCTGATTCTCTCCATAGTAACCTGCCTTTTGTGTCGGGACGGCGGAATTTTGCGGCGCGTTTTTCTGCGGTTTTTTCCGTAGAACGTTCGGCGCGGCGTTTCGTCCCGTTTCTTCACACGATTATATTTTCCTTATTATAACAGTTTTTTAAAAAAAACACAATCGTTTGACGATATTTTTCGATAGTTTCACAGGAGATTTATGTGTTTTTTGCTGTCGAACACGGACTTTTTTTGACGATAATCCCCTGCACGGGCCTGTATTCGTCCGCGCGCAAGCGGATAAAGCGAATCAGCGCGCCCTTTTGGTAGACGGAAAGATACAGCTCGCTTTTCATGCCCGACTTTTCTGCACGGAGCACGCCGTCCTGCCCCCCTGCCTTCACCACGGGCGGTGGCGGCGCGATAATGCCGAGGGGAATAGAGGTCAGCTCGAACGAGGTATCGAGGCAGGGATGTTTTTCAGCGTAGAAGGCGGCGCAAACACCGCCCGAAAAGGTACGGACGGACAAGAACACGGGACAAGGGTGGGGGTTGAACAATTTTAGGTCGCTATGCGACGAAACCATGGCATCGCGCGAGGGGGCTACATAGCCGACTTGCAAGCTGTGAGGGTGCGCCTCCGTCACCGTCAGTCCCGATTTTAAGGCGGCATTATACAGCGTGGTGCTGACTTGGCACACACCGCCGCCGATGCCTGAAACGTACTCTCCGTTCACGATGATTTTCGCCTGAAAAAAGCCCTCCTCCGCCGTGCGTTTCCCCACCACGGCATTGAAGGAAAATTCGCCGTACGGCTGCAACAAAACCCCGTCGATATACGCGCTTGCAATGGCAATGTTCGCACACCTGCCCCCTTCCTTTTGCGAAAAATAGGTGGTGTAGGCGGAAATTTTTTGCCAGCCGTTCGGCACGGGTTTCGGGGGATATTTTGCCAAAATTTCCTCGGCGGTGTTGCTTGTTTTTGCGGTGGCTTTTGGGGTGTGTTTTGGCGCGGAAATGGATTCCGCCGAGGCGGTTTTTGCATGGCTTTCGGCAAGGTTTGTGGGAGGGTTTTGGGCGAGAATCGGGGCGTGTGCGCAAAAGAAAAACGCCCCTGAAAGCAGGAGCGTGGTGATACGTTTTTGTTGGCATCTCCGCATACTGCACCTCTCGTTTCTATGTAGTGAGAGGTTGGGGTTTTGTGTCCCCAAAGGAGATTTGTCATTTTTAAGATCCACTCCGTTCGGACGTTGAACCGTCCTCAGTCGGTATGACAAATACATTCGGGTGGTGTGACACCCCAAGGGAGAAGCGTATTATTTTTCAATATAAGGGGAAAGTCTGTCTAACAATTTTTCCGACGGGGTGAAGGCGGGCGCGCCGATGGCGTGCGTTCCGTCCTCGATATGCGTGTCCGATCCGCCCGTGTTCAAAAGCGAAAACCGCTCTGCAAGTGCTTTGAAATATGCTGTTTCCTTGGCAGTATGGGTGGTATACGTGCTTTCTATGCCCTCTGCGCCGTAATCTGCCAACGTGCGAATCAAAAATTCCTTTTCGCCCTCGCCCATGGCGATTCTACCGGGGTGCGCAATCGAGGCGAAGCCGCCTGCCGCGCGGATACAATCGATTGCCTCGCGCGGGGTCGGTCTGCCGACGTTGGAATTTGCCGCTTTGCCGCGCGCCAAATATTCCAAATACACGTCCCCTGCGCCGATGCCCAAATAGGTCGCCGCCGCGCGCGCCACGTGCATGGTGTGGACGGGTAAATCTGGGGCAGAACGCTGAGCAAGCACCTGCTCCATGGTGATGGGAATACCGATTTTATTGAACTTTTTTACGCTGTCTTCCGCGCGCGCCAAAGCCGCCGCTTTCCGTGCCGCCGTAAAGGTTTGGTATGCCCCTTCTTCTTGACAACCGTACCCCAAAATGTGGATTTTTTCGCCGTCTTGATAGGCGGAAATTTCCCAGCCTGCCAAATAGGCAATGCCGTGCCGTTTTGCGCTTTCCTTTTTGACGGAAAGCCCTGCCATGGTGTCGTGATCGGTGATGGAAAGCAAGCCCAAACCACGCTCTTTGGCGATTTGGCAAAGCTGATCGGGCGAACAAAGCCCGTCGGAATAGACGCTGTGGATATGCAAGTCTGCAAACATTTTATCTTTCTCCTAACCTTCCGTAATTTTACGCACGGAAAACGCTGTGGTTTTGTTGAGCAAATGTGGGCTTTTTATGCCCTAAAAAACAAAAATCCCCCCACCCAGGTACGCGTTGATTGGAAATTTCGCCGCATTTTTTAAGGGGATTTTGTAAACGGAACGTCTTAAATAATGTGTCCGTTTTCGATACGGATTTTGTTGCAAGTAGCGCCGTAGAGTACCCGTTCGGCATGGGTACAGGTCAGCACTGTTTGCAAATCGGCAAGGCAACCCAACAGTTTTTTGCGACGCTTTAAGTCGAGCTCGCTCATGACGTCGTCCAAGACCAAAATGGGGTATTCCCCCGACAGGGATTTGAAAATTTGCACTTCGGCGAGTTTGAGGGAGAGCGCGGCGGTGCGCGTTTGCCCCTGCGAGGCGTAGGCTTTGGCATCGATGCCGTTGATCGTCACGTCCAAATCGTCGCGGTGGGGTCCGACGGTGGTAAAGCCCAACCGCAAGTCCTTTTCGTAATTGTTCTGCAAACGGCGGTTGAGGGTGGCGGCAATCTCTGCCTCGTCCCCCTGATACACGCGGTCGGATTTGACAATCAGCTCCTCGGCGCCGTCCGTGAGCAGAGCGTGGTATTCCTTGGCGAAAGGCGACAACTTTTCTAAGAATTCCGCGCGCTTTTTCACCACAATCGCTGCGTATTTGCAAAGCTGTTCGTCCCACACAGGCAAGGTGTCTAAGATGAGCGACGAATCACGGTCTTTCAACAGCACGTTGCGCTGGTCGAGGATTTTGTTATAGCGGAGCAGGGCGGTGTAGTAGGCAGGCGAGGTTTGCGAAATGGAAATGTTCATAAAACGGCGGCGTTCATCCGGTCCGTCCTGAATCAAGCGCAACTCCCCGGGGGAGAAAAACACGCTGTTGATGTGCCCCATGAGGTCGGCATTTTTGCCAATTTTGCTGCCGTTGACACGGATTTCCCGCTTATTTTCGTAAATCGAGGCTTCGATGACGACCTTGCCGTAGCGGTTTTCTGCCTCGGCTTGGATATAGGCGTGGTCCGCGCCCATGCGAATGAGCTGTTTATCGTGGCGAATGCGCAACGATGCGCCCGTGCAAAGGTAAAAGACCGCCTCGGCGCAATTGGTTTTGCCCTGTGCGTT
>CAYRAY010000035.1:0-16113 GCA_964422405.1 uncultured Clostridia bacterium | reverse complement strand
TATTAACCCCTTCTAGGGGTTGAGCAAACCACTAGTTCACTAGTGGTTATGACTTAGATTTTCTTTAATTTTTTCGGAACAATCACTTTTACTTTTGCAGGGATTACCTCGATATGGATTTTTCCGTTGCAACCTTTTTCGCCGTCGAAATTCCAAACGATATCGTCAGCAACGTCAATATCAAAGCTACTGCCTTCCAAATGGATAATGTTTTTGTTTTTGGCTCGTTTTCCAAACAGGAACAGAATCGCCAACGTCAAAAGGGAAATAAATTTCTTTAAAAAGTTGGATTTTTGCTTTTTCTTTTCCTGTACAATTGCCGCTTCAATTTTGCCGTCTTGCAAGCTGCTGTCCTTATTCATTTTAAAACCTGCCACGTAGTGGCTATTGAAAAAGGCAATCAGCATACCGTCGTATTGCTGTTCTTGCGGATCTTTGCAATCGATATTAAAAAAGCTGAAATTGAGGTTGTGACGGATTCCTTCAACATAATATGCAATTTTACCTGCCGCGTTTTTATCTACCTGCGGCGTATTGTAGGTCGCACTGGTAAACGCACCTGCCGCTACCACGTACATGGCGTAGCGGTTGTTGATTTTCATGCAATCGAGACGTTCCGTTTTGCCTGATTTAATCACACGCAATGCACCTTTTACGTTGCGCGGAATATGCAACGTATGCGCAATATCGTTTACTGTACCGCTAGGGATATAGCCGAGTTCGGGCAGATTGTCAAAATCGGCAATGCCTTGTAAAACTTCGTTAAAGGAGCCATCGCCACCCGAAAAAATAATGGCGTCGAATTTGCCAACTGATTCGCGCGCGACTCTTGTCATATCGCCGGGGCATTGTGTGGCGTATACAACCACGTCATCATATTTTTCTTGTAAAGATTTGGTAACCAGGGGTAGCTTTTTTTGAATTTTTCCGCGCCCGCTTACAGGGTTATAGATAAATATACAATTCATGATATATCCAATGCTTTCATGCATAGTGTATTCTTATTTAAGTGGTGAACTCTTATCTATATTATAATATATTTTAGGTGGAAAAGCAAGGTAATTTCTATGAAATATAGGCGAAATTTTTGGACCTGACGCGAAGGTATTCTTTTTTTATGTAACTGCTATAAGATTATAGAAAAAAACACCCCAAAATGGGGGTGTTTTTAACTGTGGCGCAGAGAAAGGGATTTGAACCCTTGTATACATTCCTGCATAACACGATTTCGAATCGTGCGCGTTCGACCGCTCCGCCATCTCTGCAACAGCTTATATATTATAGCGTATTCCGCGCAAAAAAGCAACTGTTTTTCAAGGCGTTTTTTATAAATTCGTGCTGATTTTTTCTATTTCTTTGTAAAATGCAATTTGTCTACCTTGCTTTTTTTAAGAAAAGATGTTATAATGAATTACGGAGAAAGAATCATGCATACCATTAAACGATTTTCTAAATATTACAAGCCGCATGCAAAATTGTTTTTGCTGGACTTGATTTGTTCTTTTACCATTTCCGTTTGCAATATCTTCTACCCGATGATTGCGCGGAATATTATGAACGACTATGTGCCAAACCAAAATTTACAACTTTTAATTACGTGGGCGGTGGTACTGGCGCTGATTTACGTTTTGAAATGCGTATTGACCTACATCGTCGGCTACTGGGGTCATGTGCTTGGCGTGCGTATCCAAGGAGATATGCGTCGAGATTTGTTTCGCCACGTAGAAACTTTGCCGTTTTCCTTTTTCGACGAAAATAAAACGGGTAGCATTATGTCGCGTATTTTGAACGACTTGTTTGAAGTGTCCGAACTTGCGCATCACGGTCCCGAGGATTTATTCAATTCCTTCTTATCTATTGTTGGCGCGTTGATTATGCTCGTTTTTATCAACCCGTGGTTTGCGTTAATCGTGCTTTGTTATGTGCCGATTATGATTTTGTTCGCGGCAAAAGCGCGTGGAAAAATGAATAAGGCATTTGATGAATCCCGACAGCAGGTTTCCGAGCTGAACGCCGAAATCGAATCATCCGTTTCGGGCGTGCGCGTCACCAAAGCGTATAACGCAGAGGAAATTGAAAAGCGAAAATTTGACGTGGTAAACGGAAAATTCAAACGCGCCCGTTCACACGCATATCGCGCAATGGGCAGTTTTCAGGCAGGTATGTCGTTATTCAACGACTTGTTGTATCTCATTGCCTTAATTTCGGGCGGATTGTTTTGCTATTTTGGAAAAATCGGTTTGCCCGACTTTACTGCATACATATTGTACGTGACCATGTTGCTTACGCCGATTCGTACGCTTGTGAACTTGTTCGAGCAGATTCAAGACGGTTTAACGGGCTTAAATCGCTTTTGTGAGGTCATGGATACACCCTCCGAATATGAGCCCGAAAATCCCTTAAAATCGGATTTGGACGGAGATATTGCGTTTGAAGACGTGCATTTTGCGTACGAGGGCGAGAACGGAGAAGAAGTCCTGAAAGGCGTTTCGTTCACTGTGAAAAAGGGGCAAACGGTTGCGCTTGTCGGTTCTTCCGGCGGTGGCAAAAGTACAATTTGTCATTTGATGCCTCGTTTTTATCTTTGCAAACAGGGCAAAATCAGCATAGGCGGCACGGACATCAATGATGTTTCCGTCAGCGATTTGCGTCAAAAAATTGCGGTGGTTGCGCAAGACGTGTTTTTGTTTTCTGGTAGTATTCGTGATAATATTTTATACGGCGCGCCGCATGACGCGCAGGACGAGGAGTTGGAAACTCGTATGATTCTTGCCGCAAAGCGTGCTAATATACACGATTTTGTTATGGGCTTGAAGGACTGCTATGATACCGAAGTCGGTGAACGTGGCGTTAAGCTTTCGGGTGGACAAAAACAGCGCATTTCCATTGCACGCGCCTTTTTGAAAAATCCGCCGATTTTGATTTTGGACGAGGCAACGAGTGCGTTGGACAATATGACGGAAATGCAAATTCAAAACGCACTATCCGAATTGTCGCAAGGCCGCACCACGCTGGTTGTTGCACACAGACTTTCTACCGTGAAAAACGCGGATGAAATCTTGGTGATTACGGACGGGCAAATTCAAGAACGCGGCAATCATGAGTCGCTCATTCAGCAGGGCGGTTTATACGCGGAACTTTACCGCTATCAATTCAAAGAGTAATATAACTTAGGAGAAAAATATGATAGAGTTTTGGGAAAGCATCAAAGACAATTTCAACAAGGTGCAGTTATATATGATTTTGGACTTGCTCCTTGCCGCATTGCTCGGTTTTTTCATCGGATTAGAGCGGAAGTGCCGCTATAAAGAGGCTGGTATTCGTACGCATACAATTGTTGCGTTTGGTTCGTCTTTGATGATGGTCGTGTCGAAGTATGCTTTTGGATCGGACGCGGATTCCTCGCGCGTGGCAGCGCAAATCGTCGCGGGAATCGGTTTCCTTGGCGCGGGAATTATCGTGTATAAAAAGAACGTCGTGCACGGTTTAACGACGGCGGCAGGCGTTTGGACAACCGCAGGTATCGGTATGGCGTGCGGCGGTGGCTTATGGATTGTGGCATGCTTGGCAACGGCAATTCTCATTTTTTTGCAATGGCTATTGCATAGGGATTGGAAGATTTTTAAGGTGAAAAAAATCTATTCCATCAATATCGTTTTTGTGCAAAAGACAGACGAAAGGGAACGCATAAAACAAATTTTTGATATCGACCGCTATAACCGTTTGGTGGTGGAACGCGACGGTGACGAGCTGATTTATCAAGCCAAGTTGGACACGGTAGAAGAATATTCCTCCAAGCAACTGGATGAGATTATGAAGGCGAATCCCTTTATCCGTTCTATCGAGCGTTGCGACGACGTTTAATGAATCAAAAATAGAGCTATGTGTATAAAATAGCTCTATTTTTATGCATAATGGCGGAAATAAGTCGTATTAAGTTGACAAATCACGAAAATTGTTTTACAATGTGTAGGTAAAAAATATTAGGTGGTTATTTATGAAACTTTTAAAGAAAACTTCTTTGGTTTTGGCAGTGTTGTTGCTTGCCGTTGCGCCTCTTTCCGTGCGTGTGGCAAAGGCGGATGCTTCAGCAAACGCCTCTAAAATCGTTACAGAGGCAACGGGTTATACCTGCGCTGAAGACGTCGAATACGTAACCAAAAGCGGCACGGTTGTCAATTGGGGTGCGCGTGGCGAAGATTGCACCTTCCTTTCCTATTACGCGCAAGATTTTTATGATGTAGATGAGCAATACGGCGTGCTTTCAGCATTAAACGGCGGTAGCGGACAATCCGACGCCCATAAAAGCGAACTGTACAGCGCATTGCAAACGGTGATGAAGTCTAATCATTCGCATATAAATACTTACGATGAAACAAGAAATTTATATTGTGCTACCGATTGCTTAAAAAATGATTACAGCCATATTTCTTCCTTCTATTCAGGGAAAGAGCTTTCCGGAAAATGGGATAGCGCGGCAACTTGGAACAGGGAGCATTGTTGGCCGAAAAGTAAATGTATTGACCAATCCAAGAAAAATGATTCGGCGGATATTATGATGCTTCGTCCTACTTGGGTGCAAGAAAATAGCAGCCGTGGCAATATCGCTTACGGGCAAAGTAGCGGTTATTTCGACCCTGAAGTAAGCACGCGCGGCGATTGCGCTCGTCTTGTATTGTACGGTTATGTGCGTTGGGGAAATACGCAGTATATGTGGGGCAAAAGTGGCGTCATGGAAAGTTTGACCGTGCTTTTGCAATGGATGCAAGAAGACCCCGTAGATACGTGGGAAATGGCAAGAAACGACTCCGTGCAATCGATTACGGGTACACGCAATATTTTCATTGACTACCCTGAATATGCTTGGTTGCTGTTTGGTAAAGATGTGCCTACGACCTTAACTACTCCTTCGGGTAACGCCAAAAATAATCAAAACAGCGGTTCGTCTAACGGGTCTTCTGATGTTTCGTCTGATAGCTCATCTGGTGGTTCTTCCGATAGCAGTGCAGTGAACCCCGACGCCTGCGAACACAGTTTTGGTGAGTGGGCAATTCTTAAAGAAGCCACCGAAACGGGGAAAGGCACTAAAATGCGCACATGCGAACATTGTCAGTTTGTAGAGTTTGCTTCCATTCCCGCCTTGTCTACCGTTACGTCCACGACGACTACGGCAAGTTGTCAATCAATGTCCGTCATTGGTACGTCCGTTGTCAGTGCGCTTACCTTGCTTGCAAGCGTTTACATATTGCACCGTAAAAACGAAAACTAAAAAAATAGGAGGGCCGCAAAGTATTGCGGCTCTCTTCCTTCATGTAAAATATAAAGAAAAAGCTCCTTACCGAACGGGTAAAGAGCTTTGTTTGGCAGGGGCTATAAGAATTGAACTCATCTCATTGGTTTTGGAGACCAAGGCACAACCACTATACCAAACCCCTAAGCAACGAAAAATATTATAAGACAAATTTACTTTTTTGTCAAACGTTTTTAGGTGAAAAAGCAAAGTTATTTCAAAAAAATCGTTTTTTTTGCTTTTTAATAAAAAATATAGCAGGAAAAATTGACTTTCTTGCGTAAATCGTATAGAATAGAGTAGAAAAAATAAGGCACAGGTTGCAGATTATGGAAAAAAAGACGGTAATGTTATATACGGACGGCGCGTGTTCGGGCAATCCGGGAATCGGCGGTTATGGCGGCATACTTATTTACGGTGACGTAAAAAGGGAGTATTCGGGTGGCGAGGCGGAAACCACCAACAACAGAATGGAAGTCACGGCGGTCATCGTCGGGTTGCAACGCTTAAAATATCCCTGTCGCGTGGAAGTCTACAGCGATTCTGCGTATACCGTTAATGCTTTTTTGAACGGCTGGATTTACGGTTGGCGTAAAAACGGTTGGAAGAAGGCGGACGGAAAGGCGGTGTTAAACGTTGATATATGGGAGCAGTTATATGCGCTTACGCAAATGCACGAGGTGTATTTTCATAAGGTGGCAGGGCACGCCGATAACGAACTGAACAACCGCTGTGACGAGTTGGCGCGCGCGGCGATTGTAGACCTCCGCAACACGCTTACAGCCGGGCAATAGAATTAAAAAAACAGTTTTTTTACAAGTCTAAGTTTGCAGTTATTATGCAGACTTAGATTTTTTTTAGCAAATAGGCGAAAAATTTCTGTTGAACTGTTGCAATTTTTATTCGTTTGTAGTATAATGTTAATTGGTAAGAAGTTGGCTTTATTTTCAGATGCCGAAAAAGGTCAACGCAAAATCAAGCAAAATTTCTTGGAGGAGAAAACATGGATAAAATTCAATTACTGCAAGAAAGAAAAGCGAAGATTGCAAGCGAATCCAAAGCGATTCGCGAGGATATTTCCGCAATCATCGACGAGGGGAGTTTTGTCGAGCTTTCCGCGTTCAGCTTTTCCAAAAGCGAATTTTACGGCGCGGATGCTTGCGGCGAAGGCGTCGTTACGGGTTATGCAACCATTGACGGCTTTGCTTTTTATATCGTCGCGCAAAACTATGCGGTCTTGGACGGCGGTATGACCAAGGCAACTTGCGATAAAATCGTAAAATGTCTCAATACCGCCAACAACAGCGGGGTTCCCGTTCTGTTCTTGTTAAATACGCACGGCGTACAAATCGGCGAAGGGGTGACCGTTTTAGAAGGGCTTGCCGAACTGTTGCAAAAATGCGCAGAAAACGCTCCGAAATACGTTGTCATCAATGGCGAAGTATACGGTGCGGCGGCTATGCTCGCAGCATTTGCCGAAAACACGTTTTTTATCGAGAATAAGAGCGTTTTTGCAGTGAACAGTCCCTTTGTTTTGTCTGCAAAAGCAGGCAAAAATTTAACGAAGGAAGAAGTTGGTGGCGCAAGCGCTTTGCAAAAATCGGGTATGCCCACTTTTGTGGCAAAGGATCTTGCCGATGTTCGCGAAAAAATCGTTGTGCTCAGCAAAATGGAATCCGAACCCATTGTCGAGGCGGAACTCAATCAATCCGTGCCTGTCTTAAACGAGGCGGCTACGGTAGAAAATCTGTTAACAATTTTTGAAAGTCCGTTGGAACTCAACACCAGCTTCGAGCCTTCCGTAAAGACAATTATCGGCAGAATCGGCGGCATTTCCGTGGCTTCAGTTGTGTTCGACGGCGGTGAAGACGGGGTAGAGCTGGACGCGCCCAAGTTTGAAAAATTGCGTGATTTTGTCGAAGTGGCATGGACGCGCGACTTGCCCTTCGTTGTGCTTGGCAACGTTAAGGGGATTTGCCCTTGCGCTTGCGTAAACAACAGCCGCGTATTAAAGGCTGCGGCAAAATATATTCAACAATTCAATGCATTGACTACGCCGAAAATTTCCGTGGTATACAACAAAGCAATCGGCTTAGGGTATATGCTGTTTGCGGCAAAATCAGTCGGCTTTGATTATAGCTGTGCATTTGCAAATGCAAAAATCGCTTTGTTCGACAGTGAACAAGGTGCGCAAATCGAATTTGGCAATTCCGGTGTGGACAAGGCTGCTTTGACTGCAAAATATGCAGGCGAAAATTCCGATCCCATCAATGCGGCAAAGGACGGCTATATCGACGCGATTATCGAGCCGCAATTCGTCAAACAACACATTATCGCTTCGTTGCAAATTTTGGCGCAGTAATAGGAGGTAACTATGTTGTACAATCTTTTGGCAAGCGGTAACGATCCTTTCCGTAAGGTAGGCGCATTAGAAGCTTCTTTGTACGCGCTTATCGGCTTTGTCGTCGTGTTTGTCGGTATTACCTTTTTGATTTTTATCGTTTGGGGCACTGGTAAAATTATTTCCGCCGTCGAAGGTAAAACGTCGAAGGCAAAACCGGACAAAAAGGTAAAACCCGTCGAAGAGGCACCTGCCGTATCCGCAAAAACAGCGGAAAGCGAAGGGGAACTCGACGAAGAAACCGTCGCTGTTATCACTGCAGCCATTATGGCATACTATCAAACGAACAATCCCAAGTGTGAATTCACTGTAAAACGTATTAAGAGAATTTAAGGAGAAATAATATCATGCGTAATTTTGTTATCACCGTAAATGGTAAATCTTATGAAGTAGGCGTAGAAGAAGTCGGCGCAACGGCTTCCACCCCCGTAGTTGTTGCAGCTGCACCCGTAGCGGCTGCACCCAAAGCAGAAGTCCCCAAAGCAGCCGCTCCTGCAAATGGCGAAAAGGTCATTTCTCCGTTCCCCGGTTTGATTAAAAATCTCTTGGTTGCAGAAGGCGCAACGGTGAAAGAAGGTCAGCCTATCCTTGTTTTGGAAGCAATGAAAATGGACAATGACATCACCGCAGTTTGCGACGGCGTAGTGCATTTCCAAGTAACAAAGGGCGCAAACGTAGAATCCGACGCCGTACTTGCCGTAATCGGCTAATATCTGCTTAGAGGTAGAAATATGCTCAATAATTTGCTCATTGATATTGGAGGTATATTCAAGTCCTTGGGCGGCTCGTTAGGGTTTATGAACGGCACTTGGCAAAACTATGCCATGCTTGCCGTCTCCTTCCTTTTGATGTATCTTGCCATCGTAAAGAAGTTTGAGCCTCTCTTGTTGCTTCCAATTGCCTTCGGTATGTTTCTTATCAATCTTCCGGGCGCGTATTCCGTCGTTTGGGGCACATATCCCGACGGCGTGGAAATCAGCTCGTGGGAAGAACTGACAAAATATCTTGTTTCTGAAAATTATTCGCAACTTCGCATAGAGGACGGTATTTGGCAATATCTCGGCAACGATAGCGTTTGGCGCGCGTTGACCTCGGAAAGCCTGGCCTCCTTGGGTTTGTCGGAAGTATTTGCGTTTACGACAAACGGCGAACTTACGTTGGTTGCTGCTAACGGAGTATCTTTTGATGCCATTTCGGCAGACCTTTTCAAGTCGCTTGCTCTTCCTACGGAATTCTCTTTCAGCGAAGGCAAAATCATTTACGAAGTCGCGCACACGTACGAAAATGTGCAAAACCGCGGCTTGCTGTGGTATCTTTTCTATGGCGTTCAGAACGTAATTTACCCGCCGCTCATTTTCCTTGGAATCGGTGCAATGACGGATTTCGGTCCGCTCATTTCCAACCCCAAGAGTATGTTGCTTGGCGCGGCGGCGCAACTCGGCGTATTTTTGACATTGATTGCGGCGTCCTTGATTGGTTTCAACCTTGCGGCAGCTGCCTCTATCGCCATTATCGGCGGTGCAGACGGGCCTACGGCAATTTATGTTACGCAAAAATTAGCGCAATACGCACAGTTTAACGGTAAAAATACCGACTTGCTTTCAGCAATCGCCGTTGCGGCGTATTCGTATATGGCGTTGATTCCCATTATCCAAAAACCGCTTATGAAACTCATCGTTCCCAAAAAGGAACGCTTGATCAAAATGAAACCTTTGCGCAAGGTCAGCAAAATCGAAAAAATTATCTTCCCTATTATGGTTACGCTTGTTGTCGGCATTTTGTTGCCCGATGCAGTGCCTCTGCTTGGTATGTTGATGCTCGGTAACTTGCTGAAAGAAAGCGGCGTGTGCGACAGATTGTCTACGCAAGCGCAAAATGGTTTGATGAACACCATCACCATTTTCCTTGGCGTTTCCGTTGGCTGTAAGGCATACGGTGGTACTTTCTTGCAACTTTCCACGTTGGGTATCATCGCGCTTGGTTTGGTAGCGTTTAGCTTTGGTACGATTGGCGGGTTGCTTGTCGGTAGACTTATGTGCAAGCTTTCCAAGGGGAAAATCAATCCGCTTATCGGTAGTGCAGGCGTTTCTGCTGTACCTATGGCGGCGAGAATTTCCGAAGACGTTGGTCGTGAAGACGACCCGAACAACCATTTGCTGATGCACGCAATGGGTCCCAACGTTGCCGGTGTAATCGGTTCTGCTATTGCGGCAGGATTCTTGTTGGCTATCATTTAATGATGAGGTAATTATTATGGAACTGAATTTTGAAAAGAAAAAAGTAATGTTGACCGAAACGATTCTGCGTGACGCGCATCAATCGCAAGCGGCAACAAGAATGAAAATTGAAGAAATGCTGCCTGTTTTAGAGCAGCTTGATGCAATCGGCTATTATTCCATCGAGGCATGGGGCGGCGCTACGTTTGACGCTTGCTTGCGCTATTTGAACGAAGATCCTTGGGAACGTTTAAGAACGTTAAAATCCCACTTAAAAACGCCGATTCAGATGCTTTTGCGTGGTCAAAACTTGCTTGGTTATCGCCATTATGCAGACGACGTTGTAGAAAAATTCGTTGCAAAATCTATTGAAAACGGTGTTGGCGTTGTGCGTGTTTTCGACGCGTTGAACGATCCGAGAAACTTAGAAGTTTCCATGAAGGCAATCAAGAAATATGGGGGCGTGTGCGAGGCGACGATTTGCTACACGAGCGCCGTGGTTGACGGCAAAGAAGTGTTCACGGACGAATATTTCGTGAATTTGGCAAAGGAATTAGAAGATCGCGGCGCGGATAATATCTGCTTGAAAGATATGGCAAACTTGTTGTTGCCGTTCCGTGCGTATACCCTTGTCAGCGCATTAAAGAAGGCATTAAAGCCTACCACCAAGTTGCATTTACATACCCATAATACTACGGGTACGGGGGATATGATGTATCTTATGGCAATTCTTGCTGGTGCGGATATCGTCGATACGGCGCTTTCGCCTTTGGGCAATGGTACGTCGCAACCTGCTACCGAACCGCTTGTAGCTACTTTAAAGGGTACACCTTACGACACGGGTATTGAAATTGACAAGCTTTTGCCCATCGTAAAACACTTTAAAACGGTTGAAAAACGCTTGAAGGATGATAAGATTTTGAATGAAAAATCCAAGGGAATCGACGTCAACACCTTGTTGTATCAAGTTCCTGGCGGCATGCTTTCTAATCTTATTAACCAACTTGAAAAAGCGGGTAAAGCCGATCGCCTTATGGATTGCCTAGCCGAAGTTCCCAATGTCAGAAGAGACTGCGGCTATCCGCCGTTGGTTACGCCTTCCTCGCAAATTGTCGGTACGCAAGCAGTCATGAACATTGTCATGGGCGAGCGTTATAAAATGGTCACCAAAGAAACAAAAGATTTATTTGCAGGTAAGTACGGTTCGTTGCCTATGCCTATCAATGAAGAAGTTGCTGAAAAGGTATTGCACGGTGCGGAACGTATTACTTGCAGACCTGCTGATTTGTTACAACCCGAATACGAAGAAATTAAAAAGAAAGTCATCGGGCTTGGCTATTACGAAAAAGAAGAAGACGTGCTCTCGTATGCAGTGTTTGAACAGGTTGCCGAAAACTTCTTTAAGTGGCGCGAGGCGCAAAAGAAGTCCGTTGACAGAGATCTTGCAAAAACCGGCGTTTATCCTGTATAACCGTAAGTAAATTTGCAAGATAAGAGTACAAGCGATTATTGGCGGGTGAATATATATACGAAGATTTGTAAAATCGTATGATTTGTTTTACGCTGCCGTGATATAAATAAACTTCTGTTTAAGGCAAGCACAGCCAAAGCTCGAGTATTGAGTTTAGAGCCTCAAATCGTGTGGCCGTTGTGGCGAAATATTCCAAAGCAACGGAGTTGGTGGTGAACGTCGTTTGAAACAAATAATCGCTATCTCGTAAAGCAAATATCGATACGCAACCGATTGTGTTGAATCGGTTGCGTATCTTTTGAACTTTTTTAAGTATATAGTTTTGTTATTTGCAGAAGTATTTATTGTCCGTACAAGTGAGAGTGGTTGTATGGAATGACCTATAGAAGGCACAGGATAAAGATTTGCGGGTTTGGGGTGTTGAAGTAGTATTTTCAAGCTTTGATCAAACACAAAGCATGATTTGTGAAACGAAGAGAGTGAAACAATTTACGTGTCGATTTTTAAAGGAAAGTCCTTGCTGAAAATATTACATGAAACACAATATGTGAAACATACCGAGTAGACATATTTTGATTTGTGAAATTAGTTGTTTCGTTTGTTGCAATATAATATCAAGAAAGACAAAAAGTGCAAAGACTAATTTTTTTGAGTTGCGCATATATACATCCGTGCAAATAGCAAATTGTGAAACAGTGCGGGTGAAACATTTTCACTATTATAATTATGAGGGGATCCCCATATATTTTCAATTATAAACACAAGGATAAAAAGCATGAAAAACGTTATTGTTATAGGGGGCGGCGCTGCTGGCTTAATGGCGGCGTATGCCGCAGCCGAAAAGGGACACCGCGTTACCATATTAGAAAAGAATGAAAAGCTTGGTAAAAAAATTTATATAACCGGCAAAGGCCGTTGCAATTTTACAAACGATTGCAGCGTGGAAGATTTTCTGCCGAATATAGTTCGTGGACGTAAATTTTTAACCGGGGCGTTGTATACATTTCCGTCGGAACGCACCATTCAGTTTTTTGAAGAACACGGACTGTCCGTTAAAATTGAACGAGGTAATCGTGTGTTCCCGGTGTCTGACCATGCAAGTGATGTTACAAAAACACTTGAAAAAGCGTGTAAAAAGCATAGCGTTGACATACATTTAAACGAAAAAGTGTTTAAAATCGAGAGTGTTATATCCGATATAACACCTATGCCAGACATAATTGACGGTACTATTGCGAACATAATACCTATGTCACACAAAGTAAAAGTGGTAACTTCATGCGACGAATATGTGTGTGACGAAGTAATAATTTCGACGGGCGGCTTAAGTTATCCCACGACGGGGTCTACAGGCGACGGCTATCAATTCGCGCGCCAATTCGGGTTGAAAGTGACGGACTTAAAATCTGCGCTTTGCGGTATCAATCTTGCCGGCGACTTCTTTAAAATTTTGCAAGGCTTAACCTTAAAAAATGTTACTTTTTCTGTAAAAAATCAAAATAAAACGGTGTATGAAGGCTTCGGTGAAATGCTGTTTACGCATTTTGGCATTTCCGGCCCCATCGTCCTTTCTGCGTCTTCGCTCATCAATCGCTTGCCGTTCGAGCAACTGATAGGGGAGCTCGACTTAAAACCTGCTTTGGATATGCAAACCTTAGACAAACGCTTGCTTCGAGATTTTGAAAAATATAAAAACAAACAGATTGGTAATGCCCTTGTCGAGTTGTTGCCGCAAAAGCTGATTGCCGTTATTTTACAGTTTTGTGGTATTTCTGCGACTAAGAATGTCAATGTAATCACCAAGGAAGAGCGCGCTAAATTGTTGCGCGCTATCAAAGCATTCCCCTTAAAAATGCGTGGTTTACGTGGCTTTGAGGAGGCAATCGTGACTTCGGGCGGTGTTGATCTTTCTGAAATTAATCCTCGTACTATGGAAAGCAAAAAAGTTCCCGGTGTTCGTTTCTGCGGCGAAGTTTTAGACGTTGACGCCTTTACGGGCGGATTTAACTTGCAAATTGCTTTTGCAACGGGGTATCTTGCGGGCAGTACGATAGACTAATCATTCTATCTCACGATAAAAACAAGCATTCCGTTTTTTTGTTTAAGGAAAACGAATGTTTCGTTCATTATCGCAAGTTAAAACACTTGACGAAAGTGTTTTTTTTGCGTATAATGGTTGATATTCAACAAATTGGTAACAATCCCGACGGCTTTAATATTCGTTATATTATACGGGAAGTAGGCGGAAATTACAATTATGACGGTTATTCGCGGCGCAACAACTATTGCGCAAGACACAAAAGAAGAGATTAAAAACAGCGTACAAGAGCTGTTGGACGAGCTATTTTTGCAAAATGCGCTCAAAAAAGAAGAAATGTGCGCGTTTGTTTTTTCGTTGACTAGCGATATTCACGCCTTTCATCCGGCGAAGGCGGCGAGAGAATGCGGTTACGATTTTGCGCCCTTATTTGCGGCGGTCGAACCGGACATCGACGGCGGCTTAAGACTCTGTATTCGTGTAATGCTATTGACAGAATTGCGGACGAATCGAGAAGTAAAACATATTTATCAAAAAGGAGCAAAAATTTTGCGTAAAGATATTTCGGAAGTTTTCAATATTGCATTGGACGGACCTGCCGGCAGCGGAAAAAGCACGGTGGCAAAAATCCTTGCATCGGATTACAATATTCTATATTTAGATACGGGCGCGATGTATCGCGCTTGCGGTTTGAAAGCGTTGCGCTTGGGGATCAGCACCAAGGACGGCGATGCTATCGAAAAGATGTTGCCTGATTTAGATGTGACCGTGGAATATCGCAACGGAAAGCAATGCACCCTTTTAGACGGAGAAGACGTTTCTTCCGCCATTCGCGAAAACGCCGTTTCTATGGCGGCTTCCGATGTTTCCGCTTTGCCTGCCGTCCGTATGAAAATGGTGGAAACGCAACGGAAAATCGCGCAGAATATGTCTTGCGTGTTAGATGGTAGAGATATCGGTTCGTATGTGTTGCCGAACGCAAAATTCAAATTCTATATTACAGCGGATAGCAAAGTGCGCGCGACTCGTCGTTATCAAGAGTTGTTAGCGCGAGGCGAAGCGGTGGAATACGAGCGTCTGCACGCTGAAATCGTTGCGCGCGACAAGCAAGACAGCGAACGCGACTTTGCCCCGCTCGTGTGCGCGGAAGATGCAGTAGTGATCGATACGTCTACGTTAGACGTTAACGGCGTTGTTGCGGCGATTAAAAAGGTGATTCAGTCGAAAATTTAAGCGACGGAAGAAATATACGGGTGGTTTTACATGGAAACGGAGAAGATGGTGCCTGCCGAAGTAAAGGGCAAGACGGGCAAAAAGACAAAAAAACAAAAGCGTAAAAATATGCTTTACGGCGCAAATAAAAAGGGAAAACATCGCAGTGGCTTGTTAAACGTCGCGCGGATTATTGCTCTACCGATTTATTATCTGTTTAAGCCTTTTCGCTTTTACGGCCCCCGCAAAGTAAAAGACGGTGCGTGTCTTTACGTGTGCAACCATTATACAATGTTGGACGCGGCATACCCTGTTGCGACGACGTGGGAAGGCATTCATTATATAGCTAAAAAGGAAAATTTTGAAACGCCCGTTTTGAAGAGCATTTTTCACGGAATAAAAGCTATTTCCGTTAATCGTGACGGTACGGATGTACGCGGCATGCTTGATGCGTTCAAGTGCTTGAAAAATGGAGAGAAAGTGGCAATTTATCCCGAGGGGACGAGAAACAAAACGGACGCGGAAATGTTGCCTTTTTACCATGGCGCATCGGTCATGGCGATTAAGACCCGCACGCCGATTGTTCCGATGATGTTGTACAAAAAGCCCAGACTTTTCCGTGTGACCCACGTTTTAATCGGCGAACCTTTCGAACTTTCGGAATATTACGATAAAAAGATGACGGAAGCGGAAATTATTGAGGCGGATGAAAAAATTCGTAATCTTATGCTGGAAATGCGCCAAGCGCATACCGAGTTTTGGGAAACGAAAAAAGCAAAACGGCATAAGAAGAAATAAGAAGTGTAAGTTATGGAGTTTCTTATTGCAAAAAGCGGCGGATTTTGTCACGGTGTAAAAAAAGCGGTGGATACGGCAATGTCCATTGATCCTAAAAATACGTATATCTACGGCGAGATTATTCATAATCCCGACGTGGTGCAAGCAGTGACCGATCGCGGTATTCAAACGGTGGAAACGTTGGACGGCTTAAAGAATGGGGACACGCTGATAATCCGTTCGCACGGCGTTGGGAAGGCTGTATACGAAATGTGCGCCGAGCGGAACATTCGCGTGGTGGATTGCACTTGCGAGTTCGTGCACCGCACCCAAAAGATTGTAGATGAACAGCACCGCAAGGGAAAGACGATTGTCATCGTCGGAGAAAAGACGCATCCCGAAGTGGTGGGGCTGAACGGATGGTGTAATAACGAGGCTTACGTTTTTTCGACGGAAACGGAGGATTTTTCGGTTTTGGCGGAAAAAGAATGCTGTATTGTGGCTCAAACTACCTTTTCAGAAGAAAAATTTGAAAAAATTATAAAAATTCTTGAGAATATCAGCCGCAAAACAGTTGAAGTTTTTAAAACAATTTGCTATACTACTATAGGACGGCAAAATGAAGCGGACGAATTATCGAAGCAATGCGACGCAGTATTGGTCATCGGCGGTTTGAATAGCAGCAACACAAACAAGCTGTACGATATC
>CAYRAY010000034.1:0-16356 GCA_964422405.1 uncultured Clostridia bacterium | reverse complement strand
GCACGGCAACATTGTAAGCCTGCCTGCAAGCTCCGCTTGCTTAATCCATGTCAACTCTTAGGTTTGACCGAGCTTGTTACCACGCAAATCCACCCGTTCCAAAATCCCCGTCGAAACCACCTTCTTTTTCTCCGCGGCAGCCGCGCGCACCGCCTCCTCGATCACGCCGCCGAACAACCGCTTCGCCTCCGAAATCCGTTCGCAAAACAAATAATACGCCAACGAGCCGGGCACGGTATTCACCTCGCACAAAAACGCCTTATCCCCAACCGCCAAAAAATCCATGCGCACGATGCCGCGCAAATCCATACGCTTATAAATGCTCTTGGTATACGCGCGGATTTTATCGCGCAATTCCTTACTCAACGCATACCTGCCCCCTTCCTTTGCCGAATTCTCCCCCTTCATTGCCACGCCGTCGCCCGTCCGTTTTACGTACTTTTCCTCGAACGAATACACCCCGTTCCCGAACGCCGCTTCGGGTTCAGAAACAAAAATCTCGCCGTCCAACGCATACGCGGCGCAATTCACGTCCAGCTTATTTTCTAAATACTTTTCAATAATCACGCGCGTATCCAACGCAAATGCCTGCTCGATTGCCGATTTCGCCTCCCCCTCGTTCCGCGCCACCGCAATCCCAATAGACGACCCCAAATGCGCAGGCTTTATCACGACGGGGAATTTCAACCTCTGCCCGATTGTCTTTAACAAAAACGCGCCGCGTTTTTCATAATCCCGCTCGTTCACGCGGATATAATCCACCACGGGAATTTTCAAACCGCGCACCACCAACTTCGTCAAGCATTTATCCATGAACACACCCGAAGCCGTCAAATCGGGCGAAGCCAACGGAATATCCTGCGCCGCCATCCAAGCGGAAACGCCGCCGCCCTCCCCCAAGCCGCCGTGACAACAATTCAGTGCCACGTCCACCTCCGCCACGCGCTTTACGCGGCTCTTTTTCTCCCTCATCTCGTATACGGTATGCCCGTAAAAGAAAATTTGTCTGTTTTTATCGGTGCGGAACGCACGGAATTTTTCCACCGTCACTCCCCGATCCATCGCATACACCCTGCCGTCCGCATGCAAATATACAGGCAACACCGCATACCCTGCTCCTTCCAAAATCTTGACGGCAAACACTCCCGTCAAAATGGAAATTTCTCGCTCGCACGAGCGTCCGCCAAACAACACCGCCACTTTAAGCATCAAAAAAACACCTCCGCGCAATTTTTTTCGCTTTAGTGTTTCTTTTGTTTTTTATACAATTCACTTAATAATTTTTTATCAATACACGTCGGGCAAATCGTTGAGGAACAAAACCGCATCCCCCGCGCCAACCCATTCGCTAAGCCGACTTTCTGCGGCGGATAACGTAGGCACGACCGTCAACTTCTTCTCGTCGCCGCCAGCCGAAAGATACCCTTCCTTCACTGCGCCGACCAGCGTATCGCCGACCAAAATCACCCACTCGGGCGCAAGCTCGGCAATCTCCTTGCCCAACTCGCCATTCAACTCCGTTTCCAAAATGCCGCACTCAATCAAACCCGGGGTCACCACGCACTTTCTGCCACCGAACCGTCCCAACGCCGCCAACGCCTCTTTCGCACCCTTCGGATTGCCGTTGTAGCCGTCGTCCAAAATGAATGCGCCGCCGCTTTGCACCAACTGCAATCTGTGCGGAATCGGTTGCAATTTGGCAATCCCTGCCGCAATTTCTTCCGCTGTCATGCCCAACACCTCGGCAAGCCGCGCCGCCAACGCAATGTTTTCCACCGCCGCGCCGCCTAAAAGCTTGGTACAAACGGAAACCGCCTTGCCGCCCACGTACAGCGTGAATGCCGTCTCCGTCGCCGACAAAACCACGTCTTCCACGCGCGCAGGATATACAATTCGTCCTTGTTCGCCGCTTGCCTTTTCGCCGATCGCTCCGCCGAAAAGACTCTCGTCGCCTTCAATCCGTTCGCGTAAGCCTTCGCCGCACACCGCTTTTTTCACGCCGCAACACAAAATCTCACGCTTTTCCACCCAAGCGTTTTCCACGCTCCCGAAGCCCGACACGTGCTGTGCACAGACCCCTGTGAATGCCGCGTAATCGGGTTTTACCAACGCGCACAGCTCGGCAATATCCCCGGCTTTCCGCGCGCCCATCTCCGCAATAAAAATCTGCTTTTCCGAAAATCCATCCGCAAGCACCGTCTTAGCAATGCCCATGGGCGTGTTATACGAAGCCGGCGTAGCCACCACCGAAAACTTCTCCGCAAGCACCGTCGTCAAGATGTTTTTCACCGAAGTTTTGCCATAGCTCCCGACGACGCCAATACGCACGATTTTTGTTTCATCCAATACCTGCCCCGCCCGTTTTACAAATTTTCGGTTATGCGCGCCTTCAAAAACGCCCAAAATCCCGTTCGCCAAACACAGCCAAATCGGCAACGTTGCAGGCATCACCGCATAGGGCACGTACCCCACCGCCGCGTACAGTTCCGACCCGTTCACGTCCATCAGCCAACCGAGCAAGGACAGAACGCCAAACCCTACCGCCGCCACAATCACGACGTAACCGACGAACAGCCGCTTCCAACGCGCCGTCGTCTGATAGGGTACTTTCAAGGCGTACTTTCCGTCCGCCCAAAAGAACACAAGCCCCAAGCCCAAAAAAGGCACGGCACTGCAAAGCGCGGCATAGCCTTTCGGTAAAAAGGAAAAACACAGCGCAAAAATCGCCGACGACAGCCCCAACGCAAGCGCGAACACCGCCAAACGGTTGAAATACAAATTGTCCTTGCGGCGCAACCACCGCATAAAACTGCCGTTTTTATAACCGCCCTGTTGCATCGCCCCCACCATCTTTTGGGTGGACGCGCAAAACAGAATCGCCGTCACCACGGCAGCCACGCCACGAATCCAATGTTCCATACAAAAATTCCTCTGCTAAAAGATTAAACGCCAATGCCTGTTCCGCAAATGCGAAATGTCCGCCCGAAATCATGCGCAAACACGCGCGCGGAAAGGCGGCAAGATAGGTCTGCGCGCTGCAAAGCGGCGTCACCGTGTCCTCGTTTCCTTGCACGATCAGCACGGAATTTCGCACGCGCGCCGCCGCACCACGCAAATCCTCGTTGACGATTTTTTTATAACTTTCTTTCATCACGGGGTCCAAAGTGCGATACTCCGCACTCCCGAACCGCCGCTCGGCAAATCGGGGCGCAAACTTCTTCACTACCCGATATCCGCCCACTTGCAACCGATATTTCCAGCCCCGCTTTTCTACAATGCCCGCAGGCCCCGTCAAAATCAGTTTATCAAACAGAGCGGTATTTTCCGCCGCCGCTTTCACCGCCACGCGACACCCGAACGAATGGGCAATCACGCTCGGCTTTTTCAGGCGAAGTAGCGCCATCACTTCACAAAGCCAGTTTGCATAATCGCCGACAGAAAAGGCAGAATCCAGCGGCGCACTGCGCCCGAATCCGACAAAATCCAGCGCCGTCACGCGATAGAATTTTGCAAAATAGACAATCTGTCCGCGGAACGCCTCTTTAGAAGAAAGATACCCGTGTAAAAACAGTAAATCCTTGCCCTTTCCCCTTTGTAAAAGCGAAACGTCCTCCAACCGAACCAAATTCTATTTTTCTCCTTGTCATACCGCCCACGGAGCGCTGTATGTATCATCCCGACTATGTTTTTGGGGTGTCATACAGACTGAGGGCAACTTTGTTGCCCGAACGGAGTGTATCTTATGACAAATCCGCACTCCCACACAATCGTTGACGCCTAAAAGAACGTCGCTAACATGCTAATACCGAGTCAAGGCTCAGCCTTGCTCAGGTTTGGCAAACACCTTCCGCATCTCCAACGCGTCCTCGCCGTCGGGATAATACCGTTTCCGCACCCGATTCTTCTGAAACCCAAGGCTCTGATACAGCCCCAGTGCCGCCGCATTCGACAGCCGCACCTCCAAAAAGCACTGCTCCGCACCCCGCCGTTCCGCGTCCTCCAAAAACCGTTCGGTCAACAGCCGACCCAAGCCCCTGCCGCGCATACTCGGCAACACCGCCACGCGCATCAGCTCCGCATCCTCGAACAGCGTCGTGCCGCAAATATACCCGACGAACTCCCCGTCCGCCTCCAAGGCAAACGCATAAAAACCGACAGATGCGGCACTCTCTTTCAAACTCTCTCTCTGCCACGGCTCGGCAAAGCACGCGCGCTCCAAAACCGCCGTCGCCGCCACGTCCTTTTCCGTCCAGACCCGTATGTTTACGTCCATAAACGCGTACCTGCCCCCGTCATTTCCCTAAATTCAGCTCTGCCGAACTCTTTCGTACGTACACCGCTTGCAAGGGCGCAAACCCCTTTTCCGCCAATGCCTTCGCCGCGTTCACCAGCCCAGAAACAGGGTCAACCACTTCCAAAGCCGCCTCTTTGCCGATGGGCGCGTCTTGGCAACTCCTAAGCCGATAGCCGTCCGCCACCAACGCCAAAACTTCCTCTTTCGTCAGGTACGCAGGCGGCAAAATCACCTCGCCGTTTTGGTATCCGCACACATAATAACAATCGTGCAAAGCGTCCACAAGACACAGCGTTTTGCCCTCGTCTATCGCATTATATGCCGCCACGTCAAAAGAGGTGATAGGCAACGACGGCTTCCCCGTCGCCGAACAAAACCCCTTCGCCGTAGAAATGCCGATACGGATCCCCGTAAACGACCCTGCACCCACGACCGCGCCAAAAAAATCGCACTCGTCCAAGCGCATATCCGCCCTTTTCAGCGTTTCGTCAACCGCGCCCATCAGCGACACCGCGTGTTTCATCGCACAGTTTTCTATAAACGTCGAATAGGTCTTTCCGTCCTTGACGGCAACCACGGTCAAATAATTCCCGCTTGTATCCACCGCTAAAAAATTTCCCATTTCCGCGCGTTTCTCCTTTTTCAATAGCTAATTTCCCGTTCATTCTCGTTCAGCTTTTTAATGACCACACGCTTACAGCCGCGCGGCAACAAAGCCGCAATATTCTGCGCCCACTCAATCAAACAAATGCCGCCCATATCGAAATAATCGGCAAGTCCCAAATTTTCCGCTTGCTCCACACTCTCTATGCGATAGCAGTCATAATGGAACAGCCGCCCGTCATAATCGTTCATATACGCGTACGTCGGACTGGTCACTTCTTCGTCAATGCCCAAACCGCGCGCCACGCCCTTCGAAAAAACCGTCTTCCCGGCACCCATGTCCCCGTCCAAAATCACAATATCCCCGGCAGACAAAGTCTTTGCATATTCGCAGGCGAACGCCTCCGTTTCCTCTCTGTTTTTCGTAATCACTTTTGCCATACTCTTATTATAATACCTCTTGCAAAATTTTGCAAATAATTCCTTTGCCCGTCCGCTCAAAAATTATGTTTTTTCAAAAAATTCGATAATCTTTTATACAACAGAACGGTCAAAACCCCCACCGTCGCCGTTTTTATCAGGTTAAACGCCAACACGTACCCCCACAAACTCGCAAACGCCTCCTTCGCGCCTGCGCCCATGTACAGCGGAAAATTGATAAACCGATTCGCCAACAACGCCGCCGCCGTACCCAAAACGCACGCGCCGACAAGGCAGGGAATCACGCATTTCAACCCCTTCTTAAATCGATACGCAATCGACGGCAACAGAATGTACGCCGCCGTCACCGCCATGTTCGCCACTTCGCCCACGCCGCCCGATGACGACCCGATCAGCCGCAAACACTCTTTCAATACGCACACAATCATCCCCTCAATCGGTCCTAATAACAACGAAATCAACAGAATAAACACGTTCCCGAAGTCGAGTTTCAAAAACCCTGCCGCAGGGAATAAGGGAATTTCGATAAAGCTAACCACGTACGCCAACGCCACAAACACCGCCATAAGCGCCAATCGCTTTGCCGAAAACCGTTTCCGCCACCCCTGTTTTTTCCTATTTTTCGCCACAGGCGCAGAATTTGAACGCATACCTGCCCCCGTCGTTTGTTCTTCCGTTTTACTTGAACACATACCTGCCCCGTTCATTTCCTCGTTTTCTCGGCAGAGCACCGCCGATTTTGCTTCCGTTTCCGCTCCCAAACCCGTTGAACGCATACCTGCCCCGTTCATTTTGTTTTCCTGCATAAAAAATGCCCCTTTTTTCGGGGCAAGCACAAACGAAAAATCCAAACGCAAAACCTGCGCTTTTCGGCGGAATACCGCCCGTCCTTTTCTCTTCCGGACTTTGCCGCAAAAGCGGTTTACCGTCGGTATCGGAATTGCACCGATTCGGGAACGCCCGTCGCCGTTCGGCGCACACCAAAGCGTTCTTCGCAGACTATACTGCCGGTGAGGAATTGCACCTCGCCCCAAAGTTTTTTCTTTATTATACAACGGCAGACGACGTTTGTCAACTGCAATCCGCCGCCTGCCACCATTTTTTATCTTTTATCCAAAACGGAACGCCCAACCGCGCCCGTTCTCCCGCCGCCGCTCCGCCTTACGTCCGCCGCAAAACCACCGTCACGAAAGAGGCAACTTGCTCCGCAACAATCCGTCACTCTGCCACGTAAAACCAAACATAAAAGGTGCTGCCCTTGCCCACTTCGCTTTCCACACCGTACTCCAAGCCGTGCCGATCCAAAATATTTTTCACAATCGAAAGTCCCAGCCCCGTACCTTGCACAGGCCGTTTGTGTGTTTCGGACGAGCGGTAATACCGATCCCAAATCCCGTTAATTTCTTCGGGTTTGATGCCTTTACCCGTGTCGCGCACGGCAAAACGGAAACGTTCCCCCTGCCGTTTCATTTCCACGTACACGTGCTTGCCCTCGCCCGTGTAGTTGACGGCATTGCCGATCAGGTTATACAAAACCTGCCCGATTTTCAATCCGTCTGCGTCGGCAATCAAGCCGTCCTCCACGTCCGTCTCAAAGTGATACCCTTTCGTTTCTTTCAAATAGGCAAACCGTCCCAAAATCTCTTGCAACATCATCGAAACGTCCACGCGTTCCTTTTTCAAAACGTCAATCCCGGCTTGCAATTTCGATAAATTCAATACGTCCGTCACCAACGAAGTCAGCCGATCCGCCTCGTCAATAATAACCTTCGCGTGCTTTTCACGCTTTTCGGGATTGTTCCCCGAAATTTCCACAATCATCGAAGCGTACGCCTTGATCATCGTCAACGGCGTTTTGAAATCGTGCGAAACGTTGGCAATCAATTCCTTCTGCATGCGGTCGGTTTTCGATAACTCGTCACGGGCATAGTTCAGCGTTTCCGCCAACTTCGATACCTCTAACGAATAATTCTCGCCGTGGAAATCGACCTCGAAA
Source organism: uncultured Clostridia bacterium (assembly GCA_964422405.1). Taxonomy (GTDB): domain Bacteria; phylum Bacillota; class Clostridia; order Christensenellales; family Borkfalkiaceae; genus Scatosoma. The sequence continues at coordinate 9,022 of CAYRAY010000034.1, read as the reverse complement.
TCCCCTGCCGCAAACCGACCTGCCTTTTCGGTAATTTCCAACAATGGTCTTGTCACCCAGCCTGCCACCGCGCTCGATACCGCAAACGAAAGCACGCACCCGAACACGCACACCAGCACCGTACGCACCGACATCGCCGTCGTCGCCGTTTTCATCAACGCAAACGATTGTCCTACGTATAAATATACCGTCTGCCCGTCCGAAAGGCTCATCTTCGCGCCGTACACGTACGAATCGTTATGTTCGTACACCGCGTTGCGCCCGTTGCCGATCATCTGCTTCAGCCGCTCCATTTCCTCGGTATAATTGAAATATTTTCCCCAATCGGGGTCGTCCTTATTCAAAGCGTCTTTTGACGGATAGAGCAGCGTCCCGTTCTCCGTCATCACCGCCAATTCCACGTTGTTTTCCGATTCCAAAACACGCCAATACAAACGGTAATCCCCGTTAAACGCCGAAGGCGGTCCTGCCGAAATCAACCGCTCGATTCTCGGTCCTCGCTCACTGACCGAACTCGCCGCCTGTTCCTTGAACGAACGCCCCATCACCACCGTTTGGGTCACACCCAACAGCAGCAATAATAGCAGCGAAAAGCCGCAAAAGGTAGACCACAGCAAAAAGTAGGTATTCGTCGGTTTTCTACCGTACGCACGCAACTTTTCGCGCAGTTTCTTCTTGCCGCGCCCCTCGATATTTGGTTGTGTTTCCTTCTTTCTCGCCATACTCTCTTGCGCCCGATTGCGCCTTTTGTCCTTCCGTTTTTATCGCGCTACGCTTACAGAATCGCTCCGCTCGCCACACAATATGCCGCTTCGCAAAACGCATCAAAAAACCACATTGCCTCGCGCCGCGGTTTCGCCCTATTTTTTCAAGAAAAATCCGTTCAACGCATACCCGGTATGCCCGTTTTTCTCTTTTTATAAAAAAACGGAAGCCTTACCGCCGCCGTTTTTCCTTGCCAAAATATAGGGTTATTCCTCAAATTTATAGCCCAAGCCGCGCAAGGTCACAATGAACTTGCGGTACTCTTTCAAATTGCCGCGCAACATCTTAATGTGCGTGTCCACCGTGCGGTCGTCGCCATAAAAATCAAAGCCCCACACGTCATACAGCAACTTTTCGCGCGTTAAAGCAATGCCCTTGTTACGGACAAGATAAAACAACAGCTCGTATTCCTTCGGGGTCAAATCGGCTTTTTCGCCGTCCACGTATACGTTTCTGCCCGCCATGTCGATTTCCAAGCCCTCGAACTTCAAAATCTCGTTGCCCGTCGCCTTCGCCGTGCGCCGCTTGGTCACCGCGTTGATACGCGCCATCACTTCCTTGGGCGAAAACGGTTTTGTCACGTAATCGTCCACGCCAATTTCAAACGCAAACAACTTGTCGTATTCCTCGCCGCGCGCCGAAAGCATAATCACGGGAATATCCTTCGTCTTTTTAATCTCTTTTACAGCAGAAAAACCGTCCAAATGCGGCATCATCACGTCCATCAAAATCAGGTCGTAATCATTATCACGGCAGAGTTTTACCGCCTCCATACCGTCGGCGGCTTCAAACGCCTCATTGCCCTCAAACTCCACGTATTCACGCAGAACGTCGCGGATCATGTCTTCATCGTCAACAATTAAAATTCTCATAACCTTTCCTCTCTTGCGGATTTACTTGTGTTTCCAATCGAAGGGCAATCCCAAAAAATGGAAAATCCCTACATATATAATATAACCATATTTTATCAATTTTAAGGCATAATCGCGTGAAATCTTGGTGAAAATTTTTCTCTCCGCCACCAAACGGCTACTTTTTAGCGCACTTTCCACACAAACCGCCCTGCCTTCGCCACTTTTATCGCCAGCAGAACCGCCACACCGTGCCCTGCCCTATCACCAACAGAGCCGCGCCGAACTGATACTTTCCAAAACGGAATATTCTTTCGCAAAATCCGATGCGCCAAAGCACAGCATTTTCAAAACACACCCATATTATACCACATCCTCCGCCCCCTTGTCAACCCCGAATTTTTATTTCCGCCTATCAACAACACCCCCTGTTTTCCTTCCTTTCTATCGACAACGTCCCCAATTTTTATTTTCGTCTATTGTCAGCGCATTGCAAGCCATCATACCACTCTGCTGTCCTCCCTCCTCCCCTGTCATACCGACTGAGGGCGGCTTACCGCCCGAACGGAGCGTATCTTAAACGCAATTATCCATACACCGCCCCTTTCAAAAACGTACGGCACAGCAGTAAGTCTGCCGCAAGACCAACTTGCGTTATTCCATTTCCTCAAAATTCCGTGCCGTGCCCCCGCAACAGCACCCCGAATCCACCTTCTTTCCCCCATGCGGCAACCCGATATTCACCAAAATCACGTCCTCGCCAATCCGCACGATATTCTTCAACGCAATAAACAAATCATTCTTCTTTCGGAACATTCCGTTCCCTGCAGGCACCACCAACCCAAGCCACCGATTTTCCGGATAACACAACGCAACGTCACACACTCTACCCAGCCTGCGCCCGTCCTGCGTATTCACAACCTCTTTGCTTCTAAGTTCCGTAAACGTAATTTCCATACCCACACCCCCAAACGCCAAATTCGCGCCCCGCGCGTAATACAGTATATGCGCCGCCGCACCCCATTATCCCCAAATTTTTCCACATTCCAAAGCATCATCGCCACCACTCACCCGTCGCCTTTTCGCAACGCAATAAAGGGGCAGGTACGCGACGAACCTTAACCCAATTCATCGCATACCTGCCCCACGCATTTCAACAGCACAATCCATTCAACGCATACATGGTGTCCCCATTTACACGCTTTTACTCTAAAAACGTCAAACCGCGCGTTTTCTGTTTTTTCCTTTTAACACTTTCTCTTTCGGCTTTTTCAACACCACCGCACCAGTTTTCACTTTCGACTTGTCAACGTTCCCGTCACGAGCCATGCAAATCTTCGCGTTCCATTCCTTTTCCAATCGCACACACTCCGCTACCACCGCCTCGTCATTCTCCGCATCCAACGGCGCATTCGCCTTCCGCGCTTTGCAAAGCCGCAAAATTTCGGGCAGATACACCACGCCCAAATACACAACCGCCATCGGGACGCAGGGCATCATATACCAGAACCGATACGGAATCATCTTCCAAAACACCTGCAACAACGGGTTTTCGGGGCTCAACGTATACATATAATTCACCTGAATCAACTCTCCCCAAGCGTCCACAATCTTGTTATCCTTGCAATACTCGTTGATCAAAAGATTCGCAAAATGAATCACCACCAACGCCGCAAAGGTAATCCCCAGCGTATACAGCGCGTATTTCAACTCCTTCTTCACAATCTTCAACAAGAATATCAAAATCGGAATCCCGAATTCCATCGTATGCGGCAACCAATAAAAGAAAAACGTCCACGAGAATACTTCAAAATGCGCTTGTCCCATATTCAACACAATCGCCAGCACCGCGCCCAACGCCCAAAGCAACAACAAATTATTCAGCACCTTGTTCCGCGTAATCACCGCAATCGGCAGCAACAACGCATTTAGCGAACAAAGGTGCAGAGGCAGATATTCCAATGGCGAATCCCACACCAGCAAGTTATAAACCACGGCGCCAATGCCTGAAAACGAGAGTGCAAACAACACCCACACCTGCCACTTTTGCGGTAAATTCCGCAACAAAAAATAAAGTCCGACAATCATGCCTGCCGAAATTGACATCGAAAGGATATGCACAAACCCAAACGAACCCCACAACATACTATTTCTTCCTATTTTCCTCTACAATACTTATTTTCATACCATCATTTTCCGCAATGTACCGTCAGCGCGCCGCGCAACGGAAAAGGCCACGTAAACAACGCAGCCTTTTACAGGCGATATTATAACATAGCCTCACTAAGTAAGCAACCGTTTTCACCCTAAAAACGCAATCTATTTCCGCAAAACGCAACTTTTTCTCGCCTTTTTTAGCAATTTTTGGCATTTCTTAGCCATTCTTGTCGTTTTCACCCCTTTTCGCCTTTGCGCCTCACCACAACGCCCAGCCGTTTCTACCCTTCCGTGTCATACCGACCGAGGGCAGTTACACCGCCCGAACGGAGTGTATCTTACACACCGCACATAACAGGTGAACGGAGCGTATCTTACACCATGCAACACACCCAAACGCCGTCACAAAAAAAGAACGGAATCCGCCGCCAATACGTATACCGAACACGACCAAAGCACTTGCCCTTCGCCATACGTATATATAACGCGCCACCCCGCCCTTTTTCCCACTAATTTTGATATTTCTTCAACTTTCCCACAACATTTTCTATTCAACCGTTTCCGTTCAAAATCGCCCCAACCCTATTACGAAATATGCAACCGAATATTCTCCAACGCGTGCTTTTCTAAACGAGATACCTGCGCCTGCGAAATGCCGACCTCTGCCGAAATTTCCGTCTGCGTTTTACCTTGATAATACCGCAAATACAAAATTTTCCTTTCCCGTTCCCCCAATTTCCCCATGGCTTCGGAAAGAGCAACACGCTCCGTCCACACCTCGTCCGTGTTCTTCTCATCGCACAGCTGATCCATCAACAACAGCGTGTCCCCTGCCTTGTTGTACACGGGTTCGTAAATGGAAACGGGATCGGAAATCGCGTCTAGCGCATACACTACTTCCCGTTCCGCCACCTGCAAAGTTTCGGCAATTTTGGCAATCGTTCCCTCCTCGTCACCCTCCTCCAAAACCTCGCGCGCCTTCAAAATTTTGTATGCCATATCACGAATTGAGCGTGAAACGCGAAGGGAATTTCCGTCACGTAAATAGCGTTTCATTTCGCCGACGATCATCGGTACGGCATAGGTGGAAAACTTCACACCTATGTTCAGGTCAAAACCGTCGATTGCCTTAATCAAACCCACGCAACCGGCTTGAAACACGTCGTCTGCGCCAAGATGTTTTACACGGAATCGCTTAACAAGCGAAAGTACCAAACGCATATTGCCGACAATGAATTTTTCGCGCGCGGCTTTGTCCCCTGCTTTTAATTTCCGCATCAATTCTTCATTTTCTTTTGCCGAAAGTTTCGGCAGACCTGCGGTATCCACGCCGCAAATTTCCACTTTGTGCATACGTCCCCCTTTACATAAAGCTTTGCCCTATGTAAACGAGTTTCAGGGCGTTTTTATGCAAAAGAAAAGAACGGAACAAAGGCTAACCCAAGTATGCGCCTTTTCCGTTCTTTTTATGCGTGGAAAAATTGTACCGTTTTATTTTCCTTCCAACGCCTCGCAAATATCGTTCCATTGACAGTTACCGCAAATGCCTTTGCGCAGACCTGCGTTTAACACATTTACCTTGACCAAATCGGCAAACCGTTGAAAGGGCAAACGAGTATTCGCCGCCAAACCGCAAGCTTGCAACACGGCGTTGTCGTACCCTTCCACCAAAGCCTTGTCCTTGCACACGCCGCCCCGATCGTGTGGGCATTTTTGGCATACGTAGTCCGTTTCCGCCACCACACACACGGTGGGATTTTGCTGTAAATCGGCAATCGTCTGCCGCATATGCGCCGTAAATTCCTCGCTGTACCCCTTGCCGCGGAAAAAGGCAATGCACATACCGTGGTGGGCGCGAATGGTGTATTCCTCCATGGTTTTTCCTCACAAAAAATGCGTTCATCGCGTACCTGCCCTATCCGTTTTGACAAAAAAGGCAATCTGCAACGTCCCCTATTGTAGCATTTTTGCGCCATACTGTCAACCGATTTTTGCTTGTTTCGGCACACGGAACAGGGGTTCACCCCTCCATTTTGGCAATTTCCTTTTTCAAACGCAGGATAATCTTCTTTTCCAGACGGGATATGTAGCTTTGCGATATCCCCAACAGGTCCGCCACGTCCTTTTGCGTCATCTCCTCGCCGCCGCCAAGCCCGAACCGCAGGCACATAATTTTGCGTTCCCGTTCCGAGAGCTTTTTCAACGCCTCTTTCAGTTGTTCCTTTTCAGCGTTAGATTCCATACCCCCATACACCGTTTCCGCCGACGTGCCTAACACGTCCGAAAGCAGAAGTTCGTTCCCCTCGAAGTCGGTATTCAAAGGCTCATCAAAGGAAACCTCGCTTTTCAGCCGCGCCGTTCGGCGCAAATACATTAAAATCTCGTTTTCGATACACCTCGACGCATAGGTGGCAAGCTTGATATTTTTATCCACACGAAAAGAGTGGATTGCCTTGATCAAACCGATTGTGCCAATCGACACCAAATCGTCGTTATCCACACCCGTATTGTCGAATTTTTTGGCAATATACACCACCAAACGCAAATTATGCTGGATAAGCAAGGCTTTTGCCTGTTCTTTTTCGCTTTCTTCGCCGAGTTTTTTCAACATTTCCCCTTCTTCTTCCGCAGAAAGGGGCAGCGGCAAGGCATCACCGCTACACACGTAATCCACAAATTCCTTATCCGAAAACCACTTTTGTAAAAATATTTTCAGCACCTCTTTCATCCGCATACCGCACCTGCCTTATTCGCTTTCCATCCCGATTTGCGCGTTCAATAACAACGCGTATTCCCGTTGTATCATATTCGTCGAAGGGGAAAAATATACCGTGTATTTTTGTATCGTCCTCCCCGTTTTTACCTGTAATTCTCCTTGATATAACGGAATGCGTTTTGCGCCGCCCATGGTGGTAATTTCCATTTCGTCGCACACCTGCCCCTCGCATTTTCCTTTTTCCGCTTTGGAAAAGGCAAGTTCTTGCCCCCATAAATCGTAAAAAATATCTACGGATAAAAAGCAGACGGGCAACCCGTTTTTCTGCGCCAAATTTCCGCTGTCCATATACCCCGAAACACGCTTTTCCCGTCCCCCGTAAAGAATTTTGCAGGAATAGACTTTGCCGTAAAACACACGCTTTTGATAGAGTTTTTTGCCAAACAGCAACAGTGCCAAGGTCACAAACGCAAACCCCGTAGCAATCCAACCGACAGAGAGCGCATTTGCGCCGAGCATGGTTAAAAATGCGGTGAGCGCACCGCCGTAAAGGAAGGTGGCAAAAAAGAACGCACCGCAAAAAAACACAAATTTTCGCCATTCCGTTTTGGTTTTCAATCTTGGATAGGCAAGCAGGCACATACACAGCCCGACGGAGATTTTGAGAAGGATTTTAAGAGGATTTGCTAAACAAAAAATCGGAAAAAGGACGGCGAACGCACCACCGATCGTGGACGAAAAAAAAATTCTGTACCAACGGGTTTTTACACGACAAATGCAAAAACTCGTTAACAAAATTACGCCGTCTAACAGGCAATTTTCCAAAAAAACGTACTCGATGTAAACGGTCATAAAAAAATCGCGCAATCCCTTATGTTTCCTACGATTGAGGGCATTATACCACAACTTTTTATACAAGATAAAAACAAGTTTTGTAAAACGCGCATTTTTATTGTCGATTTTGTCAGGTTTCATAAGGGATTGCGCCGCATAAAAAAACGAAAACGCAAAATGCGAAATTTTGCGTTTTTTTGGGTGTTTTTTAATGTAGCTATGCGATGGTATGAGTTTTAAGATACACTCCGTTCGGGCGGTGTAACCGCCCTCAGTGGCTATGACACACACTGCCACTGCGTGGGTGCGATGATACGACGAAGCAAAAAATAAGGCTTATTCCGTGAATGGAATAAGCCTTATACATTATCCGTTTAGATAATTTGTTGTTCCGCAGAAATTAGTTTCTGGGGTTCTTGATGTTTGCCTGTGCTGCTGCCAATCTTGCGATGGGAACGCGGTAAGGCGAGCAGGATACATAGGAAAGACCGATGTCGTGGCAGAATTCGATGGAGGAAGGATCGCCGCCGTGTTCACCGAAAATACCAAGGTGCATTTCGGGACGAACGGACTTACCGCCGTCTACTGCCATCTTCATCAACTTGCCAACGCCCGTCGTATCCAATCTTGCGAAAGGATCGGATTCGTAAATCTTGTTTGCATAGTATGCGGGCAAGAATTTACCTGCGTCGTCACGGGAGAAGCCGAAGGTCATCTGCGTAAGGTCGTTGGTACCGAAGCAGAAGAATTCTGCTTCTTTTGCGATGTCTTCAGCGGTCAAGCATGCTCTGGGGATTTCGATCATCGTACCAACTTCGTACTTCAAATCGATACCGCTTTCTGCGATGACTTCGTTTGCCGTTTTCACCACAATGTCTTTAACGAACTTCAATTCTTTGGTTTCGCCGGTAAGAGGGATCATAATTTCGGGAATGAGCTTCCAGTCGGGGTGTCTTCTCAAAACGCTAATCGCTGCCTTGATAACCGCCTTGGTTTGCATAACTGCAATTTCGGGATAGGTTACGGTAAGACGGCAACCACGGTGACCCATCATGGGGTTGAATTCGTGAAGGCCTTGAATGATTTCCTTAATTTCGGTAACGGTCTTCTTTTGAACCGCTGCGAGTTGTTCGATTTCGTATTCGCTGGTGGGAACGAATTCGTGAAGGGGAGGATCGAGGAAGCGGATCGTTACGGGGTAGCCGCCGAGTGCTTCGAACAAGCCTTCGAAGTCAGCTTGTTGCATGGGTTCGATCTTCGCGAGAGCGGTTTCTCTTTCTTCAACGGTATCCGAGCAGATCATTTCGCGGAAAGCGCCGATTCTTGCAGGGTCGAAGAACATGTGTTCGGTACGGCAAAGACCGATACCTTGTGCGCCGAAGGCAACAGCTTGTTGAGCGTCTGCAGGGCTGTCGGCGTTGGTTCTGATGCCGAGTGCCTTGTACTTGTCAGCAAGTTCCATGATACGTCCGAAATAGCCGGAGTTGGGGTCAGCGGGAACGGTTTTAATGAGGGTGTTGTAGATGTTACCCGTAGAACCGTCAAGGGAAAGCACGTCGCCTTCCTTATAGATTTTGCCACCGAGTTCGAAATACTTTTCTTCTTCGTGCATTTTGATGTCGCCGCAACCGGAAACGCAGCAGGTACCCATACCACGAGCAACAACGGCTGCGTGAGAGGTCATACCGCCACGAACGGT
>CAYRAY010000033.1:0-16570 GCA_964422405.1 uncultured Clostridia bacterium | reverse complement strand
ATTAACCCCTTCTAGGGGTTGAGCAAACCACTAGTTCACTAGTGGTTATGACTTTATACATTCATATCAAACGGGAGGACAAAAACAGGTCGGGGTTTTGTGCGGTGGAAGGGCGGCAAAAATTGCGGCGTTTTGTTAAAAATCGTTGCGTTTCCTTAAAAAGTATGGTATACTATGCAAGGAAGGACGTATCCCGAAAAGGGAAAATACGACAAACGAGAAGATAGAAGACAGAGGACAGAGAGTTGAACAACGAATATTTTTCTTTTGAACTGATTAAAACGGACCCTGAAACGGGGGCGCGCGCAGGGATTTTGCACACGCCGCACGGGGACATTGAAACCCCCGTATATATGCCCGTCGGCACGCAAGCGACGGTCAAGGGTATGTTCCCGCGGGACTTAAAGGAGGCAGGTTCGCAAATCATTTTGGCGAACACCTATCACCTGTATATGCGCCCGGGCGACGATATTGTAAAAAAAGCCGGCGGCTTGCATAAATTTATGAACTGGGACAGACCCATTTTGACGGACAGCGGCGGCTTTCAGGTATTCTCGTTGGGGAAATTGAACAAAATCACCGACGAGGGTGTGGAATTTTCGTCCAACGTAGACGGCAGCAAGCATTTTTTCACCCCCGAAAAGGCAATGCAGGTAGAACAGAACCTCGGTGCGGATATCATTATGGCATTTGACGAATGCAGTCAGTACGGCTATACCCACGCACAGGCAGAGGCGGCAATGAAACGCACGGCGGCTTGGTTAGAGCGTTGCTATAAGTTCCACGATAAGCCCGATCAGGCGTTGTTTGCCATCGTGCAAGGGAATATGTATAAAGACTTGCGCGAGGAGAGCGTGAAGCGCACCCTGCCCTTCATCAAACACGGTGTGGCAATCGGCGGACTTTCCGTCGGCGAACCCAAGCCGTTGATGTACGAGCTGTTGGACCATTTGCAACCGTTGTTGCCGACGGACGTGCCTCGGTATCTAATGGGGGTCGGCTCGCCCGATTGCTTAATCGAAGGCACCATGCGCGGCGTGGATATGTTCGACTGCGTGTTGGCAACGCGTATTGCGCGCAACGGCACTGCGATGACCAGTCACGGCAGAGTGGTGGTGCGCAACGGACGGTATAAAGAGGACTTTACGCCGCTCGACGACGAATGCGATTGCTATTGCTGTAAAAACTATACCAAAGCGTATTTGCGGCATTTGATTAACGTGAACGAGATGTACGGCGCCATGCTGCTCAGCTTGCACAATGTCACCTTCTTGCATAAGCTGATGAAGGGAATGCGCCAAGCAATTTTGGGCGGTTATGTTAAGGATTACGCGCGCGAATTCTATAAAAAGTACGGCGGCGAGGGCAAGTGGTAAGGCTGAGCCTTAACGCTGTCTTACTGCCTTACAGCACGTTCTTTCATGGGGGTTTGCAACCGCCCCTTCCCTGTCATACCGACCGAACCACGAAGGGGTGAGCGGAGTGTATCTTATAACAAATCCGCGCGCTCATACAACCGTTGACAACTAAATGAACGCACGCGAACACGCTAATTCTGCCTGCAAGCTCAGCCTTGCCGCGTCAAACGTCAGGTTTGGCGACAAAATTCTGTGAAAAATTGATAAAAATTAGCGGAAACTTCCCACCACTTGTCAAAACGCTTAAAAAAACGCTTGCAAAAAAATTGTAAAGCGGCTATTATATAAGTAAACAAACGCGCGGCGCATCGCTTTCCCAAGCCCGATCGCCGCAAAAATAAGGAGAAACTATTATGATTTGGAACGTATGTCACTTGTTGGCGGCGGAAACGTCCGCTTCGAACAGTCAGCAACCTGCCGGCAACGCATGGGGCACTTGGATTATTATGGGCGTTGCTTTGCTTGCAATCGTCCTGTTGATGGTGTTCAACAGCCGCTCGCAAAAGAAACGCCGCGACGAAATGTCGGCGCAACTCGATGCAATCAGACCCGGCAGCAAAGTAAAGACCATCGGCGGTATCTGCGGCGTGGTCGTAGAAGTCAACCCCGAAGACAACACTTTCGTTTTGGAAACGGGCTCGGAAGGCAACAAGTCCTACTTGCGCTTTGACAAACAAGCTGTTTATCAAACGGATGCCGTAGCGAAAAAGGCAGACCCCCAAGACCAACCCGAAGCAACGGAACCCGCTGAAGAAGTGTTTGAAGAAAGCCAACCCCAAGAAACGGCTGAAACCGCTGAAACCGCGGAAGAAGCTACGGAAACTGTGGAAACCGAAGCAACCGAAACCACCGAAGAAAAGACGGAATCCACCGAAGAACAAGCAGAATAATCCGTTTGGTACTAAAACAAAATCACCTTCGCATATACCTAATGCGGAGGTGTTTTTTTATGGAACAGGAAGAAGGGAACGTGTTTTGTATCGTAAAAGGAGTGGCGGTTGCGCTGGCATTGTCCGTGTTTTTCGCCGTTGTCACGGCGTGCGTATTCACTATTTTCAACCTGCCCGACAGGGCGGCGTACCCTGTCAATCAAGCCCTGAAAATCGTGTTTGCGGCGCTGGGTGCGGCATGGTTCGTTCGCGGCGAAAAGGGCTGGCTGAAAGGGGCGGCGGTCGGGCTGGGCTTTTTCGCTTTGTCCTATGTTACCTTTTCGGCAATCGGTGGCGATTTTTCGGCAACGTGGCGGATTTGGATCGAGGGCGCAAGCACGGTGTTTGTAGGCATCGTCGGGGGCGTAATCGGGGTGAATTTGCGCCGATGAGTAAAAAAATTCCGCTTGCGGCGCAAAACAAACAAAAAAGTGGAAAAAACCGCTTGCAATTTACGGGAAAGTATATTATAATAAAAACATAATCATCACGATTAGGAGGACTTTATTATGATTAAGACGATTGCGAAACCCGCAGACAAAAAGGTTACCGGCTGCGGCGAATGCAGAAGCACCTGCCAATCCGCGTGCAAAACGAGCTGCACGGTAGGCAACCAATCCTGCGAAAGAGTTACGCGCGAACAAAAGATCGAACGCAGATAATTCGGTCTTGCACAAGAACTTGGTGTCGCGCGGCACAGTGCGGCAACGAACAACGTAGGTAAATATCGCAAAAAACGGCGTATTGTAAGGGTACGCCGTTTTTAGCCAAGCTTTCTTTTTTTACGATTCCTACACCAAATAAAAATACCAACTGCGGAGGACTCGGATACCGTGATACACGTATTCAGTTACAGAGATAAAAATTATATTTACGACGTCGGCAGCGGCTCGTTGCACGAGTGCGACAAACCCACCGCCGACTATTTGAAAGCCAAAGAGGAAGGGGAAGATATCGACATCACCTACATTTCCGACGAACAGATTGCGGAAATCCTTTCCGACGTAGAGGGCTTGAAAGAGCAAGGCTTGCTTTTTAAGGACGAGGTAAAAGCGTATCCTATGAAGAGCAACGAAATTAAAGCGTTGTGTATCCACATTTGCCACGATTGCAACTTCCGTTGTCGGTATTGTTTCGCGGACGAGGGCGCATACCATTCCAAGCGCGAAAGCATGAGCTTTGAAACGGCAAAAGCGGCGGTCGATTTCTTGATTGCCAACAGTGGCAACCGCAAGGTCTTGGAAATGGACTTCTTCGGCGGCGAGCCGCTGATGAACCTCGGCGTGTTGAAACAGACGGTGTACTACGCCAAAGAACAGGCGGCAAAAGTGGACAAAAAGTTCTTGTTCACCACTACGACCAACGCTCTTTTGCTCAACGACGAAACCATTCAGTTCTTCAACGAAGAAATGGAAAACGTGGTGCTGTCCTTGGACGGCAGAAAAGAGGTACACGACGCCATTCGTAAATCGATCAACGGCAAGGGCACGTTCGACCTCATCATCGACAAAATCAAAAAATTCATTTCCTTGCGCGGCGAAAAGAGTTATTACGTGCGCGGTACGTTCACGGCGAAGAACCTCGATTTTTCCAAGGACGTGCTGTTCATCGCAGATCAGGGCGTAGATTCCATTTCCATGGAACCCGTAGTGACGGACATCGAAGATTTGCAAATCCGCGAGGAGCATTTGCCCGAAATCGAAAAGGAATACGAGAATTTGTGCGAGGCGTATTTGGAACGCCACAAGAAGGGGGAAGGCTTCAACTTCTTCCATTTCAACATCGATTTGGAGGGCGGACCCTGCCTTTCCAAGCGCGTATCCGCTTGCGGCGCGGGCAACGAGTATTTCTCCGTTGTTCCCAACGGCGATTTGTACCCCTGCCATCAGTTTGCCGGCAACGAAAAATTCCGTATGGGCAGCGTGTTTGAAGGGATTACCCGTCCCGACACGCGCGAATTGTTCAAAAATTCTTGCCTGTTCACCCGTAAGAAGTGCGAAAACTGCTTTGCGAAGTTCATCTGTTCGGGCGGTTGCAACGCCAACAACTACAACTTCAACGGCGACATTAACGAGCCGTATGAGGTGACTTGCGCCATGATGAAAAAGCGCGTAGAGTGCGCTATGCACATTTTGGCGGAAAAGAAATTGGGCAAATAATCCGCAAAAACCCGAAAAACGGGATAAATAAGGCATTTCCTTGCGAAAAGCGGTAAAAAAATTGCAGATAATCCCCGTTATAACTTGACGGGAGATAGTAAAATAGAGTATAATAAAACAGTATTATCAATCGTCGGGTAAAAAATCCGACCTATCACAGGAGGCTAATACAATGGGCAAGAAAAAATCGGTGGTACTTATGGTTCTCGTTACCATCGTAATGGTCGCATTGTGCGTGCTGACGGCGTTCCCTTCCTTCACCGTTCCCGGTACCGAAGGCATTAAAATTTGGAACCCTGCCATCATGCAATTCGACTTGGGTATCGACCTCGGCGCGGACTACGCCGCAAACACCAACGTGGGCGGCGGCTACTATGCGTACTACTACCCCGAAGGGGTAATTCCCGAAGCGGACTATCAAACCAACGTGCGTTTGTTGGAAGGCGAAGACCTGACCGACTATCAGGAAAAGTATATCCGTCACGGCGGTTTGTACCTCAGCACCGATCCCGAAGACGGGATTTTGGACAGCGAAAACAACGAGTATTTCGTCACGGACGAGTTCAAGGCAGCGTTTGACGCAGCCACCAAAGAAATCGGCGCGCGTTTTGCAAAAAAGGGCTATGAAGACTTTTTGGTGACCCGCGTGGACGATTACGCGCTCCGTATCGAACTCCCTGCATCGCAAAACTCCAAAAACGTAACGGCGGCAACGGCGGCGCAACAAGCGCTCCGCGTGTTCGGCATGACGGGCGAAATGACCTTCCAACAAAGCGGTTCGGTCGTAGATGCCATGAAGGACGAAGAAGTGACCATTCAAGACATCGTCAAGAGCATTAAGGTCAAAACGCAGTACGATTACGCATATTTGGAAATTAAGTTTACCAAAGCAGGCATTTCCATGCTGAACGCTTACAAGACGGCGGCGGCTTCGGATACGTCGGCTACGTTGGATATCGCCATCGGCGACGAAGTGCTTTTGAACCTTTCCACCAGCCACATCGATGGCAACGTTATCAAGTATACGATGGCGGAAAACGTGGACAAGCACTACGTAGAAACGATTGCGATTTTGTTCAACTCCGTATACGACAACGGCGGTTTTGACATCGCATTCAACTGCGGCGACATCAGTAGATTCGCCCCCGTATACAACGGCAACTCCCTCTACTACGTGTTCGGCGCGGTGTTGCTGATTTTGGTGGCGTTCATCGTGTTCGCTGTCGTTAAATACGGCAGATTCGGCGTCGTTACGGCGTATGCAAACGTGACCTATCTTCTGATTGCGGCATTGTGCTTTGCCTTTGTCAGCCAAGGCGTGTTTGTTGTGACCCTCGGTTCGCTTTTGACCTTCTTGGTAGGTCTTGCGTTGATGAATATGTTGCAATATCACATCTACAACGCAATTAAGGCAGAATTCGTTTTGGGTAAAACGATTGCGTCTTCCGTAAAGGGCGGCTATAAAAAGACGATTTGGAACATCGTGGATATTTACGCGGTGCTTACGCTTGCCGCGCTTGCCCTCCTCATCGGTTGTGCAGGCTTGCAAACGTTCGCGTTCCAAGCCCTCATCTGCGTGCTCGGCGGTGCGTTCTGCAACTTGGCGTGGGCGAGATTTTTGAACTTCACCTTGCTTTCCGCAAGCAAAAATAAATTTAAGTATTTCCGCTTCGTAAGGGAGGATGACGACGATGAGTAAGAAAAACGTGCAAACGAAAACTATGAAAAAATGCGTATTACTCTCTGCGATCATGGCGGTAATCGTTGTAGCGGCAACGGTTTTGGGAATTTTCTTCGGCTTTAACGCCGTTCCCACCCTTTCCGACGGTAAGAAAGTTACGGTGACCGTAGGTCAATATCTGTATGCGACGGAAAGCAGCAAAAATGACGTAAAATCCGCTTGCGACGATGCGTTTGCCGATTTACACGTGCTCTATTGCATGGACGGCGACAGCGGCAACGACGGCGAACTCGTATATGCGTTCGGCAAAGACGAAGACGTGTCTGCGGCGGTTACGGCATTGCAGGCAACCTTTGACGGTTGGACGGGCGAAAACGGCAAGTATGCAACCCATACCTTGCTTGTCAGCGTGTCCGACGAAAAGGTGGTTACGGCTACCCCCGACGGCTATATCCTTCGCGGCGCAATCGCTTGCGCGGTGATCGCCGTGCTTGCGTTCGGGTATGTGACCTTGCGTTATCAATGGCGCAAAGGCTTGGTGGCAGGGATTGCAACGGCGGCGGCTATGCTTTGCACTTCGGCAATTCTTGTGCTGACCCGTATCCCCGTTTCTGCGTCCGCAATGTACGCGGTGGCGGCAAGCGGTTTGCTGACCGTCATTTCCACCCTCTTCTTCTTCAACAAAGTGCGCAAGGCGCAAAAGGAAGGGGATGCCAAGGCGGCGGAACTTGTCCGCGGCTCCGTTGCGTATAAAGAAACCTTCTTCTTTGCGGCTGTGCTTTGCGTAGCGATTTTGTTGGTGTGCTTGCCCGTAGGCGTTTCCGCCGCGTGGTTCGCGCTCAGCACCATCGTCGGCTTGGCAGTATCCGTATTCCTCGGCGTGGTGTATGCGCCCGCTCTGTTTTTGCCCTTGCAAGAGAGAGAGGACGAATTGAAAGCCTCAGCAACCAAGTACGGGTATAAGGGTGCGGAAAAGAGCGAAAAGACCGAAGTTTCCGCTTCGGACAACGAATGATCCGACGCCGTATCGCATAAAAGCCGAGCGTTTCGGCTACACTTTCGGGTAAGGCCCGAATTAAAAAAACGAGAATAGGGCGGGAGGAAAGCTTCTTCCCGCCGTTTACTTTTTAAGGAGCGACATGAAAAAAATCCGTCCCGAATACGCCTTTTCGGAAGAACAACTGAATATGATATCCGCATTGGCAGCGCAGACGGGTTTGACCGAGCAAGCCACGCGTATTTTGTACGCGCGCGGCGTGGATACGGCGGAAAAAATCCGCGTGTTCATGTACCCGTCCGAAAAACACTTCCTTTCCCCGTTGTTGATGAAGGGCATGCAAGAGGCGGTGGAACTCATCACCCAAGCCCGTGACGAGGGCAGGACGGTTGCCGTGTTCGGCGATTACGACGCGGACGGCATTTGCGCTTCCGCCATTATGTACCACGCCTTGCGTGAGTTCGGCATTGAGCCGCACGTCTACGTCCCCGAACGCGCGGACGGCTACGGCTTGTCGGAGGAGAGCGTGGACAGAATTTTCGAGGATTGCAATCCCGAACTGTTCATCACCGTGGACTGCGGCATTTCTTGCGCGAAAGAGGCGCAATACATTTACGAGCTGGGTTCGGACGTCATCGTGACCGACCACCACGAACTGCCCGAAGTGTTGCCCGATTGCATCGTCGTCAACCCCAAATTGCAAGACGATTATCCATACGATAACCTTTGCGGCGCAGGGGTGGCGTTCAAGCTTGCGTGTGCGCTCATCGGCAAAGCCGCCTATAAATATCTGGACTTTGCCGCGCTTGCCACCGTGGCGGACAGCGTGCCGCTTTTGGGTGAAAATCGTGATATTGTCGCCGAGGGCTTAAAACTGTTCAACCACAAAATCCGCCCTTGTTTTGCCCAACTTTTGGGGAAAAATCAAGAGGAAATCACCGCGCAAAAGCTTGCCTTTACCATTGCGCCGCGCGTGAATGCGGCAGGCAGAATGGGGGACGCGCAAGCGGCGTTCCGTCTGTTCATTTCCGAGGACGAAGGGGAGATTTACGACCTTTCGGTAAAGCTTTGCGCCTACAACACCGAGCGGCAAAAATGCTGCAACGATTTGTACCTTTCCGCCAAGCAAAAACTGACGGAAAAGGGCGCGTACGGCAACGTGATTATGCTTTCGGACGAAAGCTGGAACGCCGGGTTCGTCGGCATTGTCGCCGCGCGGATTGCGGAAGAATACAACCGCCCGACCCTGCTGTTCGTTCACCACGGCGATATGCTGAAAGGCAGCGCGCGGAGTATCGATAACGTGAACATCTTTACCGCATTGAAGGCTTGTTCGCAATACGTAGAGGAGTTTGGCGGACACGCACAGGCGGCAGGCATTAACCTCCGTGTGGAGAATTTCGACAAATTAGAAAAGGCATTGGACGAGGAGATCGGCAGGTCGTACACCCCCGAGGACTTCGAGCAAGTGCTGTACGTCAGCGAGGAGATCACTGCTCCTTTTTCGGACAAGTTCGTACGAGAAATCGTGGCGATGGAACCCTTTGGCGTGGGGCATAGAAAACCGTTGTTTTCGCTGTCGGCAGGGGCGTGCACGGCGCGCGCTTTGAAGGCGATGTCCCCCCATATTTCCGTGAAGAACGAGTTTATCGACCTCATCTATTTCGGCGGCGCGAAGAATTTGAAAATCATCGAAAGCGACGTCAGAAAGAAATTCGTTGTGGAAATCAACGTGTCCCATTTCCGTGGCAGAGATTACGTCAAAGGGCAGGTTTGCAACCTCCTTTACGACGGCAGAACGGGCAGAGGGGCGGCGGAGAGCATTTTTGCCAACGCCATTGCCCGCTCGTATGCCGAGCCCGTGGACGTGGATGCGGTAGAATTGAACACCGAACAGACCAAGGCGTTGATTCAAGCCAAGGCGGCGGAATGTGCCTACGGTTTGTGTTTGATCGTTTCCGATCGCCGCACCCTGCGTTTTTATGAGGGGTTGGAAAAATTCGGTTGCGATCTGTTTTATCCCTCGTCGGGGAATTTGGCAAACGCGCTCATCGTTTCGCCTGCGCCCGACGCCCCCCTTTCGGGCTATCGCGATTTTGTGTTTTTGGACATACCGTCCGATTTCAATATCGAGGCGTTGTCGGGCAAACGCGTGTACGTGAACGGGGAAATTTGCGGCTATAAAATGTTTGAAGGCTTGGACGTGGCAAGGGAAACGCTGTTGGAAATTTTTGCCGCGTTGCGCAGGGATGTCAACCTGCTCAGCGGCGACACGGCGGAGGAAATCGCCTACGCTTGCGACGGGTTGGGCTTTGACAAGCGAGAGTTTATTTTTGCTTTGAACGTGTTTGAAGAATTAGGCTTGGTGGCGCGCGGCGACGGCAGATTGACCGTGTACCGCGGCGTGAAAGCGGAACTGCAAAATTCCGCAATCTATCGCAAAGTCTGTTTGTTACAAAATCCGAACTAACGAAAAAACGAAGGTATAAGGGTATGGAAACGACGTTAAACAAGATAAAAGAAGGGTACGAGGGTGAGGATCGCGAGCTGTTGATTCGGGCGTATGAATACGCCAAGGCGGCGCACGCCAACCAGAAACGCGCCTCGGGCGAGCCGTATTTTATCCACCCCTGCGCCGTGGCGGACATTTTGATGGGCTTAGGGTTGGACTCTGCAACCATTGCCGCCGCACTTTTGCACGACGTCATCGAGGACACCGAATGCACCGCCGACGACATCAAAACGGCATTCGGCGAAGAGGTGTTGGCGCTGGTGAGCGGCGTGACCAAGCTGGAAAAAATCGTCTTTAAGTCCAAAGAGGACGAAAATGCGGAAAATTTCCGTAAAATTTTCGTGGCGATGGCAAAGGACGTGCGCGTCATCATCATCAAACTTGCCGACCGTCTGCACAATATGCGCTCCCTCAACTTTTTATCGCACGAGCGGCAGCAGCGTATGGCAAACGAAACGTTGGATATCTATGCCCCCCTTGCAGGCAGATTAGGTATTTCGCAAATCAAGTGCGAATTAGAGGACTTGTGTTTGAAATACCTCGACCCCGAAGCATACGAATATTTGGTGTATAACATTCGCGAAAAGCTTTCCGAACGCAAGGAGTTCGTGAACGGCATCGTCGGCGAAATTAAGGAACTGATGCAGCAAGACGGGGTGAAAGGGGAAGTGTTCGGCAGACCCAAACATTTCTATTCCATCTATAAAAAGATGAAAAATAAGGACAAGACGCTCGATCAAATTTACGATTTGACCGCCGTGCGCGTCATTGTCAAGGACATCGGGCAATGCTATACCGTTTTGGGCAGAATTCACGAGCATTGGAAGCCGATCCCGGGGCGGATTAAGGATTATATCGCCACCCCGAAGCCGAACAAATATCAATCGTTGCACACGACGGTGATGACCCGTTACGGTCAGCCGTTTGAAATCCAAATCCGCACCGAGGAAATGCACCGCATCGCCGAATTCGGTATTGCGGCGCACTGGAAGTATAAAGAGGGCAAGACGGAAGAGGAGAACAACAACTTTGAAAACCGTCTTACGTGGTTGCGCGAAGTGATGGAATGGGAAGGGGATTTGAAGGACTCGCGAGAGTTTATCGACGCCCTGAAAACGGAGTTGTACAGCCACGAACTGTTGGTGTTTACGCCGCGCGGAAAGGTCATTTCCCTGCCGCCCGGGGCAACCCCCATCGATTTTGCTTATGCCATTCACTCGGAGGTGGGCAACCGTTGCACGGGAGCGAGGGTCAACTCTAAAATCGTGCCGTTGACGACGACGCTGGAAGTGGGGGACGTGGTGGAAATTATCACTTCGCCCAACTCCAAAGGCCCGTCGCGCGATTGGCTGAAATTCATCAAATCGTCCAGCGCAAAGGCGAAAATTCGTCAGTTCTATAAAAACGAATTGAAGGAAGAAAATATCCGTATCGGGCAGATTAAGTTGGAAGAGGAGGCGAAAAAACGCGGCTACACCCTTTCGACTTTGCTGACGAACGAAAGTTTCCAACGCGTTTCCGAACGCTTTTCGTTTAACGAAGAAGAGGAAATGTTTGCGGCGGTGGGCTACGGCTCGATCTCCGTCAACCAAATCCTTTTGAAACTCATCGATTTTTACCGCAAGGAAACCCCGAAGGCGTTTGAAATTCTTTCGCACGGGCACAGCGGTAACACGGGCGGCGTGCTCATCAACGGGCAATCGGGTATGCTCGTCCGCTTTGCAGGGTGCTGTTCCCCCGTCCCCGGCGACGACATCACGGGCTACACCTCGCGCGGAAGAGGGGTGGTGGTGCACCGCTCCGACTGCCCGAACCTGAAAGGTGTGGAACGCTTGCGTCTGTTGCCTGCATCGTGGCAGATTGCGGCAGGGGCAAAGCAACGCTATAATGCGAACATTGCCGTGCGTGCCACCGATCAAGGCGCGGCGCTTTCGGTGCTGTCCGCCGTCGTTGCGGATATGAAGCTTTCCATTACCGCCGTCAACGGCAGAATCGACAAAAACCGCGATGCCATTTTGGAAGCCTCCATTTCGCTGACGGATATTGCCGAAGTGGACCAGCTGATCAAGAAAATGCAAAACGACAAACGCATTTACGAAGTGCATCGTATCACGTCCTTGTCGTAAACGATACTGTTTTAGGGCAAAGAACGCCTCTAAAACGCACGGGAATACTTTTCACGAGTATTCATCGAGGAGGGAAAAATCATGCAAATTTACACCCTTCCGCCGCGCGGGTTCGCGGCGAACTGTTATGTGATTACGGCGGACGGAAACGAGGCAATCGTCGTCGACCCGTCGCGCGCGGACGTCGCGGAAGAATTGCAAAAGTTGGGTTTGCGCACGGCATACGTGCTGTTGACGCATTGCCATTTCGACCACGTGGGCGGCGTGCCTGCCCTGCAAGCGAGCGGCGCAAAGGTGCTGTGTTCGGACAAGGAATCTGCCTTGGTGGGTACGGCGGCGGACGCTTTCGACTTGGCAGGTTTGCCGCGCGTCGTCTATACCCCCGACGGCGTGTTGACGGACGGAGAAAAGCGGAATTTGTGCGGCTTGGACGTGCAGACCATTCTCACCCCCGGGCATACGGGCGGTTCGGCGTGTTATTTGATTTCCGACGGCAAGGATTCCGCCCTGTTTACGGGCGACACACTGTTTGCCGGCTCGATCGGCAGAACGGATTTGCCGACGGGGAATTTGCGTGCGTTGGGTGACAGCCTGAAAAAGCTTGCCGCCTTGGACGATTATCCCGTGTACCCCGGTCATAACGAGCCGTCTACGCTGTTTGCCGAAAAGAAAACCAACCCTTTTTTGCGGAACGTATAAACGTATAAAGGAAAAAAATGATGTTTACCACCGACTGTGCCTTTTTAGAAAACGAGTTGTTGGACGTCGTGCGGTTGTTCAAACGCCGTCCCGAAAGCATTGCCCACTCCTTCACTTTTGAGGAGGGGGTATTTTGCAATGATTTTACGGTGGACGGAAAGGCGTTTTCGTTCAAAGATGAGGGGCAGGTATGCGATGACATTGTTTTTAAGCGTTTGGAACGCCGCTTTGCCAAGCTCCGTTTATATCAAATTTTAAGCGAGGAATACGGCGAAAAAATGCCGTGGGGCGCGCTGACGGGGATTCGCCCCACCAAGCTTGCCTATACCGAAATCGAGCAGGGCAGGGATTTTAAGGAACTCTTCCGCAAAATGCAGGTGAGCGAAGAAAATATTGCCTTGGTTGCCGACGTATTGGAGGCGCAAAAGGGGATTTATCAAAAAAAGGACGGCAACACCGATTTGTTCGTGTCCTTGCCCTTCTGCCCTACCAAGTGCGCCTACTGTTCCTTTATCACCGCGCCCATCGACAAAACCAGAAAGTTTTTGCCTGCGTATTTGGACTGTTTGGACAAAGAACTTGCGGCGGCGAAGGACAGTGTGGGTACGCTCCGCAGTGTGTATGTGGGCGGCGGCACGCCGTTTGCCCTGTCCGTGGACGAATTAGAGCGTGTGTTGCAAGCAATCGCACCCTTGCGCAACGCCTGCAATCCCCAAGCCGAATACACGGTGGAGGCAGGCAGACCCGACGTGTTTTCCGAGGAGAAACTCGCCCTGTTGCAAGCGTACGGTGTGACGAGAATCTGTATCAATCCGCAGAGCTTTTCCGACGAAACGTTGCAAAAAATCGGGCGGAAACACACGGTTGCGGATGTGTACAAAGCTTTTGACATGAGCAAGAAGTACGGGTTTGACATCAACGTGGATTTGATTGCGGGGTTAGAGGACGAAACGCCGCAGGTCTTTGAAGAAAGCGTGCGCCGTGCCGTGGAAACGGGGGCGGATAACATCACCGTGCACTGCCTTTCGTTGAAGTCGGGCGCAAGGCTGAAAGAGCAGACGGACTACTTAGAAAATAATTTCATCTCGGACATGGTAGCCGCATCTCGCCGAATTTTAAGCGAAAACGGGTACGTGCCCTATTATATGTACCGCCAAAAATATCAGGTGGGCAACAACGAAAACGTGGGCTGGACCAAGCCGAACAAGGCGTGCGTCTACAACGTGGACATCATGGAAGAAACGGCAAATAATCTTGCCGTGGGTGCAAACGCCGTATCTAAGCGTGTGTTCACCGACAAGGGCTTAATCACACGTTTTGCCTCGCAGAAAGACCTGCCTACGTACATTGCAAACGTGGAGGAGCTGGTCCTTAAAAAACACGACTTCTTCTTGTGAGGGCGAAGCGGATTTGTGGCGCATTTCTGTGTTGCGCCTCAGTCACGTACTACTTGTACGCGCCTTCGCAGAGCCATTTTTTGTCATACCGACTGCGCGAAAGCGAACGGAGTGTATCTTAAAAAATGACAAACCTGAGTTTTGACGCAGACTTGCCACTTTGCAATCGTTCTTTTATGTGCCGTCCAACTGTGTGGGCGGTATTTCTTTTACGTAAGATACGCTCCGCTCGGGCTTTGCCCTCCTTACGGTATGCCACGGAGGGGGAGGACGGCGGTTTTTCGGTTTTGAAAAAAATAAAGAAAGAAAATGCAAATAAAATCGAAAAAACGGCGCGTTTTCGGTTTACATTCTACAAAGAATATGGTAAAATAAGTGTAACGGCTGTTCTGGGCGGAGCGATTCTCCACGACCTGCTCGGCGGCACGCAATACAATTTCCATTCAGGAGGATAAAAAACATGGAAAAGAACGAAATCATCAGCACCTATGCAACCCACGAAGGCGACACCGGTTCGCCCGAAGTTCAAATCGCTTTGCTTACGCAGAGAATTAACCACCTTAACGAACACCTTAAGGTACACAAGCAAGACAACCACTCCCGTCGCGGTCTTTTGAAAATGGTTGGTAAGCGTCGTGGTCTTTTGGACTATTTGAAAGCGAAAGATATCGAAAGATACAGAGCGATCATCGAAAAGTTGGGTCTTAGAAAATAATGCAAGCATAAAAGGGCGGGTATTTTTAACTCGTCCTTTTTATCAATTTAAAGGCAAATCCGCCTCGGCATAAGCGGACGTGTCTTTGAAAGGGATCTCTTCCGCCGTGGTGGCGCAAGAGTACAAGAATGAACGACAAGGAGAAAAACGAATAATGCCAAATTTAGAAAATGCAAGAACGTTTAAGACTGACTATGCAGGCAGAGAACTGACAGTCGAAATCGGCAAATATGCCGAACAGGCAAACGGCGCGTGCTTGGTACGTTGCGGCGACACCGCGGTACATGTATCGGTATGTATGTCCGAAACCGCAAGAGAGGGTATGGACTTCTTCCCCCTTTCCGTGGAC
Source organism: uncultured Clostridia bacterium (assembly GCA_964422405.1). Taxonomy (GTDB): domain Bacteria; phylum Bacillota; class Clostridia; order Christensenellales; family Borkfalkiaceae; genus Scatosoma. The sequence goes on along the minus strand of CAYRAY010000033.1, from coordinate 1,588 downwards.
TATGAAGAAAAGATGTTCGCCGTTGGTAAAATTCCCGGCGGCTTCAAAAAACGCGAGGGCAGAGCGTCCGACAAGGCGATTTTGACCAGCCGTTTGATTGACCGTCCCATTCGTCCTTTGTTCCCCAAGGGAATTTTTAATGATGTAGTGGTGGTGGCTACCGCACTTTCCGTAGACCCCGACATCTCCCCTGAGCCTTTGGCAATGGTCGGTTCGTCTATCGCGCTTTCCATTTCCGATATTCCTTGGGCAGGTCCTACGGGTTCGGTTGTGGTCGGTTGCGTAGACGGCAAGTATGTCATCAACCCCGACGTAGCGCAACGCGCAAAGAGCACCATTCACCTCAACCTTGCAGGTACGGCAGACGCAATTTTGATGATCGAAGCCGGCGCAAACGAAGTGACGGATGCAGAAATGGTCGGCGCGATTATGTTCGGTCACGAAGAAATTAAAAAGATTTGCGCTTGGATTTCGGACGAGATCGTTCCCGCAGTGGGCAAACCCAAGAAGGAAATGGAACTTTACCACATTCCCGAAGATTTGGACGCAGCGGTAAAAGAATACGGTTACGACAAGCTTTATGCGGCTTTGGATACCTTCGATCGTCAAGAAAGACAGACCAAGCAAGCAGAAGCAGAAGCGGAAATCATTGAACATTTCAGCGAAATTTATCCCGATCAAATCCGCGAGGTGAAGGATTCCATTTACTATATCGTAAAAGGCATCGTCCGCGCGAAGATTTTTGACGGCGTTCGTCCCGACGGCAGAACGTTGGACGAAGTTCGTCCTATTTGGTGCGAACACGGTGTGTTACCCAGAGTACACGGTTCGGCTGTGTTCACCAGAGGTCAAACGCAGGCGTTGACGACCTGTACCCTTGGTATGCTCGGCGAAGCGCAGAGAATGGAAGGCTTGGACGAAGAAGAAGAAAAGAGATATATGCACCAATACAACTTCCCCGGTTATTCCACGGGCGAAGCAAAGGCGCTTAGATCCCCCGGCCGCCGCGAAATCGGTCACGGTGCGCTTGCAGAACGCGCGCTCGTTCCCGTTATTCCCGACCCCAACGAATTCCCTTATGCAATCCGTGTAGTATCCGATATTCTTTCCTCCAACGGTTCGTCGTCGATGGCTTCCGTTTGCGGTTCTACCATGGCGTTGATGGACGCAGGCGTTCCCATCAAAGCGCCCGTAGCAGGTTGCGCAATGGGTCTTGTAAAAGATCCCGAAACGGGCAAGTACGTTATCATGACGGATATCCAAGGCTTGGAAGACTTCCTTGGCGATATGGACTTTAAGGTAGCAGGTACGGAAAAGGGTATCACCGCCATCCAAATGGATATCAAAATCAAGGGCATTTCCGAACAGATTATGTTGGATGCAATCGCAAAGGCGCAAAACGCTCGCCGTTTCATTCTCGGCAAAATGCTCGATTGTATTCCCGAAGTCAACGACAAGTTGTCCGACTACGCACCCAAGATTGTTACCTTCAAAATCGATCCCGAAAAGATCGGCGACGTTGTCGGCAAGCAGGGTAAGGTTATCAACAAAATCATCGAACAGACGGGTACGAAGATCGACATCGAAG
>CAYRAY010000032.1:2889-16964 GCA_964422405.1 uncultured Clostridia bacterium | reverse complement strand
TTCCGTAAGAATACAATACGTAGTCTGCAAGGTAGATGGGCAATTTTTTGCCGGTCAAGGGGTGGGTGGCATAAGCGCCGGAGAATGTACCCGTCTTTTCGCGTGCCGTGGAAAGGCGGTCGATGTCGTTGGCTTCTGCGGCGTAGCGCACGTAAGCGTCGATATCGGCGGCGCGTTCGGGGTGGGCGGCTTTCAGTTTTTCCACCAAGGGGTGTTCGGGGGCGAGGACGACGTAGTTGACGCCGAATACCGTGTCGGGACGGGTGGTGAATACGGTGATTGTGTCGCCCGTTTCACACTCGAACTGCACTTCGCAACCCGTGGATTTGCCGATCCAGTTCTTTTGCATGAGTTTGGTCTTTTCGGGCCAATCCAAGCCTTTGAGGTCTTGCAAAAGTTCTTCGGCATAGTCGGTGATTTTTAAGAACCACTGGGTCATATCCTTGCGGAGGACGACCGCGCCGCAGCGTTCGCACTTGCCGTCAACGACCTGTTCGTTGGCGAGCACGGTGCCACAATCTGGACACCAGTTGACAAGCGCTTCTTTGCGGTATGCCAAGCCCTTGTGATAGAGTTGCAAGAACAGCCACTGCGTCCATTTATAGTAGTTTTCTTCGCACGTTTTGATTTCTGCCGACCAATCGAACATCGCGCCCATGGCTTTGAGCTGTTCTTCCATGGTGGCGATATTTTTTTCGGTGGAGTCCTTGGGGTGAATCCCCGTTTTGATGGCGTAGTTTTCTGCGGGCAGACCGAATGCGTCAAAGCCCATGGGCTGGAACACTTCGTAGCCCTGCATTTTTTTGAAACGAGCATACGAATCGGTGGGGCCGTAGTTGTACCAGTGACCGACGTGCAGTTTTGCGCCCGAGGGATAGGAGAACATTTCCAAGACGTAAAGCTTTTTATCTGCATTCTTTTTGTTGAATACATTGAGCTTGGTCTTTTCCCATTTCGCTTGCCATTTCTTTTCTACGGATTTCATATCCATATTTCAAAAACCTCCGAAAAAGCTCCGTCTGCGTTGGGTGCGGAGCGTAATTTACGCAATAATAAATATTATCTTAAGTATTATACCGCATTTTTTGGGGAAAGTCAAGCGATTGAACGATAAACCTTTGGTTTGCAAGGCTGAGGTTTGAGGCGGATTTAGCACCGACCATCGTTTTTTAATGGGGTGGTGCGCCTGTATAGAGTGTATTTTTTTGACGTGAATGCCATTTTTTGTCATACCGACTGAGCGAAGCGAACGGAGTGTATCTTAAAAAATGGCAAATGTTTTGGGGTAAGATCCAATCCGTTCGGACTTTGTCCTCGGTCGGTATGGCAAGGTGGGATTATGTCGGTGGTTCGGTGGAACGGAGTGGTGCAAGGCGGCTTGGAAGGCATGGTAGGCGGATATGGAAAAAATTGGTGTACCAGGTGTGCGATGAAATAAAAATAAGGTGGGCAGGTGCGCGATGAAGTTTGAATAGTGTATAATGCAAAAAATGCAAACGACATAGGCAGGTATGCGATGAAGTTTAAGCGAGAATAAAAAAGAAAATGCTGGTGAAAGGAAATATTTTTGGAAAAACGGCATAGAATAATAGTATCGTGGAAGAAATGTGTATTACGCAAAACGGCTTTGACGGGCTGTATGCCTCCTATTTATATCAGGCATTGAAAACGAAATTTTCTTTTCTGCCGTCGAAATGTGATTTACGGCGGCAGGGGGACGGGGCGGAATTGACCTTCGCCACCGAAAAAGCGTATCTGCCCTATGTGCGGAAATTCGCCGAAGAACGTATGGCGGACGTGGTGGCAATCGGGTACAAATACGCTTTTTTATCGGCGCGGTTACCCCTTTGCGGTGTGGGCGCAAAACAGCGCAGATTGTTGTTGACGGCGATTGTGGCGGCGGATTTCCGTGAGGATCGCGCGTATGCCTTGCGACGTATTCGGGGCTGGGAAAAATATAGTTTGGACGGGATTTTTCATTTCCGTATGCAAGCGTTGCGGCGGCGGTGGGAGGAGATTGCCGATTGCGTACCCGTCGGCATGGGTGAGGGCGGCGCGGCGGATTTTTTGGCGTTCGTGGTAGAGGACGGGGAGGGTAAGGTGTATTTGAAAAAGGGTAGGGCGTACGACGGGGAATATCGACCGCTCTGCCGCAGTCTTTTGACGGGCGTTGCCTCGCCGATCGGGGAAATTTTGTTAAGCGGCGCGGAGCAGGTGTATTGCTTTGGCGAAGTGGAGGCGGAAACGCGCGCCTTTTTGCAAAAATATTACGAAAAAAATGCCTTTTTTTATTAAAAAGTTGGTTGAAAAGGTTGACAAACAAAGGGGAAATGGAGTACAATAAACGAGTAAAGACAAGTAGCGTCGTTTTTGCGTTTGTACAGAGAGTTCGCCCCCGGCTGAAAGGCGGATAAACGCGGACGGAAAGGCAAAACCACTTTACGCGCGTATACAATATATAATAAAAGCGGCTGTTTTCGGCAATTAAGGTGGAACCGCGCAAGCTATGAGATTGCGTCCTTAAACTCTTTTTTAGGGGTTTAAGGATTTTTTATTTTTTTTCGGCAACGGAGCGGCAAAGCCGACGGAGCGCAAGCGTTAAATTCGATACGGAGCGGCAAAACCGACAGGTGAAAACGGGCGGACGGAGAGGCACTCCGTAAGGCGAAGCCGCCGATAAGCGGACAAGCCGAAAAATCGCAGACGAACTGATTTGATTTGCCGAAGGGGATACGCGAATTACATTTGGACAAAAAATATCAACGATACCGAAAAACACGGAGGAATACTTATGAACGTATTATTGAAAAACGGCGACAGTATGGAACTTGCGGCAGGGTCTTGCGCTATGCAAGCGGCAGTTGCCATTTCCGAAGGCTTGGCGCGCAACGCCGTTTGCGCAAAAGTCAACGGCAAACTCGTGGATTTGTCGCACGAGTTGCAAGAGGGGGATTGCTTGGAGATTGTGACCTTGAAGGACAAGGAAGGTCTGCAAGTTTATCGCCATACCTGTGCGCACGTCTTGGCGCAAGCGTTGAAGACGGTGTACCCGACCTGCAAACTTTCTATTGGTCCCGTCATTGAAAACGGGTTCTATTACGATATCGATTTCGTGACCCCGATTGCGCAAAGCGATTTTGCGAAAATCGAGCAGGAAATGCAGAAGATTATCAAGAGCAACCTGCCCATCGAGCGGTTCACGCTGCCCAAGGACGAGGCGATTGCGCTGATGAAGAGTTTCAGCGAAGATTATAAGGTGGAACTCATCGAAGATTTGCCCGACGGCGAAACCATTTCTTTCTATAAACAGGGCAACTTTACCGACCTTTGCCGTGGTCCGCACCTGCCTTCCACGGGCAAGATTAAGGCGTTTAAGCTCACCAGCATTGCAGGCGCGTACTGGCGCGGCGACGAGCATAACAAGATGCTCACCCGTATCTACGGCACGGCGTTTGCGAAGAAGGACGAAATGGAAGCCTACTTCACGATGTTGGAAGAAGCGAAAAAGCGCGACCATACCAAACTCGGCAAGGAATTGAAGCTGTTTGCGTTGATGAACGAAGGCAAGGGTTTGCCCTTCTTCCTGCCCAACGGCATGGTGCTCAAAAACACCCTCGTCGATTATTGGCGTCAAATCCACACCAGAGAGGGTTACGTGGAAATTCAGACCCCGATTATGCTGAACCGTTCCCTTTGGGAAACGTCGGGGCATTGGTTCCACTACCGTGACAATATGTACACCACTAAGGTGGACGACGAAGATTTCGCCATCAAACCCATGAACTGCCCCGGCAGCATTTTGGTGTATAAAAACGAACCGCACAGTTATAAAGATTTGCCTATCCGCATGGGCGAACTCGGTCTTGTACACCGCCACGAAAAGTCCGGTCAGTTGCACGGCTTGTTCCGCGTGCGTTGCTTTACGCAAGACGATGCGCACATCTTTATGACGCGCGAACAGATTAAGGACGAAATTAAGGGCGTCGTTCGTTTGATTAACGAAGTGTATACCCTGTTCGGATTCAAGTATCACGTGGAACTTTCTACCCGTCCCGAAAACAGCATGGGCAGCGACGCCGATTGGGAAATCGCTACCGAGTCCCTGCGCAACGCTTTGGACGATTTGGGCTTGCCCTACGTCGTTAACGAAGGGGACGGCGCGTTCTACGGTCCGAAAATCGACTTCCATTTGGAAGACTCTATCGGCAGAACGTGGCAATGCGGTACCATTCAGCTCGACTTCCAGTTGCCGCAACGCTTTGAAATGGAATACGTGGGCGAGGACGGCGCAAAGCATCAACCGATCATGGTGCACCGCGTGGTGTTCGGGTCTATCGAACGTTTCATCGGTATCTTGATCGAACACTTTGCCGGCAAATTCCCCGTATGGCTTGCGCCTACGCAGGTAAAAATTCTGCCCATTACCGACAGACAGCTTGACTACGCAAAGGACGTTTGCGCCAAGTTGAAGGCGGCGGGCGTGCGCGTGAGTTTGGACGACAGAAACGAGAAAATCGGCTATAAAATCCGCGAAGCACAGTTGGAAAAAGTGCCGTATATGCTTGTCCTTGGCGAAAAGGAAGCGGAGGCAGGTCAGGTTGCCGTACGTCGCCGCGACGGCGAACAATCGGTGGTTTCGGCAGAGGAATTCGTTGCGACCGTAGCGAAGGAAATCGAGGACAAAATCACCTTCTAAAAAAAATTGCGATTATGGCGAAAAAATTTTGAAAAGCGCAAAAAAACGCTTGACAGAAGGATTGCTTTATGTTAATATATTAAAGCTAAGCAGAAGCAAACCTTCTCGCCGTGCAACAAAAGGTTGGTACGGCTCGATATTTTCTCCGCAGGATATGCGGCGTCAGTATGCAGAAAAAGGGTTGCCAAGCAAGGCGACCCTTTAATTTTTGTTGCGAGGTATACGACCATTAAAGAACAGCATCAAATCAACGAAGAAATTCGGGATAGAGAAGTGAGAGTCATTTCTGCAGAAGGCGAGCAGTTGGGCGTGATGAGCGCGCAAGAGGCGCAACGCCTTGCGGACGAGGCAGAGTTGGATCTGGTAAAGATTTCTCCCAACGCCGTTCCGCCCGTGTGCAAAATTATGAACTACGGCAAGTTCAAGTTTGAACAGGCAAAGCGTGAAAAGGAAAATCGCAAAAACCAAAAAGTGGTGGAATTGAAAGAAATTCAGCTTTCCATGACTATCGATATCGGCGATTTGAACGTGAAAGCCAAAAAGACGGTAGAAATGCTTGGCGAAGGAAACAAGGTAAAGGTTTCCATTCGTATGCGCGGCAGAGAGCAATCCCGTGCGTCGATGGGCGTGGACGTTATGCAACGCTTTTTCGATATGCTCGGCGGCAAAGCGGTTATGGACAAACCGCCCAAGACGGAAGGCAGAAACATTTTGATGATTCTTGCCCCTGCAAAATAACAAAGCAAATCGGCGGCGGTTCGCTGCGGATAAATAAAATTGTAAAAAAATTCGGAGGATAAAAAAATGCCTAAACAGAAAACACATAGCAGTACCAAAAAGCGTTTCTGGCTTACCGGTTCGGGTAAAGTAAACCACGCACACAGCGGCAAGAACCACAAAGCAGAAACCAAGAACAGAAAGAGAAAGAGATATTTGCGTCAAGGCGCTCTTGTAGATTCCACCAAGGAAAACACCGTAAAGAGCATGATGCCTTACAAGAAATAAGACGGAGGATAAACAGATATGCGTATTAAAAGAGCAGTAAACGCGGTTAAAAAGCGTAGAAAAATTTTCAGACTTTCCAAAGGTTACTACGGCAGCAAGAGCCGTTCTTACAGAATCGCTCGTGAAGCGGTTATGAAGTCCTTGAACTATGCGTTCATCGGCAGAAGAAGAAGAAAGAGAGATTTCCGCCGTCTTTGGATTGCAAGAATCAATGCAGCGGCAAGAATCAACGGGCTTTCCTACAGCAAGCTTATGCACGGCCTTAAAGTTGCAGGTATCAACCTCAACAGAAAGGTACTTGCTGACCTTGCAGTAAACGATGCAGCGGCTTTCACCGCGCTTGTTGAAAAAGCGAAAGCAGCGCTTTAATCGAAGCAGAAAAGCCTTTTAGCACTAAAAGGCTTTTTTCACTGTTATAAAGAAAAATGATTTTAACGTCCAAAAACAATCCGCTCGTCAAAGAAACGGCGTCGTTGAAGGATAAAAAGGGCAGAAAAGCGTTGGGGATGTTCCTTGCGGAAGGCTATAAAATGGCGCTCGAATGTCAAAAAAGCGATTTGGAGATTGAACGGGTGTTCGTTGCGGAAAGCTACCGCGGCGAATTGCCTGTTTGCGCCCAACCGCCCGTGTATCTTTCCGACGATACTTTTCGTTTCCTTTCCGACGAAAAAACGCCGCAGGGCGTGCTGTGTCGGGTGCGTATCCCCGATACCGCCCTCCGTGCGCCGCAGGGCAAGTGCCTGCTGTTAGACGGCGTGGCAGACCCTGGCAACGTCGGCACGATTTTGCGTACCGCCAACGCCGCAGGGTATAACGAGGTGTATTTGACGCAGGAATGCGCCGATCCCTTTTCGCCCAAGTGCGTGCGTGCCAGCATGAGCGGTGTGTTTTTCACCAAAATCTACCGTGGCGACCGCGACGAGATTTTGTCCGTTTTGGGGGATATTCCCGTCATCGTTGCGGACATGGGTGGGGCAAACGTGTTTCAGTTTGCGCCGCCAAGCAAGTTTGCGTTGGCAATCGGTAACGAGGCGAACGGCGTTTCGGACAGGGTACGCGCTTGCGCTACGCACACGGTAAAAATCCCGATGCGCCCCACGCAAGAAAGCTTAAACGCGGCAATTTCCGCGGCGATTATTATGTACGTCTTGCAAAAGGACGGCTTTACAGATTAACCTAAAGGAGTAAACAATATGTCAGGACATAGCAAATGGCACAACATTCAGGCAAAAAAAGGTAAGGCAGACGCGGCGAAGGGCAGAATTTTCACCAAGCTCGGCAGAGAAATCGCCGTTGCCGCAAAATCCAACCCCAACCCCGACACCAACAGCAAGCTTGCGGATATCATCGCGAAAGCGAAAGCGGCAAATATGCCCAACGACAATATCCAACGCAGCATTAAAAAGGCTTCGGGCGAAATGAGCGGCGCGGATTATAAAGAACTCACGTACGAAGGCTACGGCGTAGCAGGTTCGGCGGTGATCGTGGTTACGCTTACCGACAACATCAACCGTACGGCAGGCGACGTTCGTTCCATTTTGAGCAAACACGGCGGTCAGCTCGGTCAAAACGGTTGCGTTTCGTACAACTTCGACAACAAGGGCTATATCGTAGTGGAAAGAACTGTGGAACTTGACGAAGACACCATCACCGAAATCGCTTTGGAAGCAGGCGCGGACGATGTTGTAGTTAGTGACGACGTGTACGAAATTTTCACCGCACCCGAAGCGTTCTCTGACGTGCGTAAATTCTTGGAAGAAAAGAACCGCGAAATGGTTGCAGCTGCGCCCAAGGGCAGAAGAAACGAGGAAGAAGAGGACAAAATCCGTTTTGTTCAGGCGGAAGTTGCGATGATCCCTCAAAACAAAATCACGTTGCCCGAAGATAAGGTTGCCACCTTTGAAAAGATGATTGACGCTTTGGAAGAACACGACGACGTACAAAACGTTTATCACAACGTAGATTTGCCTTACGACGACGAAGAGTAAGTATAGACAAACGAATATCGAAACTGAGAAACGCGTGCCGCACGGCACGCGTTTTTTAGGTGGGGTTGGGCGGTGTGTAAGATGCGCTCCGTTCACCTGCTACGCAGGTTCAGTCGGTATGACAATGCGGAAAATGCGACGGCTGTTTAGTCGGCATGACACACCGCCGACTGAACATTGACCTAAACTTACTGCTTTGCCGACTATTTTTTATGGGGCGGTTTGCCGTTTTAATCCTTCCCCTGTCATACCGACCGAGCGAAAGCGAGCGGAGTGTATCTTAAAACACGCACAGCCAAAGCGAAAAATCGTAAAAATGAAAAGAAAATTACAACAAATTTCTGTAAAAGTATTGACGAACGGCGCAAAAAGTGCTACAATTATCTTGCGACCTAGTTTAATAACATCCAAAAGTATACTTATCGGGCATAAGTGTATTTTTTCGCACTACAAAATCTTTTGGATGTAAACTAAGTGTCGCAACTTTTTAGCGAATAAGCCACTTTTGTCAGTGTCGGCTTTTTCGTTAAAGTCGGCACTTTTTTTGTGCCAAAATAAAATTTTTTTATAGAGGAGGTTGTTATGAACAACAGAAAACACACAAAAACTTATTTTGGGCATATGTATAGCAAGTATGAACCGTATTTCGATTGGTACGAAAAAATACCGCTTATAGCCGCTATATTTGTAGCGTGCGGCTCGATAATTGGAACAATTTACTCGTTTGTATTTGCAGGTTTGTTCGGTTTTTGGGCTTTAGCGATTGGTGTTTTTATGACCGTATTGACGTATTTTATACTAATGATTATTGTATCGTATAAAATTTTGCATTTGAACTACTTAAAAGAGCTTATCGAGCAAACAAAAGACGTGCAAGAAACAGTTCATACGTATGGTTCGTCGCTGAAAAATAGCAACAATGGAGATGATTCCTTGCCCGAAATTTAACGTTAGGAGAGAAAAATGAGTAGCGTTTACAAAATTATTTATTCTATATCGCCCGATTTATACATCGAAGGTTCGCCCGTCATTATCCGTTCGGCGGCGTTGGTGCAAAATACGCAAAATCAAGCGTTGCACATGCAAGCAAAATTCCAAAATATTGTGGACAAAGACGTGGTTTACTTAAAGGCAAAGTTTTCGTTTTTGGATACGCTAGGGCGTAAAATTGGCGAAACGGAAAAAGAATATTTCGATTTTGCCGCAAGCAAGGGAGGGGAATTCGGCGCGAAAGTTCCTGTAAAAGTGCTTGACATTACAACACGGCAAATTTCTGTTTGTGTTACGGAAGTCGGCTATTCTGACCATACGCTTTGGAAAAATGAAAGGGAAGACTGGGTAAGTATTCCCGAAAGAATGCCCATTCAAAAGAAATTTTCCGATGCTCTCGCTTTTGAGGAGTTTAAGCAATTTTATTGTGCAAGGGCGCAAATTGTGCCATTTGTGCATAAGGATATTTGGTTTTGCGCTTGCGGCGGTGTGAATGCGAACACGCAAGAAAAATGTTGTGTTTGCGGCGCAGTTTTGGCGGACATGCAGGCGGCGGACAGCAGTACGTTGAAAAACACTCGTCTTTATCGGCAGGCAAAAGCTTTTTCTATGGATAATGCGCAATCGTTGCGTGCGCGTATCAAAATGCTTAGCGAATTGGGCGATTGGGAAGACAGCACAAAGCTGTTGGAAGAAGCTAACAATCTTTTGCCCGTGATAGTCCAAAAAGAAAAGGAAGAACGAGAACGCGTATTGAAAGAAAAAGCAGAAACTGAAGAACGCCAACGGCAGGAGGCTGTTGTGCGGAACTCTCAAAAGAAGAAACGCAAGATGATTTCGTCTATCATTGCGGCGGCTTGTTGTGTGATTGCGATTGCGGTTGTCGTCATTATTGAGTGTGCGATTGTACTTCCTGCATCGAAGAAATTGGCGCAGGAGTATAAAACGGCGCAAATCTGCATTGAAAATTGTGAATACGATCAAGCAATGGAAATTTTAGGGGGGATAAAGGATTATAAGAACGCGGAAAAATTATATCTGGACGCAAGTGACCTTAAAGACGAGAATTATTTAGCGTATATAGAACGCAATAATTTGAATAGTTTTAGTATTCCTAAAAATATCGAAATTATAAAAAGAGGCGCTTTTTCGTATTGCAATGACTTGGAAAGTGTGGTAATCCCCAAAAGCGTAACGACGATTGAAGTGCTTTCGTTTAATGAATGTGCGAATTTGAAATGCGTATATTATAGCGGAACAAAATACGAGTGGAATGAAATTACCATCGGTGGGTATAATGACAAGTTAAAAAACGCTACGCGTTATTATTACAGCGAAAGTGCGCCGACGACAAGCGGCCTTTATTGGCATTACGTCAATGGTGAACCGACGAGTTGGTAAGGAAGAATCGGAGCAAAAAAAACTCTGTATAAAAAGCAGAGGGCGGAAAAATGTGCCGCAAAATTGTTGACAAACGGTGCGCGGCGTGATATAATAATTATGTTATTCAATTCAATAGCCTTTGAGGGAGTAGCGTGCGCGTAAGCGTGGCAAGTCAACAACACCGACCGTTTCGGGTCTGGCTTGTCTTAAAGTGTGAGACTCATTTTGTGACGTATGCGCGCAAATGGTGTCGGATTCTTTCAACCAAATCCCGAGCGCGGCAATATGTCGCGCTCGGTTTTTTGTGCTGTTTTTTGGCTTACAAACGGACGGTGGGGGAGATACACTCCCACCTGTTACGCGCGGTGTGTAAGATACACTCCGTTCGCCGCAAAGCGGCTCAGTTGGTATGAAAGAGGGGGGAGCGCCTCGCTCCGTCAGCTGGTATGACGGAGGGGCATAAACCGCACGAAAAACATTATTTTGGACAAAAAAATTGGAAAATAAAGGAGTAACTATGAAACACTATTGCGAAAGTACGGAAAGCGTTTTGGACGAAGTGCAAAGCACGCGGCAAAACGGGCTTTCCAAGCAAACGGCGCAACAGCGCTTGGAACAGAACGGCAGAAACAAGCTTGCCGCGGCTAAGAAAACGCCGCTCGTTTTGCGGTTCTTGGCGCAGCTTGCCGACCCCATGACCATCATTTTGATTGTGGCGGCGGTCATCAGCGGCGTGACAGGGATTCTCGGTGACGAGGGCGTTATGGGCTTTGTGGACGTGTTCATCATCATGGCGGTGGTGCTTGTCAACGCGATTTTGGGCGTGGTACAAGAAAGCAAAGCCGAGGCGGCAATCGAAGCCCTGCAAAAGATGTCGGCGGCGACCTCTAAGGTCATTCGCGACGGAAAAACGCAAATTGTGCCCAGCGAAGAATTGGTTGTGGGCGACATCGTTCTGTTGGAGGCAGGGGACGCCGTGCCTGCGGACGCGCGCGTTTTAGAAAGCGCGAGCTTGAAGGTGGAAGAAGCGGCTTTGACGGGCGAATCCTTGCCCGTGACCAAAATCACCGAGGCGTTGCCGATTGCGGAAAACGCAAAAGACGTGCCTTTGGGCGATAGAAAAAATATGGTGTACATGGGCAGTACGGTGGTGTACGGCAGAGGCATTGCCGTGGTTACCGCTACGGGCATGGACACGGAAATGGGCAAAATCGCAGGCGCGCTGACCATGGCGGAAGAGGGCAAAACCCCTTTGCAGAAAAAGCTTGCGCAGCTTTCTAAAATTTTGACCGTGCTCATCGTCGGCATCTCCGTAATCGTATTCGCCGTGCAAGTCATTCGCGGCATTGCGACGGGCAAATTCACCTCCGGTGAGGGCTTGAACTTCGGTTTGGAATCCTTCATGATCGCCGTATCGTTGGCGGTAGCGGCAATCCCCGAAGGCTTGGCAACGGTCGTGACCGTGGTGCTTTCGATCGGTGTTACGAATATGTCCAAACGCAACGCCATTATCCGCAAACTGACGGCGGTAGAAACGCTGGGTTGCGCGCAGATTATCTGTTCGGATAAAACGGGTACGTTGACCCAAAACAAAATGACGGTCGTCGACCACTTCGGCGAGGACGAAAACAGAATCGCCAAAGCCATGGCGCTCTGTTCGGATGCGAAAATCGACGCGGACGGCGCAGTGACGGGCGAACCGACGGAAACGGCTTTGGTGGTTTGGGCGGATAAACTCGGCATGAATAACCCCGAATTGCTGGCGGCGAATCCCCGCGTGGGCGAAGCACCGTTCGATTCCAACCGCAAAATGATGAGTACCTTGCACAGCGCGGAAACGGGTTGTTTGCAATACACCAAGGGCGCACCCGACGTGGTGGTGGACAAGTGCGCGTACTACTTGAAGAACGGCGTTCCCACCCCGATGACGGCGGAATACAAGGCGGAAATTCTGCAAGCGAACAAGGCGATGGCAGACAGGGCGTTGCGTGTTTTGGCGTGCGCGGAACGGGTTTGGAAACAGAAACCCGACCAGACCTCGCCCGAAGTGTTGGAAACGGAACTCTGCTTCGTCGGTTTGTGCGGCATGATCGACCCTGTCCGTCCCGAAGTGAAAGCGGCGATTGTGGAATGTCGCGAAGCAGGCATTCGCCCCATTATGATTACGGGCGACCACATCGACACGGCGGTGGCGATTGCAAAAGAACTCGGCATTTTGGAAGAGGGCGTACGCGCGGTGACGGGGGCGCAACTCGACGAGATGAGCGAGGAGGAATTTAAATCGCAATTCCAAACGATTAGCGTGTACGCACGCGTACAACCCGAACACAAGACCCGTATCGTCAACGCATGGCGCGATGCAGGGTATATCACTGCCATGACGGGGGACGGCGTAAACGACGCGCCTTCTATTAAGTCGGCGGATATCGGCGTCGGCATGGGCATCACGGGTACGGACGTCACCAAAAACGTTGCGGACATGGTACTCACGGACGACAATTTTGCCACTATCGTCGGCGCGGTAGAAGAGGGCAGACGTATCTACGACAACATTCGTAAAGCCATTCAGTTCTTGCTGGCGTCCAACATGAGCGAAGTCATCGGCATTTTCGTGGCGACCCTTTGCGGTGTGACTTTGCTCAACCCCGTGCACTTGCTTTGGATCAACCTCGTTACCGACTGTTTCCCTGCTTTGGCTTTGGGGATGGAACGGGCAGAACCCGACGTCATGAAGCGCAAACCGCGTGATGCGAAAGCGGGCGTGTTTGCCGACGGCATGGCAGGCGACGTCATCTATCAGGGCATTTTGGTGGCAATTTTGACCTTGCTTTCCTTCTTCCTCGGTCATGCGTTTGAACAGGGCGGCTGGTCTTGGAAGTTTGAAGATAGTGCAGTCGGCACGACCATGGCGTTCTTAACCCTCTCGTTTGCGGAAATTTTCCACAGCTTTAATATGCGTTCGCAAAAGAAGAGTTTGTTCGCGTTGGAACACCGTAACAAAATGCTGAACTGGGCGGCGATCGGCTCGGCAGTGCTCACCCTCGGCGTGGTGTTCATTCCCTTCGTTTCCGATCAGCTTTTCGCTTTTGCAACCATGGATTGGTGGCAATATCTTGCGGCGGTTGCCATTGCTTTCTTGATTATCCCCATCGTGGAAATCGTGAAAATCGGCGAACGCAGAGCGGACAAAAAACGCGCGAAATAATGGCATACGTATAGGCAAGCTTGCGTACTTTTTGTAAAAAAGGGGCGGGCAGGTCTGCGATGAATAGTAAAAAATCCGTTTTTTAGGGGAACGAAGGCATGTTTCTTAAAAAAAACGGATTTTTTCGTGCAAAAATTTAATTGAAACTCTTGACCGTTTTGAAATGTTGTGGTATAATAAGAATATAATAGCAGTGTACCCGACACGGGAAAGCTACGTTGAACGAATACCTGCCCGCCTGCTTTTGCAAAAAACAGGGGACGGAATCGGGCGGCGGCGTGAATAAATAACGAGGTGGTTACTATGGCAGCCAAAAAATTATTTGAGTCTTTACATCAATCTATGGACAGTATGAAGATCGAATTGCAGCAAGAGCTGGGCAACGCTTCTGCGCAGTTGTCGGCGTTGCAACAGACGGTGGAAAACGGCGGCGGTCACGAAGAGGTGATTCGCGAACTCCGTTACACCCAAAAGCAATTAGCGTGCGTTTACGAAGGGATTGAAGAACTCGTAGACGAAAAGCTCGTTTCGCGCCTTCCCGATCAGGAACAGGACAAAGCGGCGCAAGCGGAACAGCTGGCTGCCGTACAGGCGTTGCAAGCCTCTGCCGCACGCAACGGCGAAACGCTTGCCGCACAAAACGCAAAAATCGCAGAGCAGGATGCTAAACTTGCCGAACAGAATTCTAAGCTCGACGAGCAGAACACCAAGCTCGACGCGCAAAGCGCAAAGCTCGACGAACAGAACGCAAAGATCGACGAACAGAACGCAAAGATCGACGCGCAAAGCGCAAAGCTCGACGAACAGA
>CAYRAY010000032.1:0-2789 GCA_964422405.1 uncultured Clostridia bacterium | reverse complement strand
GCAAAGCGCAAAGCTCGACGAACAGAGCGAAAAGTTGGGCGCATTGGAAGAAATGCGTTCCGCCCTTGCCGAACTGACCGAATTGAAGTATAATTATCAGCAGCTTCAATCCGCTTACGAAAGTTTGGTAAGCGAACTGAACACCCACACCGAAAAGGTGGTTGCGGCTGTGCTTGCGGTAAAACCCGAACCCGTGGACTACGATCGTCTTGCGGCGTTGGTGGCAGCGCGCGTTGCCGTGCCTATGGATTACGACCGCATTGCAGAGCTCGTTTCCGAAAAGCTCGCGGCGAAGGAACAGAGCTACGACGTGGTTTTGGACGATGAGGGTGTGGACGCCATCGCCGACAGAGTGGTGGAAAAAATGCAAGCCGTCGAAGAAAAAATCGACTACGACAGAGTATATCAGGCAGCGCAAGCGGCACAGATTTTGCCCGACCCCGTGGACTACGACCGCATTGCAGAAATCGTGGAAGACAAACTCTGCGTAGAAGAAGACACGACTTACGATTTGACCTTGGACGACGAGGGTATTGACGCCATTGCCGAAGGTGTGGCTTCCCGTATCCGCATCGAATGTGTATGCACCGGCGAAACGCCCGTCACGGTAGAAGAAACGGTGGAAGACGTCACGGAAGAATGTGCCGTCTGCGACGAAGCTCCCGTGGAAGAAGTAGTGGAAGAACCCGTAGAAGAAGTTGTGGAAGAAATTGCGGTGGCGGAAGCCGCTCCCGTAGAGGAAGTTGCAGAAGAACCTGTGGAAGAACCCGTTGCAGAACCCGAAGTCCCGCACGAAGACGTGTTGCCCGTATTTGAAGAAGTGGGCGACGATTTGATCGATGCAGAAACGGGCTTGATTATTCGTTTGAAAAAGAGCTTTACGGCGAAGATGAGACAGAGCGAACGCTCCGTGAAAGAATATTACAGCCAAATCAAGAACGAGTTGATTTCGCACAAGCGTATCAATTCCAACGTCAGCTGGCATGGCGACAGATTCAACTTCGGTCGCGATACGGTGGCAAAAATCAACATTTGCGGCAAGACCTTGTGCTTCTATCTTGCGCTCGATCCCAACGATCCCGAATTCAAGTCCACCATTTACCACCAGAAAGACGTCAGCGGTCAAAAGGCATACGAAAGCACGCCGTTCTTGGTCAAAGTAAAGAGCGATGCGGCGGCAAAGAAAGCAGTTCGTCTTGCAACGGCGTTGGCAGAAAAGTTGGGTACGGAAAAGGACGAAGAATTCACCGAAGTGGATTACGTAAAAGAATACGCGTACGAAACGACGAAGAAGCTCTATGACGACGGCTTTATCAAGGCAACCAAAGAAAAGAAGGTAGACCTGAATTTCTAACGAAAGACAAAAGTTGAATAATTACGACAGCGAGCTGATAATTCCATAATTTTCGGCTCGCTGTTTCATAAAAAACAAAAAAAGAAGTATATAGTGACAGGAGAAACGGCGAAAACAGTGAAAGAACAAAACAAAGAACAAAACAAGACCACGCGGGAAGAACAATCTCCCGCAAAACGACCCCTAAAAAAGCGTGCGGCAAAAAATCCTATGGGTACGTCCATGGGCACGGCATTTGACGGTGCGGAAACGGCATTGCAAGCGCAACCTACCGCAAAAACGGCGAAACAGCGCGGCAAAGTGAAAAAATCGGCAGAAGAAACCGCCGCAAAGACTGCGCAAAACCAAAAACAGAAAGCCTCGGCAAAGAAGCCGCAGACAGAACAAGCCACAAATGGCAGGGGCAAAAACCGTGCCGATAAATCGGCGCAGGCGCAAAACGACGGGGCAAAAACCCGTCAAAACCCGCAAACGGAGCAACAAAACGCAGGGCAAAAGCGTGGCAAGCGCGCGGCAAATAAGGCGGACAAGACTGAACCCGTCGTGTTCGATTCCACCGATATTCTGTTGTCGGCAAAGCCGAACGCAAAAAAAGGCCACGGCAAAAAGAAGTGCGTAAAGCTCATTTTCCTTGGCGGCGTGGGGGAAATCGGCAAAAATATGACGGCGATCGAATACGGCAACGACATCATCGTGGTCGATGCAGGGCTTACTTTCCCGAATAACGAGGATATGCCCGGGGTCGATTCCGTTGTGCCCGACATCACCTATTTGGCACAAAATAAGGACAAAATCCGCGGCGTGTTGCTCACGCACGGACATGAAGACCACATCGGCGGCGTTCCGTATCTGATGAAGGAGCTCAACCCCGCTACCCCCATTTACGGCACCAAGCTCACCTTGATGTTGACGGATAACAAGCTGCAAGAACGGCACATCACCAACTCCATTCAGCGCGTCGTCGTCCCCGGCGACAAGGTCAAACTCGGCGCGTTCGAGGTGGAATTTATCAACGTCAACCACTCCATTTCGGGTGCGTGCGCGTTGGCGGTGCGTACGCCGTGCGGCGTCATTTATCACAGCGGCGATTTCAAAATCGACCTCACGCCCGTTGCAGGCGCGCCCATCGATTTTAAGCGGATTGCCGAACTCGGCAACGAAGGCGTGTTGCTGTATTTGGGCGAATCGACGAATATCGAACGCGGCGGCTATACCATGAGCGAAACGGTTGTCGGCACGACCCTCGACCACCTCTTTTCCGAAAATATGAACCGCCGTTTGATTATCGCCACTTTTGCCTCCAACGTGCATCGTTTGCAACAGATTATCGATTTGGCGGTCAAATATCGCCGCAAAGTTGCGCTTTCGGGCAGAAGTATGTTCAAGGTCGTGGACGCGGCGGTGAAAATCGGCGAGTTAAAAATCCCCGAGGGGG
>CAYRAY010000031.1:8084-17039 GCA_964422405.1 uncultured Clostridia bacterium | reverse complement strand
AAACGTTCCAAATTGGAAGACACGAGGATATCCATAGACGGGGACATGGTGCGGCGGAGTTCTCTGTTCGCGTCGTACACGCCCTTTTTGAAGAAGTCGGCAACCGCCTTATTGCGGTTGGAAGCGCAGACGAGTTTCCGCACGGGCAAACCCATTTTCTTTGCGTACCAGCCTGCCAAAATATCCCCGAAATTGCCCGTCGGCACCACGAAGTCGATCTTGTCCCCCATCTCAATTTGACGGGAAGTGATAAGATCCACGTACGCCGAAAAATAATAGGCGATTTGCGGCGCAAGCCGACCGAAGTTGATGGAGTTCGCGCTGGAAAGGCGCACGCCCTTTTTCAGCAACTCCTCGTTAAAGTCTTTGGAGGCAAACAACTCTTTCACCAAGCGTTGGCAATCGTCAAAGTTGCCGTCCACTGCCGCCACGGTCACGTTGTTGCCGTCCTGCACCGTCATTTGCAAACGCTGCATTTTAGAAACGCCGTCGTCGGGGAAGAACACCGCCACCTTTACGCCTTTCACGTCGCGGAAGCCCTCCAACGCCGCCTTGCCCGTGTCGCCGCTCGTCGCCGTCAAAATCAAGATTTCTTCTTGAATCCCTGCCACTTCGCAGCTCTTTTTCAAAAGGTAAGGGAGCAAGGTCAACGCCACGTCCTTAAACGCGCACGTAGGTCCGCGGAAAAGCTCCAACACGTACAAACCCGTTTCGCCGTCCACTTTTACCAAGGGCACGGGGTCGTCGCCGTCAAAACTTGCATACGCCTTTTCGCAAGACGCTTTCAAAAAGTCTTCGCCGAGTTCCTCGCCCAGATATTTTCCAAGCACGAACGCCGCGCGTTCGGCATAGGACATTTCCGCCATTGCTTGCATTTCTTCCCGTGAAATTTGCGGAAAGGTCTCAGGCACGTACAAACCGCCGTTCTCTGCCAAACCGCGCGCAATCGCCTGTGCGCCCGTTACCTTTTCGCCCCCTCGGGTACTGATAAAATACATAATCGTTTACCTGCCTTTATTTGCTCGCCGCCCGATACCTTTCGGGCAAATCGTACTCCGTCAGCCGTTTTCAAACGCGCCAATCGGGCAGCCTTGCGTCTGCCTAACGTTTTGTGCTTTTCTGCCAAACTTTTGTCGGCGGAAAAAACGCCGCCGCAAAATCGCTTGACTCTCACAATCCCCAAAAAACGGACATTGCATTGCCAAGCGTAAAAAATTACGCCGCTTTATAGGGGAGCAGGCAGAGTTCCCTCTGCCGCCCCATACAAAACCAATGCTACAACTTAAAGATATTTGCTTACGAAATCAGGCAATTCCTCTTTCGCAGCGGAAACGGAAACGGTGATGACCAAATCGTTGGTCTTAGAAACTTTATCCAGCATATAGAAGAATGCCGCCATTTCCTGTACGGGTTTGCCGGCGATGCGTACAACGCCGTCGATGAATACGTATTCGTTGTCGTGGTTGCCCGCCACAACGCCCTTGATAAAGCCGCAAAGCGCAGCTTCGCCTGCGATATCGTATTCGCTGGTATCGATAAAGCGGATTTCACGATCCAAATCGTACATCCCGCGTTTGCTGTCGGTGATAAAAATTAAATGCCCCTTTGCTTCTTCCACGGCGGCATTCGCTGCGTCGATCATCATTTTCGTTTTGCCTGTGCCTTTCGCGCCGTAAATTACTTTAATCATATTAAAATCCTCCAAGATTTTGTCGTACTAACCGAATCCGTTGAGTTCACTTTTTCGGTTTACTATAGTTTAGCAGATTTTTCAAACAATTTCAAGACCTTTTTGAAAATTTTTTCGTGTTTTTGCAAACTTTTTTTATTTTTCATGAAAATCGCCCACAAATCGCCGCTCAATCGCCCGATTTTATCGATTGAATTGCCCCGTCGCCCCGTTTTTTCCGCTACGTCCCTCCTCTTTCCCGTCCGCCGCTGATCGGAAACGGAATTTCCTCCGCTCTGCGCTCCCTCTTTTGCCGCAAACCGCACCGTCCGACTTCGGCAAACTTCCGCACGCAAAAAAACGGAGCTTTTTACAAAGCTCCGTCCATCAACACTTTTCCGCCTTTTAATCGAGTTCGGCAACGAACCGCGCAATCCGTTTTATGCCTTCTTCAATGTCCTTTTCCGCAAGCGAGTACGAAAGTCGCAAACAATCGTCCGCCCCAAAGGAAACGCCGGGCACGGTTGCCACCTTTTCCCCTTCCAACAACGCATCGGCAAACTCTACCGAGTTGGTAATCGCCTTGCCGTGATAGCTCTTGCCGTATAAGCCGCCTACGACCAACATCACGTAGAACGCACCGTCGGGCACGACCGCCGTTACGCCGTCAATGCCTTCCACCAAGCCGAGCAGCGTTTTGCGGCGTGCGGCAAAGGTCTGCACCATTCTGTCAATCTCTTCTTCGGAAGAAGACAACGCTTCCAACGTCGCCGCTTGCGAAATGGAGCAAGCGTTCGAGGTCGCGTGGCTTTGGAAGGAATCGATTGCCTTGGCAATATCGTGCGGCGCGGCAAGATAACCCACGCGCCACCCCGTCATGGCGTACGTTTTAGAAACGCCGTTTACGGTAATGGTCAAATCCTTCATCTTCGGGCTGCAAGCCGCCATCGAGAAGGGCTTTACGCCGTTATAGCAAAGTTTTTCGTAAATCTCGTCGGAAATCACAAGCAAATCGTGTTCTTCGCACACCTTGGCAATGGCACGCACCTCGTCCTCGGTGTATACCGCCCCCGTGGGGTTGGACGGGGAGTTAAAAATCAACAACTTGGTCTTGGGGGTGATTGCCGCGCGCAATTCCTCTGCCGTGAACTTGAATCCGTGTTCCTTTTTGCAATGCAGAAACACGGGGTTCGCGCCGCACACTTTCACCACTTCGGGATAGGTCAACCAATAGGGCGCAGGGATAATTACCTCGTCCCCCTCGTTCAACACCGCATAGCAAGCGTTGAAAATGGAATGCTTCGCCCCGTTGGATACGATAATTTGCGAGGGTTCGTATTCCAACCCGTTGTCCTTTTTGAATTTTTCGCAAATCGCCTTGCGCAGGGGCAACAACCCCGACGACGGCGTGTACTTTGTCTGCCCGTTGTCTAACGCCCGTTTCGCCGCCGCCACAATATGGTCGGGGGTGTTAAAATCAGGCTCGCCTACGCTGAAGGACACCACGTCCTCGCCTGCGGCTTTCATCGCCTTCGCCTTAGCCGAAATCGCCAACGTCAACGACGGGGATAGGGTGGACATTCTTCGCGCAACTCTGTTTTTCATGCGTTTACCTCTTTTTTCTTTTTTTACCGCTGTATATTGTACTATGTTTTACAAAATAAAGCAACCGCAAACGCCCCGTTTTCCAAAAAATAATCAACAAAATTGAAGAAAATTATATTTTTAATCATGTTTTTCGATTACAATAATCGAAAAAAGGGATTTACCCGCCGTTTTTGGCAGAAAATCCCTAAAAACCCTTATTTTATTTTTCACCCCAACCGCCGTTTGTTCGTTCCGTGTCCCACCCCACGAAGTGACGGCTCAGCCTTATTTGGGGTGTCATACCGACCGAGGACAACACCGCCCCCTCCCCCTGTCATACCGACCGAACCCCGTAGGGGTGAGCGGAGTGTACGTTATGTAAAAAAATACCGCCCACACAGGTAGACGGCATATAAATGAACGGTGTCAAAGTAGTAAGTCTGCGTCAAGGCTCAACCTTGCGAAGTATATCCGTTCCGCTCACTCATTCGAAGAAGCTAATAATGCCTCACGGTCCGCAATCGCCAACGCTTGCACCATACTGTCAATATCCCCCGCCATAAACGCGTCCAGATTATATTGACTTAACCCGATACGGTGATCGGTAACACGGCTTTGGGGGAAGTTATAGGTACGGATCCGCTCGCTTCTGTCCCCCGACCCCACCATACTGCGGCGGCTGTCCTCACGCGCCTTCGCGCTCTGCCCGTTATAAAAATCGTACACACGCGAACGCAACACCTTAAAGGCACGTTCTTTGTTTTTGAGCTGCGACCGCTCGTCTTGACAGGTAACGACAATACCCGTGGGGAAATGCGTAATACGCACCGCGGACGCCACCTTATTCACGTTCTGTCCGCCTGCACCGCCCGAATGGAAAATATCAATACGTATATCCTTTTCGTTGATTTGCACTTCCACTTCCTCCGCCTCGGGCAAAACGGCAACCGTCGCCGCGGATGTGTGGATTCTGCCCTGCGTTTCGGTGGCAGGCACGCGCTGTACACGGTGCACGCCGCTTTCGTATTTCAACAGCTTATACGCCCCCGCGCCCGTCACGTTATAAATCGCCTCTTTCACGCCGCCCAGCTCGGTGGCGTTGATATCCATTTCCTCCACCTTCAAACGATGGTTGGCGCAATAGTTCAGATACATACGGCAGAGTTCCGCGGCAAACAGTGCCGCTTCCTCGCCGCCCGTACCCGCACGGACTTCTAAAATGCAGCTCCGTTCGTCGTTTTTGTCCTTGGGCAAAAGCAGAATTTTCAGCTCATCTTTCAGCTCCGCCAAACGGGCTTTGCAATCGTACCCCTCGTCCAAAAGCATCTTTTTCATCTCAGCGTCCGTCTCCGTTTCCGCCAGCGCAAACGCATCATTCATCTCCCGTTCCTTGCCCAGATATTCGGCGTACTTTTCCACCGTGTCCGTCAGGTCGGATTGCTCCTTAGAATACTTCTTCCAAGTACCCATGTCTGCGATGAGTTCGGGATCGGCAAGTTTTTCCGACAAAAAATCGTACCGTTTTTTCAGTTCGTCTAACTTTTTAAACATAGTTCTTTTTCCTTAAAATTACGCCCGAAAACAAACTTTCGGGCGTAGCGTTTACATAATAATTTTGACGTATCTATCCACGCCGTTAAAGTCTTTGGCAATCATCGAATAGCCCTTGAACAGTTTGGCAACGTCCGCCGCCTCCCCTTCGCCGACTTCCATAATCAGCATACCGCCGTCCACCAAATGCCGCTTGACCTGCTTAGCCAACCGACGGTAAATATCCAAGCCGTCCGCGCCCCCGTCCAAAGCCAAATGCGGCTCGTGATCGCGCACTTCCCGTTGCAGGGTCGCAATCGTTTCCGTGGGGATATACGGGGGGTTGCTGACGATAATATCAAACCTGCCCTTGACGTTTTTCAACAGGTCGGATTGCACAAAATCCACTATGGCATAGTTGGCGCGCGCGTTCTCTCTTGCCAGCGTCAACGCGTCCTCGCTGATGTCCGAAGCCACCACTTCCACGTCTATTTTCCGCTTTTCCAGCTCCTTCGCCACGGCAATGGCAATCGCGCCGCTCCCCGTACAAAGGTCCAAAATACGGTTGCCCGACTCCGCGGCAGAAACCACCATCATCGCCAAATCCTCCGTTTCGGGACGAGGGATCAACACACGCTCGTCCACTTTCACGGTATAGCCGCAAAAATCGGTGTCGCCGATGATATACCAAAGCGGTCTGCCCGTCAAACGCTCGTCGGCGATGCGGATCAGCTCTTTCGCTTCCGCCACCTTCAAAATCCGTTCGCTCGTCGTCACCGCGCTCTTGGAAATATGCAGAGTCAACGCAAAAATCCACTCCGCGTCCTCCTCGTCCACGCCACAATCCGCAAACCGTTTTTTGGTGTTTTTCAACAACGCGCTCATCTTGCCCGACGTCGCAAACACCCGTTCGGGTACGGCAGGGTCGGCGTCCATCTGCAACACCGTCGTAAACGCGGCAATCGCGCACTCGATCATATCGGCAGAAGGCTCTCTCGTCGTCAAACGCTGCAACAACAACCCGGGCCACTTGAACAGCAAAAAGAATTTACTCTCCGTCTTGGCAAGCAGGCGCAATATCTCGTACGAAATGCCGGCAACGAAGGGCAACAAAATCAACTTCGCCAAAATGCGCAATACCTTGCCCAAAAGCTCGTTGTCGGTAATCTCATAAAAATGCAACCGCGCCAACAATACGTTAACCAACGAAAAGACAATGACGCTGATCACCACCACGATAAACAGAAAGGTCGTGCCGCAACGATCGTGCACGCGCGAACAAGTCTTTACGTTCTCCACCGTCAACGGCTTCTGCTTTTCGTAACAAGTAATCGTCTTATGCTCCGCACCGTGATACATAAACACGCGCTTCAACGAAGGGATTAAGGAAATCAACAGAATGTACGCAAAAAAGATGAGCAACCGAATTCCGCCTTCCACCAAATTGAAATACAACCCCTTCAAACCGCCGTCCGTGGGGTCGAAATATTTTTCGGGCAATAAATCGGTCAAAAGCGAGGGCACTACGATGAACAAACCCACGGCAAGCACAATCCCCAAAAGCATGGCGACCACGTTAAAAAATCCGCTTATATCCACCTTCTTTTCCTCTTTCAGCCAATGCTCCGCCTTAGTCGGGTGTTCCTCGTCCTCCTCTTGCACCTCGGCACTGCGCATCAAAATGCGATTTCCGTCCACAAGCGAATTCCAAAAATTCACCACGCCGCGCACAAAGGGCAAACGGGAAAATTTACTCTTCTTTTCGGGCGGCGTCAACCGCTCGGATTCAATCTGAATTTCCCCTTGGGGGTCGCGTACGGCGGTCGCCATCGCCAGCTTACCGCGCATCATCACCCCTTCCATTACCGCCTGACCGCCGATATAGGTTTTCGTTTTCTGTCTATCTTTCTTTTTCATGTCAATATACCCTGTTTTCTCCTATTCTACCAAACCTTCTCTCCGCCCGATTTTTTATAAACGGAATACACCGCGCGGCAAGTTCCGCTCGGTGCTTTCCATAAAAAACCAAAGCACACGCTCTTACGCCATGACGAAAAAGAAGAAGGCTTTAAGACGTTTCGTCTTAAAGCCCCGTGTTACCTATTAAAGACCATATCTCTTTTTGAACTTATCGACACGTCCACCGGTATCAACCAACTTTTGCTTGCCCGTGAAGAAGGGATGGCAGTTGCTGCAAATATCCACTTTCAAAACTTCGCCGTCTTTCGTCGTTCCGGTCTTGAAGGTAGCTCCACAAGCGCAAGTAACAGTTACTTCGTGATATTTGGGATGTATATCAGCTTTCATTATTTTCACCTCGCTGTTCGTTTTTTCTCATGCTAAATTATTATAAACCATTTTTTTATCCTCGTCAACTGTTTTTAATGCGAATTTTATAAAAATTACTTGCAAATTCGGTAAAAATAGTTTATACTTGTCTTATACGCGTATGGCGCAACGGATTTTTCGCGCCAAATCCCTTACGCGACGGAAAAGGAGGTACGTTTTATGAAAGTTTGGCAGCTCGCCTATCCGCACAACCTGCAACACGTAAACGCGCCCGATTTGAAACTCACCGAAGATAAAGTCAAGGTCAAAGTCACCAAAGCCTTGATTTCCGAACCCGACGTCGCCGTGTACGACGGATCTATTAAGGTCAAAGCCCCGTTCATTCCTGGCAGATTCGCCATCGGTCAAGTCACCGAATCGCGCGAAAATTCGTTTATCCGCAAAGGCGAACGCGTCTACCTTGCCGGCGTTACCGAGGACGAGTGCTCCGAAAGCGGCTTGCGCGTCGCAGGCGAAACGGCGGACGGCTTCTATCGCGATTTCGTCTTGGCAGGCGTCGACGACGTCTATCCCCTGCCCTCCTCCGTGTCTGACGAGGCGGCATTCCTCATCGATGCCATCGCCCTTGCCGAACACGTGGTAGACGAAATGCACGTGGACGTGGGGCAATACATCTTGGTGCTTGGCGGCGGTCTGTACGGCAATATCCTTTGCCAGATCCTCATCTATCACCGCGCCGTGCCTATCCTTGCCGACAACAACGCCGAACGCTTGGCACGTGCCAAAAAATGCGGCATTTACTATACCTTCCCCAACGACGAAAATTTGAAAGACAACGTCTTGAACATCACGGGCGGAAAGCTCGCCGACGGCGCGGTGTACCTTGCGCATGCCAACCGTTGCGAACCCTCCGTCATGTTCCCCCTCGTCAAACGGGATTCGTACGTGGCGTTCTGTTCGCTGACCAGCAAATCCTTGCACGTCAACTTAGAATACGCCATGAAAAACAACGTCACGATCAAGGGCATCACCGAAAGCCGAGAATTCGTTTCCACGGCAATCAATCTGCTCGCCAACAAAGCCATTAGCTTTTCCGAGTTTTCCTTCCGCAGCTATCGCGAAGAGGAACTCAGTAAGTTGTTAGAATCGTATTCCGAACTGCGCGCGGCAGGCAACTTGCCCGAACAGTTCGACATTGTCAAATTCATCTTTTAACTTTCCTCGGCGCGTTTTCCCTCGCGCCGATTTCACCGCCACTTTGGCGGCTTAACACTTTATTTATATACGCGCGTATACGTACGCGCACGGAGGTATCGTATGAAATGGATGATCGCGTCGGATATTCACGGCTCGGCATTTTGGTGCGAACGGCTGTTGCAAGCCTTCGAGGACGAGGGCGCAGATAAATTGTTACTCCTCGGCGATTTACTCTATCACGGACCGCGCAACCCCTTGCCCGACGGCTATGCGCCGCAAAAGGTGTTCGCCATGCTCAACGCCATCAAAACAAAGCTCGTCTGCGTGCGCGGCAACTGCGACAGCGAAGTAGACCAAATGGTGCTGGAATTCCCCATGATGGCAGATTATGCGCTGTTGCACGACGAGGGCAGAACGCTGTTTTTAACGCACGGCCATCTTTTCAATGCCGAAACGCCCCCGCTTTTACAAAAAGGCGACGTACTCTTCAACGGACATTTCCACACCCCCTGCACCAAAGCGTTGGATTGCGGCGCAACGTACGCCAATTGCGGCTCGGTCGCCCTTCCCAAAGACGGCACGCCCCACTCCTATCTGATTTACGAAAACGGCACACTGCTCTGGAAAGATTTAGAAACGGGCGGTATGTTCGACTACCTCGAACTCTAATTTACCCCCTGCGG
>CAYRAY010000031.1:0-7984 GCA_964422405.1 uncultured Clostridia bacterium | reverse complement strand
ATTTAGAAACGGGCGGTATGTTCGACTACCTCGAACTCTAATTTACCCCCTGCGGCTTGTTCAACTACCCAAACAACCATTCACAAATCAAACTTCACGAACCACTCACCCCCACAAACAAGCTATAAAAAATAAAACTCTATACGGATTGTACGTCTTACCCCTGCGGTTTTTCCACGTGCAATCCGTTTTTTATTGCTTTTATTTCCGCGCTCTGCTTTATTTAATCCACCACCATGTCATACCGACCTTTTTTGGGGTGTCATACCGACCGAGGACGAAGTCCGAACGGAGCGTATCTTACACCAAAACACGCAAAGCCACAAATCCGCACGCCCCCACAATCGTTGTCCCATAAAAGAACCATGCCACCACGCTAACTCTACGTCAAACGTTAGGTTTGCTTGCGGCAAACCCCATGCGTCCCCAAAACCCAACACAAACCCCGACAAATGCGGCTACCCCCATATATTCCCCGTCGAACACTGTCAAAAAAACGCAAAACCCAAACTTGCGGTTCACCGCATATATCCCGACCATACCACCACGGCAGGGGAATTCTTCCCAATCCAACCTATTTCCCCACCTATCGTGCCCATTCGCGCAAAAACGGAAATATGCACGCACCGATATATGCGGCTCCCCCCACTTCCCCAATTCCGACATTTTTCGCCCCACGAATTTTGACATATGCCCCCTCGGGCATATTTTCCCTGTCCTCCAATCCGCCTATCCCCCCCTTGGTCATATTCCTCACCTCCAACCCGTATATCCCGTAACGGTGCACATCATACCGACTGAGCCGGCATTTTACCCCTCCTTGTCATACCGTAAGAAGGGCTTCGCCCGACGGAATAGCGAGGCTGCGAGCGTCCCGAACCCCACGAAAGTGGCGGTGTGTGTTATACCGACTGACCCCCCTATGTGAGTGAACGGAGCGTATCTTACCCACAAAATAACACGCTAACCCCGCCTGCAAAGCACAGCCTTGCGCACCCCATCGCAATACAGAAACGCGCCATATACCCGCTTTACAACACAACAAAGGGGCAGGTATGCGATGAACACAAAAACATTCAACGCATACCTGCCCCGTCCATTTTTATTTTATTACACATTCAACACGTACATGGTATCGCTATTTCACAAAAAAGCTACCTAAATACACGTCAAAATACAAACCGCTTAATACGGCTTCGTTCCGTACAACGCTTCCACCGTATCGGAATACTTCTTCATGCGCTCGCATTGTTTCAATTCCACGTGCGAATCCCACTTTTCCAGCTCTTTCTTTTGATCTTTCGAAAGTTTGGTCGGCACTTCCACAAGCACACGAATAATCAAATTCCCCACGCCGCCGCGCGCAGACCGAATCCCCTTGCCGCGTACAGTAAAGGTCGTTCCGCTTTGCGTGCCTTCGGGTATGGTAAAATCAAACGTATCATCAATCGACGGCACTTTCACCACGCCGCCCAGTGCCGCCACTTTATACGGCACATACAAATCCAGCTTCAAATCAAACTGATCACGCACGAACAGCTTGTGCGGCTCTACACGGAACACGATAATCAAATCGCCCGATTGTCCGCCGCGCGGCGCCGCCTGCCCCATGCCTTTTTTCTTCATGTAACTGCCGTTGTCCACGCCCGCAGGGATTTCAATGGTCACCGTCGCTTCCTTGCGCTGCGAACCCTTGCCCTTACAATCGGGGCATTTGTCGGTGATTTTCTTACCCGTACCGCCGCAATCGGGACATACGCCCTGACGGATACTCCGCCCGAACATCGTCTGTTGCACCTGTTGCACAACGCCCGAACCCTGACAGCGCGAGCAAGTGCTGTACGCCGTGCCGTTCTTCGCGCCCGTGCCCTTACAGCTTTCGCAAGGCTGGTTGCGCATATACGAAAATGTCTTTTTGCACCCCTTCGCCGCGTCCATAAAGGACAGCGTCATTTCGCGCTGAATATCCTCACCGACTTCCGAACGCGCCGCACGCGCACCGCCGCCGAACCCGCTGAAAATGCTGCTGAAAATATCCGAAATATCCTCAAAGCCGCCGCCACCGAAACCGCCAAAGCCGCCTGCGCCGCCCATACCGGGGTGTTCCAGCTCATAATCGTACGCCGCGCGTTTTTGCTGATCGGACAGAGTCTCGTTCGCCTCGTTGATTTCCTTGAATTTTTCGGCAGCAGCCTCATCGCCCTGATTGCGATCGGGGTGATATTTCATCGCCAGCTTTCTGTACGCCGATTTAATTTCCTCGGGCGTCGCCTTTTTATCCACGCCGAGAATTTCATAATAATTCTTCTTATCTGCCATAATTATAACCTCTTAACCGTCCGCTATTTTTTGTCATACCGACTGAGCCGCCCTGCGGCGAACGGAGTGTATCTTAAACGTAATTACCCTTATGCCGCCCCATACAAGAACGCACGGCACAGCGATAACCCTGCCTGCAACCTCAGTCTTGCCAAAATAGCGGAATAGGGTTTGGTCACCCAAACCCATACCGATTTTTTCCAAACATGCCATACAGGTACGCGATGAACCGTGTAAATACCACGGCTACCGCACCCGATTATTGATGGAATTCCGTATCGTCGTCACCGGAAGGCGCTTCGCCGTTTGCCGCATTCGCACCGCCGGCAGCCTGATACATCTTCGCAAATACAGGCTGAACGTCATTCATCAACTTATCATAAGCCGCCTTAATACGATCATCGTCGTCGCTTTCCAACTCGGTCTTTGCCGCGTCCACAGCCGCTTGCAAAGTCGCCTTGTCGCTTTCATCCAACTTGTCGCCGGCGTCTTTCATCGTCTGTTCTACCGAGAAAATCATGCCGTCCAGCTTATTCTTGTTGTCCACTTTCTCTTTACGTTTCTTGTCCTCTTCGGCAAACTGTTCCGCTTCCTTCACAGCCTTGTCAATTTCTTCTTCCGAAAGGTTGGTCGAAGACGTAATGGTGATATCCGTCGATTTACCCGTGCCCTTGTCTTGCGCCGTTACGTGTACGATACCGTTTGCGTCAATATCGAAGGTAACTTCAATTTGCGGAATGCCGCGGGGAGCAGGTGCAATACCCGACAACATAAAGTTGCCAAGGGTCTTGTTATCTTTACAGAACTCACGTTCACCCTGCAATACGTGGATATCTACGCTCGTCTGATTGTCTGCCGCCGTAGAGAACACTTGGCTCTTCTTTACGGGAATGGTCGTATTTCTGTCGATGATACGGGTGAACACACCACCCAAGGTTTCGATACCGAGGGAAAGCGGCGTAACGTCCAACAACAATACGTCTTTTACTTCGCCCGTCAAAACGCCGCCTTGTACAGCCGCGCCGATAGCAACGCATTCGTCGGGGTTGATGCCCTTGAAGGGTTCTTTGCCCGTTACTTCTTTCACTTTTGCCACAACGGCAGGCATACGGGTCGAACCGCCGACAAGGATCACCTTATCGATATCGCTGTACGAAAGCCCTGCATCGCGCATAGCCGCTTTCATGGGCGCAACCGTTCTATCCAACAAATCCGCCGTCATCGCTTCAAACTTCTGCTTCGTCAACGTCACGTCAAGGTGCTGAGGGCCTTCCGCACTCATCGAAATGAAAGGCAGGTTGATGTTGGTCGAATTCATACCCGAAAGTTCAATCTTCGCCTTTTCAGCCGCTTCTTTCAAACGTTGCATCGCCATCTTGTCTTTGGAAAGATCGATCGCGTGCGACTTCTTAAATTCGTCTACGAGATAAGAAATAATCTTGTTATCCCAGTCATCGCCGCCCAGCTTCGTGTCGCCGTTCGTCGCCAAAACTTCAAATACGCCGTCCGAAATTTCCAAAATGGAAACGTCGAACGTACCGCCGCCAAGGTCATAAATCATCACCTTGCCGCCCTTGTCCTTATCCAAACCGTAAGCCAAAGCCGCCGCCGTAGGTTCGTTGATGATACGAAGTACGTTCAAACCGGCAATTTTACCTGCGTCCTTGGTTGCTTGACGTTGGCTGTCCGAGAAATATGCAGGGCAAGTAATAACCGCTTCGGTTACGGGTTGCCCCAAATACGCTTCTGCGTCCGCCTTCAACTTCGCAAGGGTCATTGCGGAAATTTCCTGAGGGGAATATCCCTTGCCGTCAATGTCTACTTTATAATCCGTCCCCATGTGACGTTTAATCGAAATAATGGTCTTGTCGGGGTTTGCCACCGCCTGACGTTTTGCCGCTTGACCAACCACACGCGAACCGTCTTTCTGGAAAGAAACAACGGAAGGGGTCGTTCTCGCACCTTCTGCATTCGTAATAACGACGGGTTCACCGCCTTCCATAACTGCCACGCAAGAGTTGGTGGTACCAAGGTCAATACCGATAACTTTTCCTGCCATAATAATACACTCCTTTTGCCGAACAATCGGCGTTGAATTTTCTTTACAGTTATATGTAACCCACCTTTTCGGTGCTTAAACAGAAAAACAAAACTTTTCTGAATTTTTTTTATTTTTTTTGTATTTCCCTCTATTTTCCCGCCGTTATCCCACTCCACCGCATTGCCATTCCGCCCCCCCCATCGCCCTTGTTTTTGGGTGTCATACCGACCGAGGACAAAGTCCAAGCGGAGCGTATCTTACCCAAAACCACACAAAAAAATCCGTCCCCATACAAGCACTCCGCTTCGCTCCGTCAGTCAGTATGACAAAAATGCCAAAACGCCCCCAACCACAAACAAAAACCGCCTTTTCCCAAAAGAAAAAGACGGTTCTATCCATATCCTTATGCAATTTTTCTCGGTATAAAACCCTTATTGCGTAACAATCACTTGCGCATAACGCAACACCTTGTCGCCCTTTTTATACCCTTTCACGTACACCTGCTTCACCAAACCGCTTTCCTCGCCGTCTGCCGCGGGCATCGCCATAATCGCTTCCATCGTCGCCGCATCAAATGCCTGTCCGACGGGGTCAATTTCTTCCACGCCTTCCCCTTCCAGCACCTTTTTGAAGGCTTTCAAAACCATGTCCAACCCCTGTTTGGTGTTGTCGTCCGCGCACGCCGCCATGGCACGCTCCAAATTATCCCCGATGGGGAACAGAGCCGCAACCACGTCGTTTCTGCCCTCGGCATAGCGTTGCGCCGCCTGATTTTGGGTTCGACGCCGATAATTTTCATATTCCGCAGTCACCGCATACCACTTCCGCTTGCTTTCTTCCGCATCGGCGAGTGCGTTTTCCAAATCGACTTCCAACTTCTTTTTCTTTTTCGGTTTTTCCGCCTTTTCGGCAGCCGAATCCACCGTTTCGGTGTTTTCAAGCCCTTCTTCGGCTTCCAATTTTTCTTCGTTCAAAACTTCGTTTTCCATAACGTAATCCTCGCAAAAAATGTTTTTCACAGTATATATACCGCAATTTTCCGCCTTTCAAACGCCTGAACGGCATTTTTCTCGCAAAAACTTCCCAACCGCCCGAACAGCGCTTATCGTTTTTCCTTGTCATACCGACTTGCCGTTTCAATCCCTACCATGTCATAGCGACCGAGGTTGCAAAGCCACAAAGCCACCGAGCGGACCGTATCTTAAACGCAATTCCCCACACGGCGGCAATGCAAAACCTGTTTACACAGCAGTCATTCTGCATCAAACCTCAGGCTCGTCAAAACTCCAAATGCGCAAACTTATCGCGGCTCGAATACCGATAAAAAATCGCCTTGCGCCCAATCACCGTCACGCAAATCGCGCCCAGCAACTCCGCCACGTTCTCCGCAATCGCGCGCGGCGTGTCCTCGGCATTGTCCAAAACGGTCACCTTAATCAGCTCCTTTGCCTCCAACGCATCCGACAGGGTTTGCAACAAATTCTCGGTGATGCCCCCCTTGCCAATCTGCGTAATCGGTGCCAAAGTCGATGCCAAAGACCGAAGTTTACTCCGTTGCTTGCTGGTTATATTCTCATTCGTTACAATCATAATTCTTCTCCTTTTTCTTCTCTACACCCCACGGCGCAATAATCTACGCCGCACGGCAAAAAAATCCATGCCGCATTACGGCACAAAATCAAATTCCACTTCGCCGATCGAAACGGTATCCCCTTCCTGACAGCCCATCTTCACCAATTCCTTAATCACGCCGCGCAACCGCAACACCTTTTGGAAATAGAGCATGGAATCGGGGTTGTTCAACACCACATTTCTGCACAGCATGTCCACCAACCCGCCAACAACCACGTACACGCCGTCCTCGTCCTTGAAAATTTCAAATCCAAGATCGTCGTTCGCCTTATACTCGAACTCTTCCTCGATCGGCATGGGTTCTACGGGCGGCAACTCGGCAAGCACCGCCAAAATCCCTTCAATCAGCTCCCTCGTGCCCTCGCCCGAAATCGCCGTTATGGGGAAAATTTTATACTTTCTGCCGTACTTCTTCTTAAACGCCTTCAAATTCTCTTCCGCGCCGTATACGTCGCACTTGTTGCACACAATCACTTGCGGCCGCGATGCCAACTCCTCGCTAAATTCCTTCAATTCAGCGTTGATTTTTTGGAAATCCTCTATGGGGTCGCGCCCTTCGCAACCCGAAATATCCACTACGTGGCAGAGCATTCTCGTCCGCTCGATATGCCGCAAAAAGTCATGACCGAGCCCTGCACCCTGCGCCGCACCCTCAATCAAACCGGGGATATCCGCCGCCACAAACGACTTGTCATAATACCGCACCACACCCAAATTCGGGGAAAGGGTGGTAAAGTGATAGTTGGCAATCTTGGGTCGCGCCGCCGAAATTTTAGAAAGCAAGGTACTCTTACCCACGTTCGGGAAGCCGACAAACCCCACGTCCGCAATCACTTTCAACTCCAAAATCACGTAGTGCTGCTTGACCTTTTCGCCCTTTTGCGCAAAGTTAGGTGCGTGCCGCCGCGCCGTGGTAAAGCGAACGTTGCCCTTACCGCCGTTGCCGCCGCGCGCCACAAGCACCTTCTGCCCGTCCTCAAAAATATCGCAAATGAGCCGCCCCGATTCCTCGTCACGGACCAAAGTCCCCAAAGGCACTTTAATCAAAACATCCTTGCCACCCTTGCCAAAGCACTTTTGCGTGCCGCCCATACCGCCGTTTTCCGCCAAAAATCTGGACGTGAAACGGAAGGGAAACAGGTCGTTCATGTCCTTATCCCCAACGAAATAGACGTCGCCGCCCTTACCGCCGTCGCCGCCGTCAGGGCCGCAAGCCGGCTTGCCCTTATAGGCTTTGAAGGAGTTCATGCCGTCGCCTCCGTCGCCTGCCTTAATCAAAATTTTCACTTTATCGGTAAATTCACCCGTAGCCATAAAAAACCTCGTTTTCGTTCTGTATTTCTATATTTTTTCCATATTTTTTATTTTCGCCGCCGATTACCTTGCCTGTTCGCACACACTTTCTGCTTACGCACAGAATTTTCGGTTTCCGTTTCTCTGTTATGCGCACAGAATGTTCTGCGCACGCGCCGATTTTCGGTTTCCATGCAAACTTCTCCGTTCTCCGCCTGTCTGCAAAACTATCCGTGGCTCGGCTTACAGATTCAGCTCTCTGCACAAACGTTATCCTTTCATAAACGGATTTTCCGTTTTTATTCCCCCGATTTTCGGCATAAAAATACCTATTTCGGAAGTCGGAATCTCGCCATTTTCAGACGGGATCTTCGACGAATTTATTTCATACAGAATAAGTATATCAAAAAACAGAAAAAAAATCAATAAATTCCACCCCGCCAACCCACATTTTCCGCCCCCGCCGCCATATTTTTTACCCCCACCCCACACAGTAGCGGTGTGTGCCATACTGCAATCTTTTTTGTCATACCGACCGAGGTTGCATTGCCACCCCTCCTGTGTCATACCGCCCTGCCGTTCCACTCCCTTCCCTATCATACCGACGAGGGTGGTTTACCGCCCAAACGGAGCGTATCTTAAACGCAATTACCATTTCGCCGCCCATTTCAAAAATGCACGGCAACATTGTAAGCCTGC
>CAYRAY010000030.1:2755-17117 GCA_964422405.1 uncultured Clostridia bacterium | reverse complement strand
CGGTTGCCCAGCTTAAAGCCCCCGATTCCGAAGTGGCAGGTCACGCAAACGTGTTCATCTTCCCCGACTTGCAAGCGGGCAACATCGGCTATAAAATTGCAGAACGCCTCGGCGGCTTCATGGCTGTAGGTCCCATTTGCCAAGGCTTTGCAAAACCCATGAACGACCTTTCCAGAGGTTGCAAACCCGAAGATGTCGTTGCGGCTGTTGCAATTACCGCATTGCAGACCCAACTTTAATCGGAGGAGTGGCATGAAGGTTTTAGTCATCAACTCCGGCAGTTCTTCCTTAAAATATCAGCTCATCGATATGGAAACAGAATCCGTCGTCGCCAAAGGCACGTGCGAACGCATCGGCATCGACGGATCTAAACTCACCCACAAGGCAAAGGGGCAAGAAACGGTCATCGAACAACCCATGCCCGATCACAACGTAGCGGTTGCCTTGGTTTTGAACGCTTTGACGGACGAAAAAATCGGCGTCATCAGCTCCATGGCGGACATCGATGCGGTAGGTCACCGTGCCGTTGCTTCGGGCGAAGTATTCAAAGCGCCCGTCCTCGTCACCGAAGACAGCATGGCAAAGTTTGAAGCACTTTGCGACTTAGCGCCTTTGCACAACCCTGCCGCACTCATCGGCGTGCGCGCTTGCAGAGCTGCTATGCCGAATACGCCCATGGCATTCGTATTCGATACCAGCTTTCATTTCACCATGCCCGACTATGCGTATATGTACGCTATCGACTATGAAACGTACGAAAAATACTCCATTCGTCGTTACGGCTTCCACGGCACCAGCCACAAATTCGTATCGCAAGAGGCGGCAAAATATCTCGGGAAAAAGCTTGAGGATTTGAAAATCATCACCTGTCACCTCGGCAACGGCTCGTCCATTACGGCGGTCAACGGCGGAAAGAGCGTCGATACGTCCATGGGCTTCACGCCGCTTGCAGGCGTGCCTATGGGTACGCGTAGCGGCGACATTGATTGTGCCGCGGCAGAATTTATCGCCAACAAAGAGGGGATGTCCCTTTCCGAAGTGATGACCTACCTCAACAAAAAGTGCGGTATGGCAGGCGTTTCGGGGGTTTCCAGCGATTTCAGAGATTTGACCAAAGCGGCAAGCGAGGGCAACGACCGCGCCCGTTTGGCGTTGGATATGTTCTCGTATTCATGCAAAAAGTATGTCGGCGCATATGCGGCAGCAATGAATGGTGTCGATTGCATCGTGTTCACGGCAGGCGTTGGCGAAAATACGCCCTGCGTGCGTAAGGCAATTTGCGACAATATGCAATACCTCGGCTTGGAAATCGACGACGAAAAGAACAACCAAAAGAACAACGGAGAGATTCGCGACCTTACGGGCAGCAATTCCAAAGTCAAGATTCTCGTCATTCCCACCAACGAGGAATTGGTAATTGCGCGAGAAACGGTAGAATTATTATAAAATTTCGCAAAAAAGTAATTAAAAAAAGTTGACAAAGTAGTTGAAATATACTATACTTGTTAAGTCGGTTTTATGATGCAGATAGATATAAGAAAAATCAACGCACAAAAAAAGTACGTGGGCAGTATGGAATTCGAGTATTCCGCTCCCCAAGCTTTAATCGAGATTCCGTCGGTTCAATTCGTCGGACCCGTTAAAGTCGTTTTCGAGTACGAGCTTTTCGCGGATGACTCCTTGGAAGTGCGCGGCACGGTAAGCTATGGCTTGCAGGGTGCTTGTTCCAGATGCTTAAAGACGGTGGTTACCAACGTCGTAGGGGAGCTGGACGCGTATTTTGAGCCGCGGAAGGATTACGAGGATTATGGCTATACCAACGGGGTCGTCCATTTAGAACAAGCGGTAAACGACGCGATTATGGCAAGTATGCCCTACGTCGTGTTATGCGAAGAGGAGTGCGAGGGCATTTCTTATAACGGGCAGACCGATCAATAAAAATACGATAGAATAAAACGAGAGGTGTAAAAATGGCAGTACCCAAGAATAAACAATCCAAGAGCAGAACGAACAAGAGATTTGCAAACTACAAAGCAACGGCGGCGACCCTTGTGGAATGCCCTCATTGCCACGAATACGCAGAAGCACACAGAGTTTGCAAAAACTGCGGTTACTACAACGGCGTAGAAGTCGTAGCTCCCAAAGCAGAAAAGAACGACTAATCTATTTTTCGTCTATGTTCAACGTCAGACGGGTGTGAAATTTTCACCCGTCTTTTTGCGTTACAGAAAAAACCGTCAAGAAATCACTACAAAACCCCAACCGCCGCCTTCGTGTTTTTACAAAAACCCGGCCGCGACATTTATTTTTGCACAAAATAAAATTAACCAAGGTTAATAATGCTTTTTGCTTGACTTTTTTGCGTGCGTGTGCTATGCTTATAGGCGAAAGGAGTATGCTATGAAAGAAAAATTTTCCGTTACGGGCATGAGCTGCGCAGCTTGCTCGTCGGGGATTGAACGCACGGTGCGCCGTTTAGAGGGCGTAAAATCGGCAGACGTATCCCTGATGGGCGAAAGTATGCAGGTCGAATACGACGAAAAGGTCGTTTCCCGTCAGCAAATCATGCAAGCTGTCATCGATTTGGGGTACGGCGCAACTATTTATAACGAAAATGCGCTTGCCGCACGCAAGCCGCAACCCGACAAATTGAAAAAGCGTTTTTTGTTCTCGCTGATTTTCTTGTTACCGCTGTTGTATTTTTCCATGGGCGGCATGGTCGGCTTACCGCAACCCCATAAAATCGTTTCCGTCAGCATTCAAATGGCTTTGGCGCTGGCGGTCGTTGTCATCAATTTCAAATTTTTCACAAACGGCGCAAAGGCGCTTTTCAAAAAAGTGCCCAACATGGACACCCTCGTTTCCCTCGGTGCAGGGGCAGCGTATCTTTACAGCGTGGTGTACAGCATTTTAATCTATTGCGGCAAGGCGGACGAACACACGCACATGTTCTACGAATCGGCGGCAATGGTCCTCGCTCTCGTCACGCTGGGTAAGTGGCTCGAAGAGAAATCCAAACGCAAAACAGGGGACGAAATCGAAAAACTCATTCGTCTTATGCCCAACCTCGTCACCGTCGAGCGGGACGGCGAACCTACAAAAATACCCTTTGCCGACGTTCGCGTAGGGGATATTCTGCACGTAAAACAGGGTGAATACGTCCCCGTAGACGGCAAAATCGTCGAAGGCCACGCGTTTGTCGATCGCGCGGCAATCACGGGCGAAAGTATGCCCGTCGAAGTCAGCGAAGGGGAGGCTGTTACGGGCGCCGACGTCGTCAAAAGTGGCTTTATCCGTATGCAAGCAGAAAAAGTCGGCGCGGATACCACCCTTTCCCAAATCGTCAAAATGGTCAAGGAGGCTGGGGCAAGCAAAGCGCCTTTGCAAAAGCTCGCCGATAAAATTTCCGCCTTCTTCGTGCCGTCCGTCACCATCATTGCACTGCTTACGTTCGTCATTTGGTTTATGGCTTCTGGCGACATCGCCAAAGCCGCCAACTACGGCATTTGCGTGCTCGTCATTTCCTGCCCTTGTTCTTTGGGCTTAGCCACCCCCGTGGCGGTCATGGCGGCAACCGGCCGGGGTATGTCCCTCGGCATTTTGTACAAGGACGCAGAAGCCCTGCAAAAAGCAAAGGATGTCAACTGCGTGTTGCTCGATAAAACGGCTACGCTCACGGTCGGCAAACCCCAAGTCACCGATGCAGAGTTTTTCGCCGATGAAAGCTTCGCGCTGTCGCTTGCGGCGGAAATCGAAAGCCGTTCCAACCACCCCATTGCTGATTGCGTACGCGAGTATTGCTTGACGAAGGCAGGGGAAACGCACGCGGAAATCACCGACTACGCCTACCATGCGGGCAAGGGCGCAACTGCAAAACAAGGCAATGCGACCTACCGCCTCGGCAACCGCCGCCTTTTGGACGGCGTGCAGGAAAAAAAGGCGTACGCATTAGAAAAACAATATTCTGCCCAAGGTAAAACGGCGGTGTTCTTGTCGGACGATAAAACCCTGCTTGCCGTGTTCGCCGTGGCAGATACGTTAAAGCCGGAAAGCAAAGCCGCCGTTGCCGACTTACACGCACGCGGCATTCGCGTGGGCATGGTCACGGGGGATAATGCCAACGTTGCCCAAGCCATCGCCAAGGAAGTGGGCATTGACGACGTTTTTGCGGAAGCTTTGCCCGAGGATAAAACCCAAGCCGTGCAACGCGTCCGCGAAGTGGGCGCTTTCGTCGCCATGGTCGGCGACGGCATCAACGACAGTCCCGCCTTAAAAAGTGCGGATATCGGTGTGGCAATGGGCAACGGCACGGACGTCGCCATGGATGCGGCAGACGTCATTCTCTCGCGCGGCGATTTGCGTTTGGTCGGCACGATGATCGACCTCAGCCGCAAAACGGTACGCAATATCAAACAGAATCTGTTCTGGGCGTTTTTCTACAACTGCATCGCCATACCCGTGGCAGCAGGGGCGTTCGCCTTCGCAGGGGTAAGCTTACAGCCGTGGATGGGCGCGCTGAGCATGTGTTTAAGCTCGCTGTTCGTGGTCACAAATGCCCTGCGTTTGACGCGGTTCGGAAAGGGCAAAACGGAACAAAAACAATCCAAACAGGAGGACGATATGAAAAAGACCTTAAAAATCGAAGGCATGATGTGTCAGCACTGCGTAGCGCACGTAACCAAAGCCCTTTCGAGCGTACAGGGCGTTGTTTCCGTAGACGTGAACTTGAAAAAGAAAACGGCTACCATAGAAACGGACGGCACGGCGGAAAACGAAGCGTTGCAATCGGCTGTCACCGAGGCAGGTTACCAAGTCGTAAAGATTTCGTAATTGTGACAAAACAAGCGTAAAAACGCCAAAATAAACGGTAAAACTCACCGCGATTTGCGTTATCATATTCACAACCGAACATATCAGGAGGTGTTAATATGTCGCAATCGCCGCAAATGCTTTTATTAGATAAGCGCACGCAATCCCTCATCGAGGAGTACGTCCCGCAAGGGGAAATCCTCGAAGGGGTCGTGTGCTTTTTTTCCGTCTTTGCCGACTATACGCGCATTCGCATTCTGTCTGCCCTCGCCATAAGCGAGCTGTGCGTCACCGATCTTTCTCGCATACTAAATATCAACCAAACCACGGTTTCGCATCAGCTCCGTTTTTTGAAAAGCGCAGGCATCGTGCGTTGCTGTCGGCAGGGGAAAATCGTCTTTTACAGCCTTGCAAATGACGCCGTGAACGACGTCATCTTAAAAGGAATTGCGTTTTTAGGCTGTTAAACGGATATTTTTCTTATAATTCCCTTGCAAAATTTTGCAGATTGTTATATAATAGTGTATATGGGCAACTTACAGGAAAAATTGCATTTATTGCCCGACGCCCCCGGCGTGTATATCATGCTGGATAAAGAGGGTGTCGTGATCTACGTCGGCAAGGCGCGCGTACTCAAAAACCGCGTGCGCCAATATTTCCATTCCACGGCGAAACCCGAAAAGGTCGCCGCCATGGTCGAGCATATCGACGATTTTTACTATATCATCACCAAATCGGAAATTGATGCCCTCGCGTTAGAAAACAACCTCATCAAAAAGTACAAGCCCAAGTACAATATCCTCTTAAAGGACGATAAAACGTACCCCTATGTCAAGGTGCACACCAAAGAGCCTTTTCCCCGCGTATCCGTCACCAGAAAAATCAAAAAGGACGGCAAATACTTCGGCCCGTTTATGGGCGGCGTGCGTTGCGGGGAGTTGGTGGACGTCATTTCGTCCGTGTACAATCTTCGTTCCTGCGCCACGGCAATCGGCGCAAAACCCAAAAAGCCGTGTTTAGAATACCACCTCGGCCGTTGCCTTGCCCCGTGCGCCCACCTTTGCACGGAGGAAGAATATGCCGAACGGGTCAAAAATGCCCTCGCCTTTTTAGACGGGGACTACGAGGACGCAGAATCCGTCTTACAGCAAAAAATGCTGAAATTCGCCGAAAACGAGGAGTTCGAGTTGGCAATGGCATATCGGGAAAAGCTCGCCATGCTTTCCAAGCTCAAACTCAAACGAATCACGTCTATCAACCGTGCGTTAAATGCGGACGTCGTCGCGCTCAAAACCAACTTCATCTATTCGGCAGTCAACGTGCTTGTCACGCGCAACGGCATTATGCAGGGCAGCAGCAACTTTGCTTTGGAAGATTGTTCGTTTGCGGAAACGGATGCCTTGACGGCGTTCCTCATTCAGTACTATTCCTCGCACGAGATCCCAAGCGAAATCATTGTGCAGGGCTTTTGCGAAAAAGAGCTGTTAGAAAACTACTTTTTAGAAAAATTCGGCAAAAAAACGGAAATCGTTCTGCCCAAGCTCGGCATCAAGAAACAGCTTTTGGACATGGCGGAAAACAACGCGCAGGACTATCTTTCCAAATCTGTCGATAAAATCAAACATAAGGACGATATGACCAAAAACGCCTGTCAGCGTTTACAAGCCATTCTCGGCTTACAAAAATACCCTCGTCGCATGGAGTGTTACGATATTTCCAACATCAGCGGTGTGGACAAGGTCGGCTCCATGGTCGTGTTCATCGACGGCGAGGCAGATAAAAGCAGCTACCGCCGCTTCAAAATCAAAACGGTAGAGGGCGCAAACGACTACGCTTCCCATCAAGAAATGATGCGCCGCCGTCTGGCAAAGCTCGGCACGGAAGAAGAGGAGCGTTTTCCCAAGCCCGACCTCATCATCATCGATGGCGGCAAGGGGCAGCTTTCCGCCGTTAAAGAGGTGTTTGACGAGTACGGCATTACGGATATCGAGCTCATTTCCCTTGCCGAACGGGAAGAGGAGGTGTTTACTCTTTTCCAAGAGGAGAGTATCCGTATCAACCACCGCGACTACGCGCTCAAAATGTTGCAACGGATTCGTGACGAGGCGCACCGATTCGCCATCACCTATTTCCGCAGTCTGCATTCAAAACGCAACCTCGCCTCGGTGTTAGAGGAAATCGAAGGGGTGGGCGTCAAAAAACGCAAGGCGCTGTTAGAGTCGTTCGGTACGATCGACAAAATTATGTCCGCCGACGTAGCCGCACTTTGCAAGGTCGAAGGCATCGGCGAGGAGCTCGCCAAAAAAATTCGACAATATTTCAAAGAAGAACTTTAATCTAAAAACGGAGGGGCGCGTTCGCGCGCCGCAAAAGAGAGTATGCAAAAGATAAATTACGGATTGATTGTCAGCGATTTCGACGGCACGCTGGCAAGGTCGGACGGAACGCTCAGTCCGCGCACAAAATCGGTCATTGCCGAATACGTCAAAAACGGAGGCAAATTCGCAGTTTCTACGGGTAGAATGCCCGAAGCGATTTTGCCCAGAGTAAAGGAGTTGGGGCTTGTCGGCGCCGTTTGTTGCGGACAAGGGAGCGTCATCGTCGACATCGAAACCAGTGAAGTTTTGTACCAAAACGCCATTCCCAACGCCGTTGCTATCGCCATTTGCAAAAAAATGGAATCGCTCGGCTTGCATATCCACGTCTACGGACTGTGGGATTTTTACAGTAATATGCAGGACGAAGACCTCGCCAAGTACGAGGCTGCCACGGCTTGCAAAGCCAAGCTTGTGTTAGATAGACCGCTTTCGCAGTTTTTACAGGAAAGCGGCTTAAACCCTTTCAAGATCATCGCCATGGTCGCCCCCGAAGAAAACGAGCCCTTGCGCCGGCTTTTGGATAACGAGCATTTTGAAGGTTGCGACGTCACACGCAGTCACGCATGGCTCGTCGAAATCGGTAACGCAGGCTCGTCCAAAGGTACGTCCATTCGCTATCTTGCCTCGCGCTACGGCATTCCTATGGAAAAAACGATTGCCATCGGAGATCAAATCAACGATTTATCCATGGTGGAAACGGCGGGCTTGGGTCTTGCCGTCGCCAACGCGGACGAACAGTTAAAAGCGTGCGCCACCGTCTGCCCCGACACCAACGATCAAGACGCCGTGGCAAACGTCATTCAAAAATACGGATATACGGAGGAATAATATGAACGGACACGTTACCCAAAGCGTTATGTTAGATAAGTTTGCTTACGATTTACATTTAGAAATCGTCTATACGGGCAGAGGGGTGGTCACCCTTTCCAGCATGAGCGTCGAACGCCCTGGTCTGCAACTTGCAGGCGGATTTTTCAACTATTTCGATTCTCGCCGCATCATCGTGCTCGGCTTGTCAGAATATGAATATCTGCGCACCTTCTCGTCGGCGGAGCGCAAGGACAAATTAGACCAGCTTTTGGCGCATGGCGAATTGCCTTGCATCATTTTAAGCCGTGATTTGCCCGCCTTGCCGGAGTTGGTAGAAACGGCGAAAAAATACGTCTGTCCCATCTTTCGCAGTCCAAAAATCACCACCGACCTCATGAGTGATTTGTACATCTACCTCAATCGCCTTCTTGCCCCTTCCCTCAGCGAGCACGGTGTGCTTATGGAAGTGTTCGGCGTGG
This sequence comes from uncultured Clostridia bacterium, assembly GCA_964422405.1. Classification (GTDB taxonomy): domain Bacteria; phylum Bacillota; class Clostridia; order Christensenellales; family Borkfalkiaceae; genus Scatosoma. Next base: position 8,641 of record CAYRAY010000030.1, on the reverse strand, counting down.
GCATTCTGCTCACGGGCAAAAGCGGTGTGGGTAAAAGCGAAACGGCAATGGAACTCATCAAGCGCGGTCACCGCCTCATCGCGGACGACAACGTCATCATCAAAGAAATCGCCAACGAACTCTATGGCACCGCCCCCGATATCATTCGCTATTTCATGGAACTTCGCGGAATCGGCATCATTAACGTAAAAAGTATGTACGGTTCGGGTTCGGTGTTGGACGAAAAGGAAATTCAGCTCGTCATTCAGCTCGAAAACTGGCAACAGGGCAAGGACTACGACCGCATCGGCGACGAAATGTCTACTGCCACCTACTTCGATATCAAAGTTCCCAAGCTCACCATTCCCGTCAGCCCGGGCAGAAACCTTGCCATCATCATCGAAGTTGCCGCGCGTAACTTCCGCTTAAAGAGCATGGGTTACGATGCCTCGGAAGAGCTGATTAACCGCAGTATCGCCAGATAATAAAAAAGGAATTTACAAATGTTAGAAATACTTGCACCTGCCGGCAACGAAGCTTGCGCGCTTGCCGCCATCAACAGCGGCGCGGATGCCGTCTATCTCGGTTTGCCCGTCTTTTCCGCGCGCCAAAGCGCCGATAATTTCAGCGAGGAAAGCTTTTCTCGCCTGATTTTGCGCGCCCACGCTTGCGGCGTAAAAGTATACGTGGCAATGAACACCCTCGTCAAAGACAGCGAATTGCCCGCATTTTTCCAAAGCTTGCTCTTTGCATGGAATGCAGGGGCAGATGCCGTCATCTTGCAAGATTTATTTCTCGGCAAAACCGTCCACGCGCAGTATCCGCAAATCGTGTTGCACGCCAGCACGCAGGCAGGCATTTGCACGGCAGAAGGGGCGATTCTCGCCAAAGAATACGGCTTTTCGCGCGTGATTTTGGCACGGGAAACGCCGCTTGCCGAAATAAAAAAAATCGCCGAGATTATCGAAACGGAAGTCTTTGTTCAAGGCGCGCTTTGCACCTGTTTTTCGGGACAGTGCTATTTTTCCTCGTTCATCGGCGGAAACAGCGGCAACCGCGGCAGATGTAAACAGCCCTGTCGTAAGCTTTACGCCTACGACCGCCGCGACAATACCGAAAAAAACTACGCACTTTCCCTGTCCGATTTAAGCGTAGGGGAACAGATAACCAAACTCATCGCCGCAGGGGTAACCTCCTTCAAAATCGAAGGCAGAATGCGCCGCGCGGAATACGTAGCGGCGGCGGTTTCCTATTATCGCGCGTTGTTAGACGGCAAAAACGGCAATGCTCGTCTGTCCGACTTAAAACGCACCTACAATCGCGGCAACTATACGCAGGGTCTTTCATTCGGACAGGATAAACGCTTGCTTTCCACCGCCGTGCAAGGGCATTTGGGCGAAAAAGTCGGCGTCGTTTCCGTCCGTTCGGGCGAATACGTCGTCGAAAGTGCCTTCCGCCCCCAAAACGGCGACGCATTTAAAATTTTACGGGACGGAAAAGAAGTCGGAGGCGCAACCTATGCAAAATCCGTTCGACACGGCTTTGTTCTTACGTGCAAAGCACGCTTGAAAAACGGTGACGGGGTGTTCATCACCACCGATACCGCCCTCAACGCCCGTCTTTTGCAAGGAGAACGCAAAGGGCAGCTCACTCTTTCCTTACGCTTTTGCGTGGATGAACCGCCCGTTGCGGAATGTCCCGACCTCGGTGTGACCTGCATAGGGGACGCGCCCTTGCAAGCGGCAAAAAATCAACCGCTGACGGAAGCGCAGTTGCAAGCCTGCTTTGCTAAAACGGATGCTTTGCCCGTCGAGGTTGCCTTTGCACACACCGCTGTTTGCGGCGATATCTTTATCCCGAAAGGGGAACTCAACGCATTCCGCCGCCTTTTCTATACCAAAGTGGCGGAAAGACTCGCCATAGGCAATCGCACGGTGTATACCGCAAAACCTTTGCCCGCGGACGAGTACCCTAAAACCACGCAAACCACGGCAAAAACCGCCGTCATCGCCACCGATTTCGCGGACGTCCGTACGGATATCGCCGTATTCAAACTCACTCGGCTCGGCGAAAGTTTGCCCCGTTCCTTTACCGAAGGAAATTTTGAAAAATATCTCTACTATCCTGCGTTAGCCACCGAAGCGGATATCCACGCCCTGCGTGCATATTTTTCCCAATACAAGCTCGACGGCGTGTACATCGAAAATTACGGCGGCTTCGTTTTTGCTGCACGCCTCGGTATCAAAATTTTCGTCGGCACAGGGCTCAACCTTTCCAACCGCATTTCTATTTCCGCCATGCAGACGGCACACAACGTACGCTATTTCGCCCTGTCGAAAGAACTCAACGAAGGGGAGGGCAACGCCCTTTGCCGCGTGGGTGCATTTGCGCTGTCTAACGGCAATATCAAACTCATGGACTTGTGCTATTGCCCGTTCGGCAAAACGTGCGGCGAGTGCGACAAACGCGCCGTCTATCGTCTGACGGACGAAAACGGCAGGGAATTCCCCGTCCGCCGCTATCTCTCGGCAGAAAACGCTTGCCGATTCGAGGTGTTTAATTGCGCCGATCTCGTCGGCACGGGCTTGTCGGACGCAGGAAAACTCGTCGATTGCACCTTACTTCCCTCGCCGTCCGCCGCCGTAGCGGCTTGCGAAGACGAGGTCGTGCAAAAATCCCTTTATCAAAAATATACGTCGGGGCACTTCAAGCGCGGCGTACTGTAATTAGGACATTGATATGAACCAAAGAGCCATCGAAAAAACAGAATTAAACAAAATTCTTTGCGCCGTAGCCGATTACGCCGTGACCGACGGCGGCAAAACGCTTGCGCGCAACTTACAGCCTTGCAACACCGTTACCGAGGCAAACGAGCGCTTAAAACGCACCGAAGAAAGCGTAACGTTGTTGTTCACGCACGGACTTTCTAAAATCGAATACTTTCCGCCGTTCGATGACGAAATCGAACGTGCTCAAAAGGGTTCTGCGCTTTCTTGCGGCGAGCTGTTAAAGGCGGAAAATCTGCTCCGCTCCGTCCGCATTGCGCACAAGAGTATCAGCGGCGTCAACGATGACGGCGTATCGGGCATGAAAACACTTGCCGAACGCCTGTATTACGACGAAAATTTAGAAGAAGATATCCGCACCAAAATCTTAAACGATAGCGAAGTGAGCGATTTTGCCAGCGACAAACTGTATTCCCTCCGCCGCGAAATCCGTCTTTTGAACGAGCGTATTCGCAGCCGCCTTTCCGAGTATTTGACGGGGGCAGAGGGGAAATATTTGCAAGACGGCATCGTGACCATGCGCGACAATCGCTACGTCCTTCCCGTCCGCGCGGAATATAAGCGGAACATCAAAGGCTTCATCCATGACCGCTCGGCAAGCGGCGCAACCTTCTTCATCGAACCGGAAGAAGTGTTAGAAATGAACAACGAACTCCGTTCCCTGCACATGGACGAAAAAGAGGAAGTCGAGCGGATTTTGGGCGAGCTTTCCCGTCGGGTCGGGTTTATGGGGACGGAGCTCCTCACCGATATCCAAACGCTGGAAACCATCGACTGTATCTATGCGCGTGCCGAATACGCCTACAAACTTTCGTGTACGCTGCCGCAAATGAACGATCGCGGCGTTATCGATATCCAAATGGGCAGGCATCCGCTTATCGACCGAAAAAAGGTCGTGCCCGTCAGCATCGCCTTAGGGGACGGCTATCGTTTCCTGCTCATCAGCGGTCCCAACACGGGCGGTAAAACGGTCACCTTAAAAATGGTCGGTCTGTTCTGCTTAATGGCTATGTGCGGCTTGTTCGTACCTGCCAAAAAAGCCGTGCTTTCCGTCTTTCAAGAAATTTATTGCGATGTCGGCGACTTGCAGAGCATTGAAGAAAGTCTTTCCACATTCTCCTCGCATATCACCAACATCATCGGCATCGTAGACAAAGCGGACAAAAACAGTCTGGTTTTGATTGACGAGTTGGGCGGCGGCACCGACCCCGACGAAGGACAAGCCTTGGCAAAATCCATCGTTTCTTACCTCTTAAAAAGCGGTTGTACGGGCATTGTCACCACCCACTATACGTCGTTGAAAGAATTTGCCTTTTCCGCAGAGGGCATTCAAAACGCGTGCATGGAATTCGATGCAGACACCTTGCGCCCCCTGTACGTCATGCGGATCGGCTTGCCGGGGTCCAGTAACGCTTTGGCAATCTCTCGCCGCTTGGGACTGAAAGAAAGTATCTTGCAAGATGCGCTTTCCAACCTCTCGTCGGACGGGCAGAAGTTTGAAAATATCGTGCGCAGTGCCGAAGAAAGCCGTGTTCAGGCAGAAGCCGCCCTTGCCGAAAGCAACCGCTTAAAGGCGGAATGGGAAGAAAAGTTAGCGGTTTTGGAACGAGAACAAGAAAAGCTGAAAAAGGAAAAGGAAAAGCTGTACGTCACCGCCAAAACGGAGGCTCGCCGCGTGATTCACGAAAAATCCGCAGAAGCAGAGGAGATTCTGCAAGAAATCGAATCCATTTTCTTGCAAGAAGAACTTTCGCAAGCCGACCTTATCAAAGCCAGAACGCTGAAAAACAAGCTTGCGGACAAGGCATACGATAGCGACGGCGAGGCGGCAAACCCCTTGGCGCAATACCAACGCGCCACCACCTCGTTAAAGGTCGGCGACAAAGTTTTCGTCGGCGACGGCAAGCAGGAAGGCGTGGTGCAAAACGTTCGTCCGCAAAAGAACGAGGCAGAAATTCTGTGCGGCAATATGCGCCTTCGCACAAAAATTTCCGATTTGTTCGTGTTGGTTTCGCCGCAAGTTGCGCAAACTGTTCCTAAGAAGAAACAAAAACCCAAAAAACAGGCGGTGGACGTCAAAAAATCCCTTTCCGCAAACGCAAAACCGACATTGGAAGTCAATGTCATCGGTCTTACGGTGCTAGAGGCAATTCCAGAAGTGGAAGCGTTTATCGATTCCGCCGTCATTTCCAACTTAGAAGAGGTGCGTATCGTTCACGGCATGGGCACGGGCAGGCTCCGCGCAGGCATTCACGATTATTTACGCACCAACAGAAACGTGGCAAGTTTCCGCCTCGGCAAATACGGCGAAGGAGAAACGGGGGTCACCATCGTCACCATCAAGTGACAAAAACTGCCGTTTACGCATAATTCCGCTCGATTGAAAATAGGATAAACCAAAAGTCGTTTTTCTTTTGAGGTGAGTTATGAAAAAGCCGATTTCCGCGCCGTCCGTATCCAAAAAACAGAGCAAACATAAGGTTTCCGCCCGTTCCGCAGGGGGTGCCGCAAGCAAATGTAGAGTGGTGCAAAAAATTGCGCCCAACCTCGTGCTCGGCGTGTTAGCAATCTCCGTCGGTGCGCTTTGCTTATCGCCCGACCCGAACGAATTGCTTACCGAGGGTCTGCAAACGCAAATTTACCGTTGCGCAGGCGAGGACGGCATCGGCGTTTCCCTGATGTTCAACGTCTATGCGGATGCAAATTCCGTTTATCGTATTTTGGACACTTTACAACAGTACGGCGCAACGGCAACCTTCTTCATTGGCGGCTGTTGGGCGGACGATAACGTGGCTTGCCTCAAGGCGATTCACGAGCGCGGTCACGAGCTCGGCAACCACGGCTATTTCCACAAGGACCACGACAAGCTGTCGTATGCCGATAATTATAAAGAGATTTCCGCGTGCAACCGCTTTATTCAGCTTTCGGTAGGCGTTACGCCAACGCTGTTTGCGCCCCCGTCGGGCGCGTATGCCGCGGCGACCTTATCCGCCGCCGAAAATTTGGGTATGCGCACCGTGCTTTGGTCTAAGGACACCATTGATTGGCGGGATCATGATGCGCAAACCATCTATAACAGAGCAACCAAAGGGGTAAAGAAAGGGGATTTTATCCTCATGCA
>CAYRAY010000030.1:0-2655 GCA_964422405.1 uncultured Clostridia bacterium | reverse complement strand
CCATCTATAACAGAGCAACCAAAGGGGTAAAGAAAGGGGATTTTATCCTCATGCACCCCACGGCGGAAACGGCAACCGCCTTACAAGATATTTTGCGTTATTATCAAACGCTACACTTAAAACCGATTACCGTATCGGAAAATTTACAGGAGAAAGGATCATGATTTTTGAAAAGAAATACCCAAATGGGCTTCGGCTCGTCGTAAAACAAATGCAAGGCTTGATGTCGGTGACGATGGGCATTCTCGTCGGCACGGGCGCCAGTGTAGAAACGGACGAGGAGGACGGCATTTCCCACTTCATCGAACATATGCAGTTCAAAGGCACCAAAACTCGTTCGGCGTTTGAAATTTCCGATGCCTTCGACCGTATCGGTGCGCAGGTCAACGCGTTTACGGGCAAAGACCTCACTTGTTACTATTCCAAATGTACCTCCGACCACACGGAAGCCTGCTTCGCCTTGCTTTCCGATTTGTTTTTGCACTCCACCTTCCCCGAAGAGGAAATGGACCGCGAAAAAGGGGTCATTTGCGAAGAGATTGCCATGAACGAGGACACGCCCGAAGATTTGTGTTTAGACTTGTTGTCGCAAGCCTTTTTCGGCAAACAGAACTACGGCAGAAACATCTTAGGCACGTGCGAACGGGTCAAAGGCTTTACCATTGCCGACGTCGAAAAATATAAAAAAGCACGCTATTGCCCGAAAAATATCGTCGTGTCGTTCGCAGGCTGTATCGACGGAAAAACGGCGGAAGCCTTGCTCGAAAGCTACTTTGGCGATTTAAGCGAGGGCGCATACGAAGACCGCCCCAAACACATCGTCCAACCCTGCCTTTCGTTGGTCAAGCGTAAACCCGTCGAACAGATGCATCTTGCCATTGCCTATCCCGCATTGCCGCGCGGCGACAAGCGCGAGGACGCAGTTACGGCAATCAACTCCGTGCTCGGCGGCTCTATGAGTGCCCGTCTGTTCCAAGAAGTGCGTGAAAAGCGCGGTCTTGCCTACTCGGTCTATTCCTACGTTTCTTCGTATGCAGAATGTGCTTCGCACAATATCTACGCAGGGGTCAGCCCCGACAATGTCGGACAGGCGTACGAGGCAATCAATGCCGTCATCAAGGACGTAAAAACGAAGGGGATTACCGAAGAGGAATTTATGCGCAGTCGCGAACAGATGAAGGCAAGTATGTTTTTCAGCAACGAAAGCAGCAACTCGCAAATGCTCCTTTACGGCAGATATATGCTCCATTTCAATAAGATTTTCGACTTTGAGGAAAAACTTGCTAAAATCAACGCACTCACCTATGCGGACGCGCAAGAAACTTTGCAACTTCTCTTTGACGAAAGCAAAAAGGCGGTTGCGCTCGTCGGCGATACCGATACGCCGCTTCCCTTATAAGCCATGTCTGCGCCGCAAAACCATACGGGCTTTTCGCCCGTGTGCGACGAAAATAGCAAAATCCTGATCCTCGGCAGTTTTCCGTCCGTAAAAAGCAGAGAAATCGGCTTCTATTACGGCAACAAGCAAAATCGCTTTTGGCATACCGTTTGCAGTTTTTTCGGCGAGGAAATTCCGCCGAGCATAGAGGGGAAGCTCGAATTTTTACATCGTCGCGGCATTGCGCTTTGGGACGTCGCTACCGCTTGCCAAATCGTCGGCTCGTCCGATGCGTCCGTTAAAAACGCGGAAATTGCCGATTTAGACAGGGTTTTTTTCCGTTCACCCATTCAGCGCATTTTGCTCAACGGCGACTTAGCCTATCGGTTGTTTTTATCAAAGTATCAAAACTTGACTATCCCTTACATAAAAATGTCGTCAACCAGCCCTGCAAATCCCCGATTTCAAAAGGAACGCTGGTGGGAGGAACTCCGTGTCGTATTCCCAACTTCTTAACCGCTTGCAATCGCTTGCCGAGCCTGCCTTTGCCGATTTTCAACGCCGATTGATTTTTACCAAGTATACCATTTTAGGCGTTCGCACCCCCGAACTTCGCAAAATTGCCAGGGAATGGAAAGGGGCGGCGGACACGCTGTTTGATTTCCCTGACGAGGTGTACGAGGTCGTGTTTCTAAAACTCGCCGTCGCAGCAAGCTTGCCTTACGCAGACTTCTTGACACGGTTGGACGATTGTTTGGCAAAAATCGATAACTGGGGGCTTTGCGATACCTTCAAAAATAAATCGATTGCCAAAAATCGGCAGGACTTTTTATCCCGCCTGCCCAAGCTGTTCGCCACGGAAAAACCCTATTATCAGCGTTTTGTCCTCGTTAATTTGCTCAGTTTTTTCGTGGAAGAACCCTATCTTCCGACCATTGCAAACTATCTATCCCAAGCGGATACAAGCCACTATTACGTGTATATGGCGGCGGCTTGGCTGCTTGCCGAAGTCCTCGTCAAATGCTACGACCATGGCGTAAAAATGCTTTGTAGCCGTGTCGTAGACGATAAAACACACAATAAAGCCATTCAGAAAGCAACGGAAAGCTACCGCCTTTTGCCTACGCAGAAAGACGCTTTGCGTTTGCTCAGAATAAAAAACAAAAAATAAGGTAGAATTATGGATATTTTACAAACGATCACCCAAGAATTTCAATTAACGCTCACCCATGCGCGCAACATCGTGCAACTCATTGACGAGGGCAACACCATCCCCT
>CAYRAY010000029.1:0-17388 GCA_964422405.1 uncultured Clostridia bacterium | reverse complement strand
ACACAAAGAAGGCGTGGAAGTACGTGGGAATTACACGGTCGATTTGATAAGATATCAAACAGAAGAAATATAGTTATATAGAGGAATTATTATGGCAGGTATTTATATTCACATTCCCTTTTGCAGACACAAATGCTCGTATTGCGATTTCACTTCTTTCCCCGACAAGGTAGACTACGCCGAAGCATATATGGCTTGCCTTTATAAAGAACTGAAAATGCGCGGCGAGGAATTGAAAGATTACGTGTTCGACACCGTCTATTTCGGCGGCGGCACGCCTTCGTACATCGCCCCCAAACTCATTTTGGGCGCAATGAACCAAATCCGTAACTGCTTTAAGCTGACGGAAAATCCCGAAGTGACGTTGGAACTCAACCCTGGCACCATCGGCGAAACCAAGGTGGAAACCTACTTAAAGGCAGGCATCAACCGCTTTTCCATCGGCTTGCAAACGGCGATTGACGATCAGCTTGCCGACTTGGGCAGAATCCACAACGTCCGCGACTACGTGTATGCTACCAAGCTGTTGAACGGTCAAAATTTCAGCACCGATGTCATGCTCGGCTTAAAAAATCAAACCAAGGACGACATCGCAAAAACCATCGAGCTTGCCGCCTCTTGCGGCTCAAAGCACATATCCATGTACGCGTTGACGGTGGAAGACGGCACTCCGATTTACACCGATTACCTCAACGGCGAACTGCCCGATTCCGACGAAGTGGCGGACATGTATGAGTTCGGTAGACAGCTTTTGGAATCCAAAGGCTTTCACCGTTACGAAATTTCCAACTTCGCCAAAGACGGCTACCAAAGTCGCCACAACCTCAATTACTGGAAGAGAGGGGAGTACATCGGGTTCGGCGTTTCGGCAAGCTCGTTTATGTGCGGCAGACGCTTCACCAACTCCTTGGACTTGGACGAATATATGAAGTGCGTCATTTCCGGCTTCTTCCCCGCCGTTTCCAGCGAGGAAGTAGAGGCGCAGGACGCGAAGTTCGAGTTTATTATGCTCGCCCTCCGCACCACGGCAGGCGTTTCCATGCAAGCGTATAAAGACGCTTTTGGCACTTCGTTGGCAGAGGATTTCCCCAATGCCCTCAAAAAGACGGCACAATATCTGCAATTAGACGGCGACAATTTGCGCATCAAAGACGAATATTTGTACGTGCAAAATTCCATTTTGATGCCTTTCATGGAGGAAGAGGTATAATATGCGTATTCTCATTATTCGCCACGGCGACCCCGATTACGAACACGATTCCTTGACCGAAAAGGGCAAACGGGAGGCGCAACTCCTTGCCGAAAAGCTCAAAAACGAAAAAATCGACTATTTCTATTCTTCGCCTTTGGGCAGGGCGCGGCTCACTTGCCGCTACGTTGCCGAAGCGCACGGCAAGGATAACGAGGTAGTGGTCTATCCTTGGCTGCAAGAATTTGGCCATGTCTATACCATGCCCGACGGCGAAGTGCGCTACCATATTTGGGATATGCTCCCAGAAGAGTGGACGGACAACAAACCCCTTTACGACGTGGACGAGTGGCAACAGGTCGACTTTTTCGGCAAAGAAAGCATACAAAAAAGCTACGGCGCTATCGTAGAACCGTTGGACGAGCTGTTGAAAAAGCACGGCTATACGCGCGCGGGCAGATATTACCAAACGGATCAGGGCAATCACGATACCATCGCCATTTTCTGCCATTTCGGCTTGGAGATGATGCTCCTTTCCCACCTCCTCAACATTTCGCCCGTGTCCCTCGCTCACCATTTCACTGCGCTTACTTCCTCTGTCACCACCTTATACACCGAGGAACGCCGCAAGGGCAAAGCCATTTTCCGTTGTTGCGGATTCGGCGACATCGGGCATCTGTATATGGGCGGAGAAGAACCCTCGTTCGCGGCGCGTTTTTGCGAAGTTTACGAGGACGAAACACGGCACGATTAACATATAAAAATACCAAAACGGCATAGGCAGGTATGCGATGAACACAAAAAAACACATTCAAGTGGCGGCGGCGCTGCTCTTTCAAAACGGCAAAATTTTCGCTTGTAAACGGGGGGATTCTCCCTATCCTTACGTTGCACATAAATACGAGTTCCCGGGCGGCAAAATCGAGGACGGAGAAAGCGGAGAAGCCGCTTGCGCAAGGGAACTTTTAGAAGAGCTTTCTTTGCAAGTCAAAATGGGCAGTCTGTATGCCAAACACACCCACGAATACCCCGATTTTATCATCACCCTTTCGGTGTACGAGTGCGAAATGCTTTCTGATTTCGTCATTAAAGAACACGAAAGTTTTGCATGGATTGCCCCCAAGGACTTAAACGAGGCAGAGTGGGCGCCTGCCGACGCCGATATCCTCGGCTCCCTCAAACGGGTATTCGGCGAATAATTTTTTATAAACGCTTAAACGCACAAATGCACAAAAAACGGCGCACCGTTGCGCCGAATTCGGTTACGGGGGAGGGCAAAATTATGGCAAAACCCGACTATACGAATAACGTTATTCTCATCGGTATGCCCGGTTGCGGCAAAACGGCAATCGGTATGGGCTTGTCCGATGCGCTCGGTTTCGGCTATATCGATAGCGACAGTGTCATCGTGGCGCGCGCAGGCAAACGTCTGCCCGAAATCATTGAAGAGCAGGGCATGGAAGGCTTTTTGAACTTTGAAGCCAAGGTCAATTCCGAACTCTGCGCCAACCGTTGCGTCATTGCCACGGGCGGCAGTGTCATCTATCGCGAAAGCGCCATGCGCCACTTAAAAACGCTGGGAAAAATCGTCTATTTACAGCACCCCTTTTCGGTGATCGAACGCCGCCTCGGCGATTTGAAAAAACGCGGCGTCGCCTTGCGCGAAGGACAAACGCTGGCAGATTTATACAAGGAGCGTTCTCCGCTGTACGAAAAGTACGCCGACATCATCGTTAAAATGCCCGATGCCAGCAAGGCAGAGGCGGTTGCCGCCGTATTGAAGGAGTTGCAAAAATGAGCACCCTACCGCAACACTTGCAAAATAAGCGTATCGCTGTGTACGGTGCAGGCGCAATGGGCACGGTGCTGGGCTCGCTTTTGACCATGGGCGGCTTGCAAAATGTCCACCTTATCACCCGCAATACACAGCACGTTTCCGCCCTCAATGCCGACGGCGCCACCGTAGTTTGCACGGCGGACTGCAAGGAGTGGCACGTTCCAGTGCATGCGTTGTTGCCAAGCGAAATGCAGGGCAAGTACGACGTGATTTTTCTGATGACCAAACAACGGCACAATGCCGAAATTTTACAAACCCTGTTGCCGTATTTGGCGGAGGACGGTGTGGTTTGCACCACGCAGAACGGACTCCCCGAAGACGGCGTGGCAACCGTGGTGGGCAAACATCGCACCCTCGGCGGCGTGGCAACCTTCGGCGCAAGCTATTTACAAGGGGGCAGGGTCGCGTTGACTTCCAAAATCGAGGCGATGCGCATGGAAGTCGGCGGCTTTCCCGAAAGCGCGGATAAGCTGCCTTTGCTGTCAGAAATTCTCTCTGTCGCAGGCATGGCAACGGAAAACAGCCGCTTTGTCACCATCACCGACAACTTGCGCGGCGCGCGGTGGACAAAACTTGCCGTCAATGCCGCATTTTCGGGGTTGTCTGCGGCAACGGGTTGCGCCTTCGGCACGCTTGCAAAACGGCATAAAAGTCGCTTAGTCGCCTTGGCAATCTTACGGGAGTGCCTTTCCGTGGCGGAGGCAGAGGGGACTTTGCTCACCTCTAAACGCGGCAAATCCCTGCAAACGTGGCTGGGTGGAAAAAGCCCGTTTCGGCGTTTCATCGCATACCTGGTACTGCCATTTTCCATGCGTAAGCATAAAAAACTCGTTTCGGGTATGTGCAGAGATATCCAAAACCACACCTTGTGCGAGGTCGATTTGATCAACGGCGCGGTGTGCGCGGCAGGGGCGTGCCTCGGCGTGCCCACACCTTATAACGCAGCCGTGGTGCAAACGGTGCGCCAAATCGAAAAGGGCGATGTTTCGCAAAGTTATGCAAACGTAGATTATTTTTTCCGTCTTTCCGATTATCTTGGGCAAACCCTTTGACAGAAAAGGAAAAATGCTATATAATAGTAAGGCTGTTTTACAGTTTTACAATTTTCACATCAAAAATAATAAAAGAAGGTATATATCATGGATTGGAACAAATTAGCGGACGTCCTCGTCCCCGACGAAAACGTAAAACCTTTGTCGTATTACGAGGAATTGTATCCCGAACGCAACTTACCCCAAGGCGCGCAAGTCACCCGCCTTGCTCCCAGCCCCACGGGCTTTATCCACTTAGGCAACCTGTTCGTGGCAATTGCCAACGAGCGTATCGCCCACCAAAGCGGCGGTTTGATGTATCTCCGTATCGAAGATACCGACTTAAAGCGCAAGGTAGACGGTGCGGTAGAGGCGGTGAAAAACGCCTTGCGTTACTTTGATATCCGCTTCGACGAAGGCGCAGAAATCGAAGGCGCGGAAAACGCTTACGCCCCCTATTATCAGCGCGAACGCGCCGAAATTTACCACGCTTACGTCAAGGACTTGATTCGCCGCGGTTTGGCGTATCCTTGCTTCTGCACGGAAGACGAACTTTCCGCCTTGCGCGAAAAGCAGACGGCGGAAAAGAAAATTACGGGCTATTACGGCGAATACGCAACTTGCCGCAACCTGACGGAAGAAGAAATTTACGCCAACTTGGCGGCAAAAAAGCCGTACGTCATTCGTTTGCGTTCGCAAGGCAACCCCGAAAATAAACTCACCTTCCGCGACGAAATTAAAGGGGATATCACCGTTACCGAAAACGATCAAGACGTCGTCATTTTGAAATCGGACGGAATCCCCACCTACCACTTTGCGCATGCCATCGACGACCATTTCATGCGTACCACGGTGGTGATTCGCGGCGAAGAATGGTTGGCTTCCCTGCCTATTCATATCGAGCTGTTCAATGTGCTCGGTTTCCGTCGCCCCAAGTACGGGCATAACTGCTCTTTGCAGAAAATGGACGGCGAAACCCGCCGCAAGCTTTCTAAGCGTAAAGACCCCGAACTCTCCTTGGAATTCTACCGTCAGGAAGGGTATTTTGCCAAGGCGGTCAAGGTGTATATGCTCACCCTGCTCAACTCCAACTTTGAAGAATGGTACATGAAAAACCCCGACGCTGCGTTGGAAGATTTCAAATTCTCCATTCACAAAATGGGCAAGAGCGGCGCACTGTTCGATTTGAACAAACTCAACGACATCAGCAAAAACGAGTTGGCAAAACTCTCCGCCGAGGAGATGTTCGACTTCCTTTCCGCTTGGGCAAACGAGTTCGGCACGGAAACGCAAAAGGGGTATTTCGCCGACAAGGAATATATGTTAAAAATCCTCAACCTTTGCATGGGGATCGGCGGCAAAAAGCGCAGAAAGGACTTTACCACGGCAAAGCAGGCGGTGGAATTCATCTCCTATTTCTTCGACGAAAGTTTCGCGCCCGAATATGCGTATCGGTTCGATAACGCCACGGTGGCGGCGGTGCTTAGCGGATTCAAAGCCGTGTACAACGTCAACGACGACAATTCCGCTTGGTTTGATAAGGTCAAAGCGGTGGCAGCAGAAAACGGCTTCGCCACGGATATGAAGGCGTATAAAGCAAACCCCGAAAACTACCCCGGTAACGTATCGGACGTAGCGGAAATGTTGCGTGTCGCCATGACGGGTTTGACCAACACCCCCGACCTTTGTACGATTATGCAAATCTTAGGCGAAGAACGGACGCTGAACCGTCTTTCGCTCGCCCTCTCCGTTTTATAAGGCGAAAGGCATATACTTCGCAATACTTTGTCGGCGTTCGGTTATGCGCTACTTGTGCGCGCCATCTCACCTCCTCGTCTTGCTTGTATCTGCCTTCCGCAACGAGTAGACGGTTGTCTGGTAGCTTTTTCCGTTTTCCGTCTAAATTCATGCTGGGTCATACCGACCGAGGGCGAAGCCCAAGCGGAGCGTGTCTTAAAAGCAGTTGCCTCAATGTAGGCAACGCAATTCCCATAAAAAGCAACGACCCCCGTCCTTCCCAAACGGAAAGACGGGGGTCTGTCATTCTTATTTCATTTTATGCGTTTTCTTCAGCCAAAAGGTCCTTCATCTCGTACCTGCCTGCCTGTTTTCCTTTCAAGAACTTTGCCGCGCGGATTGCGCCGACGGCAAAAACACGCTTGCTTCTTGCGCTGTGCGAAATGGTAATAATCTCGTCCTCGCCTGCAAACATCACTTCGTGTTCGCCCACAATCGTGCCGCCGCGCACGGCATGTATACCGATTTCGTCCTGCTCTCTTGCGCCGACGATGCCTTCTCTGCCGTTCACGTACCACTTTTCGCCGCGGAACGCCTCGTTCACCGTGTCCGCAAGCATCAAAGCCGTGCCGCTCGGCGCGTCCTTTTTCAGATTGTGGTGGCGTTCGATAATTTCTACGTCATATTCCTTGCCCAGCACTTCTGCCGCCGTCTTAATCAACGCTTGCATCAGGTTGACGCCGAGCGACAAATTCGCCGTTTTGAACAGAGGGATTTGCATTGCGTAGCTGTCAATCAGCTGCAAATCTTCGGCGGAAAATCCCGTAGCGGCAAGTACCACGCCCATCCCGTGCGTCTTGGCGTACTGCAAGCGATCTTCCAAACCGACGGGGGAGGAAAAGTCGATGATTACGTCCGCATCTTCCGTCACTTCGGCAAAGCTTTTATAGACGGGAATCCCGATTTCTTTGGGGAACAAATCCACGCCGCAAACGGCTTCGGCTTCTCCGTCGTCGGCAAGCAGAGAAAGGACATTGCCGCCCATTTTTCCGCATGCGCCGCAAAGGATAATTCTCACGCTCATTCGTGTACCTCCAAGCCGTACTCGCGCATGGCTTTGGCAAGTTTCGCCTTGTTTTCGGGTTCGATTTCCGTCAAGGGCGCGCGCAAAAATCCTGCGTCAAAGCCCAGCAAATTCATCGCCGCTTTCACGGGGATCGGGTTCACTTCCACAAAGCAGGCGTTTGCAAGTGGCAAAAGCTTGTTGTTGAGTGCAATCGCCTCGGCAAGTTTTCCTTCCTTGACCAGCGTGCAAAGCTTTTTCACGTCCGCAGGTACTAAGTTAGAAAGCACGGAAATCACGCCGACACCGCCGCTTGCCAAAATGGGCAAATTCAGCGCGTCCTCGCCCGAATACACGTCGCACTTGTCGTTGACGAGACGGAGGGTTTCCATGGTCTTGCTCATGTTGCCGCCAGCGTCTTTGATGCCGGCGATGTTGGGGATTTCTGCAATTTTCGCCATCGTGGCAGGCTGAATTTCCACACCCGTTCTGCCGGGAACGTTGTAGGCGATGACGGGGATAGACACCGATTCGCAAATCGCCCTATAATATTCCACCAAACCGTTTTGGGTGCATTTGTTGTAATAGGGGGTGACGGCAAGTAGACCGTCCGCGCCGTAGCTTTCGGCTTTTTGTGCCGTCATAATGGCGTCGGCGGTGTTGTTGCTGCCGCAACCGAAAATCACTTTCGCTCTGCCGTTTACCTTTTTTACGGCGTATTCCATCACCACGTGTTCTTCTTCAAAGGACATGGTGGACGGTTCGCCCGTCGTGCCAAGGAAAATGATGGCGTCCGTGCCGCCTGCAATCTGATGTTCGATCAAACGATCGAAAGTTTCAAAATTCACGCCCGATTCGTTGAACGGGGTAATGATAGCCGTTGCGCTACCGCTGAAAAATCCTTTCATGATACTATGCTATGCTCCACTGAAAATAATTTGTGTTTTGTTAGTCGAAATACCCTTTTGCCGCCAGCAATTCGGCAAGCAATACCGCGCCGCCCGCCGCGCCGCGCAAGGTGTTGTGCGAAAGCCCGATAAACTTATAATCGAATACGTGGTCTTTGCGGAGTCTGCCCACGCTTACGCTCATGCCGTTGCCTTCCATTCTGTCCAACTTGGCTTGCGGACGGTTGTCCTCGGCAAAGTAGGTCAAAAATTGCTTGGGGGCGGAGGGTAAGCCCAACCGTTGCGGTTCGCCCGCAAAGTTTGCCCATGCGGCAATAATCTCTTCTTCCGTCGGCTTGTTTTCAAAGGAAACGAACACCGCCGCCGTATGCCCGTCGGAAACGGGAACGCGCAAGCATTGCGCCGTAATGGCAGGGGAGGTTGCCGCGCGGATTTCTCCGTCTTCGACCTTGCCCCAAATCTTTAAGGGTTCTTTTTCGCTCTTTTCCTCTTCGCCGCCGATGTATGGGATTACGTTATCCAAAATTTCGGGCATGGTGGCAAAGGTCTTGCCTGCGCCGGAAATTGCCTGATAGGTGCAAACCGCCGCCTCTTTAATGCCGTACTTTTTCAAAGGGTGCAAAAGGGGTACGTACGATTGCAACGAACAGTTGGATTTTACGGCGATAAAGCCGCGATTCGTACCCAAACGCTTGCGTTGGGCAGGGATAACGTCCAAATGCTCGGGGTTGATTTCGGGAATGATCATCGGCACGTCCGCCGTAAAGCGGTGCGCGGAGTTGTTGGAAACGACGGGTATTTCCTTTTTGGCATACCGTTCTTCCAAGGCTTGGATTTTCGCCTTGTCCATATTGACGGCGCAGAACACAAAGTCCACGCGGCTTGCAATTTCGTCAATGTCCTTTTCCGCGTCCAAAACGACGAGGGAAGCGAGGTTTTGGGGGATTTCCGTATCGAACGCCCACTTATCGCCTACCGCCTCGCGATAGGGTTTGCCTGCGCTGCGAGCCGAAGCGGCAAGCACGGTAACGCGGAACCAAGGGTGGTTGGCAAGCAACAACATAAAGCGTTGCCCTACCATGCCCGTCGCGCCGATTACGCCTACGTTGTAAGTTTTCATATATGTGACTCCTTTGGGGATAAATTGCGTAAGGAAACCGTACTTTCGTTTGCTTTGCGGCAGGCGCAAAACAGAAAAAAAGACGGTGGTCTTTCCACCGCCGTCAAAGCAACTTTCCGCCGAAAAATCGGGTAAGGGTAAATAGCTCTTCACGGACGGTGACAGTCACACGGGTATTATCCCGTATGCCCAGCGCAAGGGGGACGAACGGTTGCGCTTCGGCGGCGATACCCTTTCGCCTTTTTTCGGGCGCGTCCTTAGCCCGCTACAAAAAAGGTTACTCTTGTTCTTCCGCTCCTCTATTTAACAGGGTTATTTTAGCATAGCCGCATAAAAATGTCAACAAAAACCGCTTGGTTTTCGTCAACTTGTGAAATTTCTTTGAAAAATTCCGTTTTTCTTTGTAAATTCCTTGAAACAATCTGTAATTTGTGATACAATGTGTATACAACTTTCGCAAAAATTTTTACGGTACCGCCGTTTTTTTACGCTTTTGTGTTTAACGGGCGGAAATAGCGGGTATATATCAGCGCGGAAGAAAAAGCTTTGGAGTAAATGTATGGCGCAACAAAAGAAAGGGTTTATCACCCGTATGCTTGAAGGAAAGGAAAAAAGCGAAGAGTATGCAAGAAGTACTCTGCCGACCAACCGTTGGCAGCTTTTTTGGGATATTTTCAAGGGCAACTTTGGTAAAATGGTCAAAATCAACCTACTTACCGTAATCTTCTTCGTGCCGCTGTTTGCGGTGCTGATTTTATGCTCGCTGGTGTCGGAAGCGGGCGGACAGATTTATCCGTTCGGTTCAAACGTCGGTATCGGTTATCCTGCCTTCCCTGCGTTGAAGGGTCAGGCGGAAGCTCTGCGTTTGCAAAACGACTTCGTGTTGTATTTGGGTATTTTGATTACCTCCGTCATTGCGGCGGTGGGGTTGTCCGGCGGTATGTACGTTATGCGTAACATGGTTTGGACGGAAGGCATCTTCGTCACCAACGATTTTTGGCGCGGCGTAAAGCTCAACTTTAAAAACGCCTTGCAGACGGCATTGCTGTTCAGCGGCGTATTGTTTGCCTGCGGCATGATGTTGGACGCTTCCGCTTTGGCTCTTGCCACCAGCGTAAGCAAAACGCAACGGGTACTCCTGTACATCTCGCAAGGGACAAGTTGGGCGATTATCGTGTTCGCCTTGATGATTTCCCTTTGGATGATTGCCCTCGGCGTCAATTATGAAATGAAATTCTTTACCCTGCTCCGTAACGCGGCGGTCCTTTCCTTTGGTACGTTGCCGCAGACGGTGTTCTTCGGTATCTTGGCGTTGTGGCCCTTTGCGTTGCTTATGGTCGGACAGACCTTTATCATCGTCATTGCCACCATGCTGACACTGTTCCTCTCCTTTTCGTATGCGCTGCTCGTATGGCTGGATTTTGCACAATGGGTATTCGATAAGTTCATCAACCCGAAGATCAAAGGCGCAAAAGTAGGCAGAGGTATTTACGGCAAGAACGGCGAAGTGGCGACGAGCGAAGACAGCGCGGCGTCCATGGAATACCAACGCGCGATTTTGGCACACGGCAGATCCCGTTTGGTTGCGCGCCCGATTAAGCCGATTGACGACTCGGTACAGGTATACGAATTGCCGCAATCGTTTACGCGTGACGACTTGAAGAAACTGCGCGAAAGCAAACAGAACATTGTGGAAGACAGCGAAGCGTATGCCGAAGAGCATAAGAACGATTTGCGCTACGTAGAATATAACCGTCAGTTTGACGAGCGGGAAAAGGCGGTCGCGGAAGAGGACGCCAAAAAGAATAAAAAGAATAAGAAGTTCAAACCGCCCAAGGCGACGGACGAGGATTAAACGAATAGAGAACACGGAAAGTACCGCGCGGCGATTTGCCGCGCGGAAAATCGCTTTTTACGGGGATAAAACAAGCAACAAAGGACGGAGAGGAAATGGTGCGGAATACGGCGTATGCCAATCTTGCCAAATGGTTTGAATATTTGAACGACGACTGCGGCTACGAAGCGTGGTCGCAATATATGTTGCAAAAGCTGAGCGCCTTTTCACCCAAGACGGGGTTAGATATCGGTTGCGGCGGCGGCTGGTTTACCCGTGCCTTTCAAAAACACGGCTATGCGATGACGGGTTTGGACGTATCCCCCGAAATGTTGGATTTTGCGCAATCGCAAGCCTTGAAAGAGGGGGTGCGCGGCGAGTATCTGTTGGGGGACGTCACCGCCTTCAAAAGTCCCAAAAAGTTCGATTTTGCAACGGCGATTAACGATTGTGTCAACTATATCCCCAAACGCAAGCTTTGCGCCGCCTTCAAAAACGTGTATGCGGTGTTGAATAAACAGGGCGTGTTTCTGTTCGACATCAGTTCCGAACGAAAATTTAGAGAAAAAATTGCAAATACTGTCAGTGTGGACGACCGTGACGACGTGACCTACCTCAGCTTTAATAGAGAGGAAGAGGACGGCGTGACTATGGAAGTCACCCTCTTTTCCAAACAGGCGGACGGCAGATATATCCGCGAGGACGAAACGCATCGGCAGTACCGCTATTCCGTGGCGGAAATCGAGGACGCACTCAAAAAATGCGGCTTTACGCTTTTGCACAAGGAAGGGTTCTTGGGCGAGGCGGAAGCGGACAGCGACCGCATTTGTTTTTTGGCGCAAAAAGGAGGCAAGGCATGAGCGAATTCAAAGAAAACGTATTGCGTACGCTGGTGTTCGGCGGCGAAGTTTCGTTGACGCTGATCGACAACACGGACATCGTCCGCGAAGGGGCAAGGGTACATAACCTGACCCCGACTTCTGCCTACGTATTCGGCAAAGCGTTGACGGCAATGACGTATATGAGCGCTTGCCTCAAAGAGGACAGCGGCGATATTTCCCTTTCCTTAAAGACGGTCGGCGGTTGCGGCGAAATTGCCGTATCTGGCAACAAAGCCCTGAAAATGCGCGGCTATATCGGCGAAACGTGCTTGCCCGAAAAGGGAAATGCGGAAACGGAGCGCGCCGCACTCGGCTCGAACGGCAGCTTGACGATCATCCGCGACGACGGGTACAGCCGTCCGTTTATCGGTGCGTGCGCTTTGCCCGATTTTGGCGGCGTAGACGAGGCATTTGAAGAATATTACCGCATTAGCGAGCAGTTGCCCACCCGTATGTTTACGGTGGTGGAAAACGGAGAGGACGGCGTTGCGTTTGCCGGCGCGGTGGTGTTGCAACCACTGCCGTTTGCCTCGGACGAGGCGGTGGAAAAGACGTATGCCGCCGATCTTTCTGCCGTGGTGGAAACGCTGAAAGAGGGGTTATCACAGGCGGCAGCGCTGTTCGATTGCGACAAAGCGGTGTGGGATTTGCGCACGGCGGAATATCGTTGCAACTGTTCCAAAGCCTATTTGGCGCGGGTGCTGGTATCGTTGGGCGAAGATACCTTGCGGCAGATTATCCGCGAGGACGGCGCGGCGCGTATTCATTGCCATTATTGCAATACCGACTATGCGTTCACGGACGAGGACGCGGATAAAATTTTCCGCAAAAAGGACGGAACGGACGAAGAAGAGATTTGCTGATGAAAGAGAAAAAAGTACGAAAAATAGATTTCAGCCGCGATCGGTACGCCCGCATTGCGGATAAATATTATAACGAGGGGAACTATGTTTCCGCCCTCCGTTATGCTTATTTGGAATTGCAGGCGTTTGGCGGCGACCCCGACGTGTATTTGCGGTTTGCGGACATTTACGAGGGCATGGGCTTGCACGGCTCTGCCATCAATTATTGGTTTCGTATGCTCGATTGCGCGGCGGAGGAGGACTTGCCCGACGTGTACGAAGGCTTGGCGGCAAACTTCCTTGCCATGGGCAATGAGGCGCAGTCGGCATATTATTATAACAAACTCATCGACGTAGACGACCAAATCCCCGAAGAGGTGCGCATGGACATTGCCGATGCCTTTTCGACGAAGAAACGGGACAAATTCCGCTTTGTATACCCCCCTCGACTTGCCGATTATTCTAAGGAAGTGAACGTCGGTATGCAAGCCTTAAAAAGCGGCGACGCGCGTCGTGCCGTTGCCGAGCTGGACAAAGTGCCCGTCGGCAATAAGGATTACGCGACGGCAAAGGACTTGCAGGCGGTGGCGCATTTGCTGGCAGGGGAAACGGAGGCGGCGGAAAACGTCTGTTTGGAACTCTTGCAAGAAGAACCGAACGACGTGCGTGTTTTATCCACGCTTGCCGCCGTGTATCTGGAACAGGGCAAACGGGCGGAAAGCCGCGCCATTGCCGAAAAATTAGTCGCCATGCCCGTGGAGAACACGGACGAGTTGTACAAAGTGGCTACGGTCTGTTGCGAAAACGAAATGCACGATAAGGCGTTTGAGGTGTTTTGCAAGCTGGATAGTAAGTTGCCCTACGACGGCAGAACGCTGTATTTCAAAGGGGTTTCTGCCTATAAATGCGGTAAGTTGGACGAGGCTGAGCGCACGTTGGATGAGCTCTGTTCTATCTACCCCGATGCGGAAGTGGCAAAGTATTATTTGGAATTGCTCCGTAGCTATCGCGCGGAAATAGAGGACGGCAACAACCCGACGCCGCCCGAACTGATTTATTTTTATCATTTGCCGCAGGCGGAACGGGAACGGCGTTGCGCGGAAATGCTGAACGTGGCTTCGGCTTCCAAGGACGATGCGCAGTTGTTCGGGTTGCTCATTTTGCACGACGGGTATTTGCAGTGGTGCTTTGACGAACTGGACGGCGGCGACCATGATTTGCAGTATCTTGCGCTGACCACGGCGGTCAAGGCGCACGCAGACGAGTTTATTCAGGACGTGTTGCTCGATTTTGAAGTGGCGGACGTGTTGAAAATCGAAACGTTGCGTATGCTGTTGGAGCGTAACGAGAATATGGACGTGGGCATCGTGCTTTGCAATATCTATCGGCAAGTTCCCCTCTATCGTATCCATATCGGCAGAAAGCGGCACAAGAAGTTTGTAGAAGGGTATGCAAAGCTCGCTTCTAAATTCGCCGTGGTGCGTGACGAGTATTCGGTGCGGATTGCTGAGTGCGCCGAGGAGTTATATCGCGTGTTGGAAAGAACGGATAGTTTGGGCTTGGTGGAGAACGCCAACGATTGCGCTTGTGCCATTTTCTTTATGACGGGCTTTAAGGAGCTGGGCGGAAATATGGATTCGATTGCGGCGGCATTCGAAGCGGACATCGGCAAGGTGCGCGGGATTCTTGCCTGTTTGTTGCAGGACAAGGCGGCGCGTGAAAATACAGAAAAAAACAGAGAGGAAAGCGAAGATGAAATGGATTGATTTGGACGGAATGTTCGATGAAAAATTAGCGCAATACATGGCGGAAAACAAAAAGAAATACAACGAAAAGCAGTGGGAGGACGTCATTCCCAAACTGTATAAAAAGTTCGGCGATACGTTCATTGCCAAAATCGGTTGCACGCCGAAGGAATACTATGCCCGTATGACGGACGAGGAGTTGGTTTCCGCTTTGAAAGGGCACTTGGAAGAGGACGTGCCCGTGCCTGAATTTTTATGTACGGAAATTGAAAAACGCGGCAATGCCGAGGCATTGTTGCCTCTTTTGAATACCGAGGACAGCCAAACCATTTCGTATGCGGTCAACCTGATCGGCGAAGACGAGCGCGCATTTCCCGTCTATTTCAAGGTGCTGGAAGAAAACGGCTTTGACGAGGAAATCCGCAGCGATCTTTGCGACATTTTGCGCACGCACGCCGACGAGGTAAAAACGCAGGCTTTGGACGTGTACAAGCGCGGGTTGGCGCAGGGGTATATGTTGGAAATTCTCTCCCGTTTGAAGGGTCGGGACGAGGAAGTGTATACCTTGCTTTTGAATGCCTTTTTGCAGGCGGAAGACACCTCTTTGTACGCAGGGTATTTGGCGGCGTACGGCGACGAGCGCGCTCTGCCCCATCTGTTGCGTAAAATTGAGGATCGTTCGCTGGGCTTTGTGGAATTTCAAGAACTGAAATATGCCGTAGAAGCGTTGGGCGGCGAGTATAACGAGCCGAGAGACTTTTCGGCAGATAAGGACTACATCGCCGTAGAAGCGGCAACCGCAAAGGCGGCGGAACAACAAAAAAATTAAACCATATTTTTATGGAAAAGGGCGAAAAGCCCGTGCAAAAATACGCATAACGGCAAAGAACTCCGCATATAGTAAACCGTATCAGGTTTGCCTGCGGAGTTTTTTTACGTCGTATCGGACGGAAAACCGCGTGGCGCGATGGGAGGTCGTTGATGGAAAATTACAGCGTTTACGAGGATATTGCAAATCGGACGGGCGGCGATATTTATATCGGCGTGGTGGGGCCCGTTCGCACGGGGAAGTCTACCTTTATCAAGCGATTTATGGAAGTGATGGTGTTGCCGAATGCCGACCCCAAAGACCGTGCCGTGATGACGGACGAATTGCCGCAATCAGCGGCAGGGAAAACGATAATGACGACGGAGCCGAAGTTCGTGCCGGCTAAGGGGGCGCATATTTCCCTTGCCAAGGGCGCAGACGTGCGCGTGCGGTTGGTGGATTGCGTGGGCTTTGGCGTGCAGGGCGCAAGCGGCTTTGAGGAGGACGGCGCGCCTCGGTTGGTCAAAACCCCGTGGCAAGAGGCGCCCATGCCCTTTGAAGAGGCTGCGGCAATGGGTACGGAAAAGGTGATTTGCGAACATTCCACCATCGGTGTTTTGGTGACGACGGACGGCAGCGTGACGGACATTCCGCGCGAGGGGTACGAGGACGCGGAAACGCGCGCCGCGGCGAAGTTGAGCGAGCAAGGCAAGCCATTTGTTATTGTGTTAAATTGTAAAAACCCTTTACAAATCCAGCCCTTAAAAACGGAGCTGGAAATTCGATACGGTGTACCCGTGGTCGCGTTGAATGCCGAAATGATGGGGGAGGCAGAGATTGTGGAAGTGTTAAAAACGGCGTTGTTCGAGTTCCCCGTTCTGCGTATCGACGTGCGTTTGCCCAAGTGGTTGCAAGCCTTGCCCGAAAGTCACGCCATGGTGGACGGTGCGCTTTCCGCGGTGAAAAAGGCGGTGGAAAACACGGTAAAAATGCGCGATTGTCTGGCGTTGGAAGGGCTGTTCGACGAGGAGTCCGCTTATGTGAATCCCGAAGAAATCCGTATGGATCTCGGCAAAGGGAGCGTGGAAATTTTCATCGGCGCAAAGGAGCAGTTGTTCTATCAAGCCTTGGGGGAGGCGTGCGGCAAAGAGGGCTTTGACGAGCTGTCGTTGTTGCGGTATCTGCGCGATACAGCGCACGTTCAAGCGGCGTACGATAAGGTGAAAAACGCCTTGGAAACGGCGGAAGAAAAGGGATACGGAGTTGTCTGTCCCGACGAGGGGGATTTTGCGTTAGATAAGCCGGAACTGGTCAAAAAAGGGTCGGGATACGGTGTTCGGTTTCGGGCGCGCGCATCGGGCTATCACATCGTCAAAGTGGACGTGACGGGGTGCGTTACGCCGATGATTGGTACCAAGGAACAGAGTGAATCGTTTGTGGAAGACACCTTGATCGCGTACGAGGACGGAGAAGAAAAGGTGTGGGAAACAAACATTTTCGGCAAGTCGTTGCGGACGTTGGTTGGCGAGGAACTTTCTGGCAAGAGCGGCGCCATGTCCGAGGAGTTGCGGCGAAAAATGCGGCGGACGATTACGCGGATTGTCAACGACGGAAAAAACAACGTACTTTGCATTCTGTTTTAGGGTATGAAAAATGAAAAAAAGGACATACTTTTACAAAATTCCAAAACGGAGGCTTTTGTATGAGTAAACCGACAAAAACAAAGAAGAATAAAGTGCCGAAGATTACCGAGGCAGAGTACGCGGCATATATTTCGGGACTGAAAAACGAGTGCGCGCCGCAACCTGCGCCGTCCGATAAAGAGCAAAAAGGAGAAACGATGCGCTTGCGTTGATTGTGCGCGGTTTGGCGCACATGGTTGTAGGCAATAGCCAAAACGGAGATACGGGGTCTGCATGCGGACGGCGGCGGACTCCGTTTTTTGATAGTAGGAGTAGGGTGGAGGCGCTGAATGAGGGTAATTTTGTGGCTTTGAAAATTTTTTTGAAAATTCTTTAGATTTTTTTTAAAAAAGGCGAAAAAACAGTTGACAAAATGTTTTCTTTTTAGTATTATTATAAAGCTGTTTTGTGCGGCGAGTTTTTGCGGCGCAGAAGGGCGATATATCGCGGGGTAGAGCAGCTAGGTAGCTCGTCGGGCTCATAACCCGAAGGTCGAAGGTTCGAATCCTTCCTCCGCAACCAAAATGGCGGCGTAGCTTAGTTGGTTAGAGCGTCCGGTTCATACCCGGAAGGTCATAAGTTCGAATCTCATCGCCGCTACCAAAGACAACAACACGGAGCAATCCGTTTTATACATAGCGCGTAAGCGCGGTGACGGCCCGTTGGTCAAGCGGTTAAGACACCACCCTTTCACGGTGGTAACATGGGTTC
>CAYRAY010000028.1:7451-17399 GCA_964422405.1 uncultured Clostridia bacterium | reverse complement strand
TTCTATCGAAAACAGAGTGCCACGGCTTATTGCCGTGGCATTACCATTCTCGTCCGCCGTTCCACCAAATGATATTCGCGGCGGTTTTCCACCGTTGCCGCCACGGGGCTTTGCGACGAATCCAACGCCAGCCGACCGCTCGGTTCTGCCGCCATCGCATACCCGATTCCGCTAAACAATATCGGCACGCCGCAGAAAAAAGCGTGCGCGCGCAACAGCACCGTTTGCAACTCCCTTTCCGTTGCCCCAAACGGACAAACGATAAAATCGCAACCGCACAACGAAAGCGCTTTCAACGCTTCGGGAAA
The DNA here is from genome assembly GCA_964422405.1 of uncultured Clostridia bacterium. Taxonomy (GTDB): domain Bacteria; phylum Bacillota; class Clostridia; order Christensenellales; family Borkfalkiaceae; genus Scatosoma. The sequence goes on along the minus strand of CAYRAY010000028.1, from coordinate 17,091 downwards.
GTAAAAATCCTCTGCCACCGCCACCCCCATTTTCCCTGCCGAGGTATCGTACAATTTCAATGCCGCGCCGCAGCTCAACCTCTCGTCCACCGCGTATAAGCTATCCGTCACTCCCAAAATCTTCCCCTTTTCTGCCACCACGGCAGACCGCCGCTTGATCCCGTGCGAATCGGTAATACAGCCGCTGACCACCACCCCGTCCGTACGCTTGGAAAAGGCAGCCACGTCCTCAAAAAAGAAGCTTTCGCCTTTCAGCTCCTTTTCATAACTCACCTCGTACCTGCTCCCCTCAAATCCAAATAAAAACAGATTTACGTCCGCGCAATCCGCCCCGTCTGTGCCCAAACATCTGTGCAAAAGACCTCCACATTCTCGCCCCTTGCCAATCCCCCCTTCCCTTTGCCACAACTCGTCAAACGCGCGCACACTCCCCCGTGAAATAAACGCAACCCGCATAGCCACCTCCCCCAACATAGTATGCCGCTCGCCCCCAAAAATGTGCGGTGAATTTTTTTATATTTCTTGCATATCTATGTACTAAACTATAAAAAATCGGGCAATACTTATCGGCAGGAGGGCAAACGATGTTCTGGGTAGGATTTTCCATAGGTTTAATCGTCGGCGGTAACTTCGGTGCCATCGTCATGGCACTATTACAAGCAAGCAAATATTAAAACCGACGGCAAATCGCCGTCGGTTTTCCCTGTTTTTATACAATTTTACTTAACAAAATTTTCGTACAAAACTGTCAAGAATACTTCTTTACAATGCGCTCCATTTCGTCCAAACGGGCAATCATGTCCTTACCCAACGCCAAATGACACTTCGCGCGGACAAGGTTTTGATCGGCATAATGCACGCGGAAATACTTGTCGCCGTTTAAGTAATCGGTCAAGAACCGAACACCGCATTCCAACGTCATCGCCACTGCGCCAAGCGCAAGCGAATCCTTTTCCGCCTGCGAAATGGAATCGTCCAGCTTGCCGACAAAGCCACGAGTAAACGCCTCGTACTTCTCCATATCCAGCACCGCTTTCGACAGGTCCTTTTCGTCTTCCGCCCCCTTAGAAGCTGCAATACGAATGGCATCACCGAAATCGAAGGCAACCAGCCCGGGCATTACGGTATCCAAATCGATTACTGAAAGGTGCTCGCGCGTGCGCGCGTCAAACAGCACGTTGCTAAGCTTGGTATCATTGTGGGTCACGCGCAAAGGCAACACACCCTGCCGTTGCAAACGATAACAACGGGTCGCCACCTCCTCCACGCGCAGATATTCGTCCACCACGTCGCGGACGGAATCCAACCGCCCTGCTTCGTCCGCGGCAATCGCCGCGCGGAAAATTTCGTAACGGTTAACCGTGTTGTGGAAGTGCGGAATCACAATGCACAGCTCTTGCACAGGGAAATCGGCAAGATTCGTTTGGAACTCCCCAAACGCCTGCCCAGCGCCCTCAATCACATACAAATCGTCCGTACTTTCATAACAAGCGGAATCGTCGATATAGCGGCAACAGCGCCAAAAACTGCCGTCGGGCATATACACATAATACTTCCCGTACGCCGTCGTTTTATAATGCAAAACGTTGCGGCGCGCCGTGCCCTGCACCTCTTTCACCTTTTTGCGGATATGCTCGGTGACGGTCGAAATATTCCGCATCACCCCTTCGGGATCGCGGAACACGTACGTGTTCACCTTTTGCAAAATGTAATCCTTCAACCTGCCTTCGTGCTCGTAATACACACGGTACGTCGTGTTGATATGACCGCTGGTCACCACTTCATAGCGGCGATACTCTCCGTCAATATCAAAACGGCTACAAGCGTCCTTCACCTGTTTTTCTTCTTTCATTACAACCTAACCCTAATTTCAATTCCGTTCTGCGAACGTTCCCCAACACGCAAAACAGTACCCTTTATTGTATGCAACCGAATTGCATACCTGTACAAAAATTTCGGCAAAAGCCAAAATAATTTAGTCTATTGTACCACGCCACTCGTTTTTTGTCAAGAAGGTTTGCCGATTTTGTCAATATTTGTCAATTTTTTCGCCATTTTTCCTGCTTTTTATATCAAAAACAGAGCAACGCTCCCCGATTTTTTCGGTTTTTCCCCACCGCCCCCACGCAAAAACCGCATACTTTCCGCTTTCACTACACATACTATCCACATGAAACGCCTTACCATTTTTCGCCTTTACACCGCTTTTTGCCTGTGTTCGCTGTTTGGTTGTTCCACCCCTATCGACAACGGAAATAAAACGGAAAACTCCGTCCGCCGTGAACAAAACAGCAGCAACGAAATCGGCGACATCGACCCGGATTTTTTAATAAACGACCCTACCATGGACGAGTTGAACTCACAAACCGACCAAACGGACAGCCCTGTTTGGAACGTTTCCGACGTGGACGTTCGTCATGTTGACGTTAACAGAAAGTTAATTGCGTTCACCTTTGACGACGCACCTTCACAGGGTTTAGAAAGCATTTTCACCGTGTTCGCTGCCTTTAACGAGGCGCATCCGCATTGTCCTGCCTCCGCCACCATTTTTTGCAACGGTTGCCGCATAGACGGGCAATCGCACCACCTGTTGCGCACCTGCCTTGCCTTGGGCATGGAACTCGGCAACCACACCTATTCCCATGCCGACCTAACCACGCTATCCGAGGCGGAATTGCAAGCGGAAATCGACAACACGGACAAATCCTTGCAACAAATCGACGGCAAGCCCCGCCACCTGTTGCGCGCTCCCTTCGGCAAAGCCAACAACTACGTAAAAAACCACGCACCGACGCCGCTCATCGATTGGTCGATTGACACCAACGACTGGCAGGGCGTTTCCGCGCAAGCCATTTACGACGAAGTATTCAACAACAAATTTTCGGGCGCAATCGTGCTGATGCACGACGGCTATAAAAACACCGTAACCGCCTTAAAAAGGCTGTTGCCCGATTTAGAAAAGGCAGGTTATCAAGTGGTAAACGTGTCACAACTAGCCAAAGCACACCATTGCAACCTATTGCGCGGCGGCGTATATATCCGCGCTAGAAATCAGAAAAAATAGTCACCCCCCTACCAGGTACGCGTTGAATGTTTTGTGATACGGAATATATCGTCCACTGCTGTCCTATCTCCTCAAAAAGCCACTCCCTCAACAACGCAAAACATGCACCCCCATGCTCGTTTTCGGCAACAGAAAAGCCGCCGCTTTTAGTATAAAAGCGGCGGCTATATTCTAAGCAAAAATCAATATTGTTCTTTGGTAAAACGGCGGAAGAAGGTTGCACAATCCCCCACCCAACGAGAAACGTACGGCAACGCAGCGCAGGGCTCGTTAATTTCCAAACTGCCCGTAGACATACCGTGCGGCCCTTCGGGGAAAACGTGCAACTCGTACGAAATCCCGACTTTCGCCAATGCCATAGCATAAGACAATGCGTTGATAGATGGCACGGTGGCATCCGTCGTCGTTGTCCAAAGGAATGCAGGCGGCGTCTGTTCCGTCACCATTTCGTCTAGGCGCACGCTCGGCAACAACTCCGCCTTAGCCTCGTCCGTATACCCTTCCAAAAGGAAATTATGCGAAGCCATATGCCCCAGCTTATCGGAAATAACAGGATAGCAAAGCCCCACCGCCGTCGGCTTACAATCCAACACCGCGCCCGCTTTTTGCGAAGACGCCGCATAATCCACTGCCAGGTTACCCGTCAAATGTCCGCCTGCCGAAAAACCGACCACAAACACTTCGTCAGCATTTACGTGCAATTCGTCTGCGTGCTTTTTTACATAATCGACAGCCGCCGAAAGCTCCAACAGCTGTTCGGGATAACGCACCTTGTCATATACGCAAAGATAGTTCAACACAAATGTCTGGAACCCCTTCGCCAAAAATGCCAAAGCCACAGGCTCACCCTCGCGCTTGCTCACAAACCAATACGCACCGCCGGGTACAACAATCACAGCAGGGCGTTTCCATTCGTTGCCGTCACCATCGCTCGGATAATCCGCACAATAACAATCCAACTTACCGCCCTCTAAAAAATCGTATGCATTTGCCAAATCAATACAAGTTACTTTCATATTTTACTCCTTATAGTACAACGCAATATCGTCCACTCAGTTAAAAAATTCGCGATAAATCGCCTTAATACACTCCGCACAGTCCTCGTTTTCCACACCGACGATAATGTTCAGCTCACTCGAACCTTGGTCAATCATATTCACGTTGACCCCTGCCTCAGACAATGCCTTAAACAACCTAGCCGACGTACCCACGTTTTTCGCCATACCGTGTCCAACCGTCGCCACCAGTGCAATATTCTCGTGCGCATAAATCTTGTCGGGGTGCGCCACTGCTTGCATTTCCTGCATCAGCGTTTGCAACATACCGTCCTTCAAAAACGAATTGTCGATGACAAGCGACATCGTGTCGATTCCCGAAGGCAAATGCTCGAAAGAAATGCCGTACTTGCCGATTACGGAAAGCACCTTCCCGACAAACCCGACCTCCGCATTCATCAGCGATTTTTCCAAGGTAATGGAGGTAAAACCGCCCTTGCCTGCAATGCCCGTCACCACGTATTCGCGCATGTCGCGCGTGGAATGTTTTACGATATACGTACCCTTATCTTCGGGGCGGAAGGTGTTGCAAATCCGAATGGGAATCCCTGCACTACGCACGGGGAAAATCGATTCGCTATGTAACACGTTTGCGCCCATATACGACAACTCGCGCAGTTCCTGATAGGTAAGTTCAGGAATCCACTTCGGCGAATTGACGATACGGGGGTCGCACACGTAAAAACCGCTTACGTCCGTCCAATTTTCGTACAACGACGCCGACACCGCGCGCGCCACAATCGCACCCGAAATATCGCCGCCCCCACGGGAAAATGTCTTCACTTTTCCGTCCGCGCCCAAGCCGTAGAACCCGGGCACCACTGCGCGCGCATATACCGAAAGCACCTTTTTTCCCAGCTCGAACGTTTCGTCCTGCTTCAAATTCCCATGTTCGTCAAAGCGCACAAACTCCGTTGCGTCCACAAACGGAACGTCCAAAGTCGCCGCCATAATCTTCGCCGCAAAATATTCCCCACGGGAAGCGCAATACTCTCTGCCTGCGCCCGATAAAATCTGTTTGCGCACGTCGTCAAACGCCGCCTGCAAACCAAGGTCTTTGCCAAGTTCCCGTTCAATATTCAAAAACCGAATACGAATTTTTTCAAAATGCTCGTCAAATGCCTGCATATCCGCCGCATCTACGGCATCTGCGCACGCATACAATAAATCCGTCACTTTGATATCGCCGCTGAACCGTTTCCCCGGGGCGGAAACCACCACGTAGCGGCGTTCCCAATCCGCGCCAACGATTTTTGCCACTTCGGCAATCGTACTGCCGCTCGCCATCGACGTTCCGCCGAATTTACATACTTTTACTCCCATACACGCTCCTAAGCAAAACCAAACACCTTGCGCCAAATGCCGCTTACAGAATATTCAATGCCAACACAATGCAAAAAGCCAACACAAAACAAATGGCTTTAATCCAGAATTTAGAAACGAAAGCGTCTTTTAAGTAATTCAAAAACTTCATTATCGATTCCCTCCCAAGCGTTTTCTATCCGTCAACGGCAATTCCTGCCAATAATAATCCTTCAATGCGTCCATCAACATATCATAATCGGCATAGCGCGTCACGTTGCCCTGTTTCACAATGGAAATAATACCCGTCTCTTCCGAAACAACCAAGGAAATCACGTTGGCAACTTCGGTAATACCGATTGCCGCGCGGTGGCGCGTACCGAACTCTTTGGGGTACGTCGTCTTTTGGGTCAAAGGCAAAAAGCAACCCGCCGCTTGCAATTTATGCCCGTGAATAATCAACGCCCCGTCATGCAATGGCGCGCGCGGAAAGAAAACCCCCTCAATCATCTGCGAAGAGATTTCTGCATCGATCACCGTACCGCTTTGGATTACGGATTTGGGCATATTGCCTTTGGAAAGTACCACCAACGCCCCCACGTTGTTTTTAGACATATTCTGCAACGCCTTAATTATGGCGGCGATACAGCGTTCGGTGTCCGCTTTGGTATGCACTTCGGTGTTGCTGCCGGAAATCCTGTCCAAAATCGGTGTTTTCGTCTTTTGTACGTCCCAAAAATATTTCTTGACTTCGGTGTTGAACATCACCAACAGAATCCCCGAAACCAACAACGTAAAGATAAACAAAATCTGTTTATCCATCAATTCTTGATCGAGCAAATGCAATGCAACGCCCACTGCAAGCACGACCCAGTACAACACCATCAGTTTGGTTGCATCGTTATCGCGCAATACCTTGGACACAAGGAAAATTAAAAAGAAGAACATCAGCACTTCCACAATAATTTTCACTGCATGCCAACCGCTGAAATTTGCAAAGAAATCCACCGTGCCCTGTTGCACGTCCGACCACTTTGCCAACAGTCCCATTGTCATAGCCGTAGCCTCCTCTTCCGCGCCGCCGCATATTCGCTTTTCGCGCCGACAGCCAACGGAATTTCGTCAATATTATTATATAAAATCTAACCGTAAAAATAAAGCGTTTTTTTCTTTTTGCGTTTACTTTTTTTCCGCCCTGCCAAAAAAGAGCCGCATCGTCACCGTTTTCATCGCACCCGAAGGGGTCAAAAGCCCCCCTTTCAAGCCGCTCACCGCCTCGTACACCGCCGTGTACGTTTCCAACAGCTCGGTTTTAGAAAACTTCGCCGCCTGTTCACGGTTCTTCTTCGCCGCGTATTCCTTAATCCCCAAGGTCGCCGCCACTTCCCGATCGCTCCCCTGGCAAAGAGACGTTTCGTATAAGTTCTTAAAATACCCGACCAAGGACGAAAGCAACGCCGCCTCGTTAAAGCCGCGCGTGGACAAATCTTTCACGATTTTCATATACGCCGCATAATTCTTCCGCGCTAACGCGTTTGCCAGCTCGTATATTTTATAATCGGAATCGGGGAACACCAGCGCGTCCACCAACTCGTCCGTCCACTTGTCCAGCCCCTCCGCCTCGCAATAGGTCAACAACTTCTCCGTTTCCTTGGCGATACGGGACATATCGTTCACGCAATACGACGCCAGCTTTCCGCACACAATCCCGTCTGCGTACACGCCCGCACGTTTGCAAGTGACGTAAATCCACCGCTTAATCGTTTCCTCGTCCGAGCGTCCGCAATCCACAAACGTCACGTTCGGCTTTTTGGCGAGCGCGGCAGTCCCTGCCTTGCCCTTTGCCGAGTTGACGATAAACAGCAAACACTCCGACGGCGGATTTTCAAAAAACGCCTTCAAATACCCGTCGTATTCTTTCTCCGTGGGGTAAAACTCCGTCACGCGCACAAACCGCTTTTGAGATACGAACGGAAAACAGGACGCCGCCTCGATCAGCGTTTTCAACTTTTCGCCTTTCAAGTCGCTCCCGTCAAAGGACGCGTAATCCAAGGCAGGTTCTTGCAAAAACCTCGCCTTCAACAATGTCTCCCCTTTTTCACGGAAATACCCTTCCTCGCCCTCGAAAAAATAAATGGGTTGCGCGCCGTTTTCGTCGGTGAATTTTTTAAAATCAACGTATTTCAAATCCGCGCGCCTCCAAAGCCTTTTTCGGGTGTAAAGTGCAGTACCCTATAATATATTTATATTATAGCACCTTTTTCCTAAAAAATCAAGAGTATACTGAAATTCTTTGACCGCAATCGAAAAATTTTTACGGATTTTTCCCTGTTTTTTATCCGATTTCCACAAAATCGACTTCGCATCGACTATATATTGCCGAGCCACACCGTCAAAACGCACCCGACCACGCACACCGCCGCAAATGCGATGCGCTGTTTTCGGCCCAAATTCCACTTATCCGTCGCAAACGTCAAGGCAGCATAGTAACAGAAAAACGCCCCGACCGTCAACGTAATCCCCTGCAACGCAAAGGCAGAAAAATCCACCGTTTCAAACGCCAACAGCACCGCCGACCACACCACGTTGGGCAAATAGAGCAACACCGCCGCGGCAGACGTCGGCAACAGACAGGCAATAAACGCCACCGTCAAAAGCTGGGCAAACACCGCCCCGATAAATGGCACAAACAAGCAGTTCAACAAAATCGACCACCCCGAAAGATAACCGAACGCATGCAAACAGACGGGCGCGGTGACAAGTTGCGCCGCCAAACTGACGGACAAAAACTCCGTCACCGCCCGTTTTCCCTTTTGCCATAACCCGAATTTCGGGTTTTCATACTCGTCTTTTTCTGCCGTCGGTTCACTTTTTCGGGATACGTCCCCTAAAATTTCGTCTACAGCGCCGTCACGTTCTTGTGGATCGGAAACGGAATCCACCCCTGCCTCGCGCCGTGAAAACAGCCGAGTTATCCCCTTTTCCGCGCCGTCTACCAAGCCAACAAGCAAATTTTTGACGGGCGTCGTCCACAAAAATATCCCCAAACAGGCAAGGAAAGAAAGCTGAAACCCCACGCAGAACAGCTCGATCGGAGAAAGCAAAAGCACCAAAATCGCCGCCGCGCCCAGCGCCTCCAACCGATCAACCGAACCGCCAATCAAACTCGCCGCATACCCGACCAAGCAAATCATGGTCGCGCGCAAAACGGAAGCGGAAAATCCGCAAATACCGCCATAGAACAGCAACACCGCCGCCACAACCAAAAACCGCACGGGTTTGGGGGCGTACTTCAAGCTTGTTTTCCGCACGCACAACATACAGAACGCAAACAGCGCACCCACGTGCAAGCCCGACACGGCAAACACGTGCGCAATACCGCCGTAGCGCATATTTTCTAAAAGTCCGCTTTCTATCCCGTCGGTATTCCCCGTCAGCACCGCCAGCGTAACGGCGGCAGGCGTCTTGTCCATACCCTGATACAGCACCGTTTTCAACCGCGTGCGTATGGCGGCAAACAGATCAAAATGCCTTTCGGTCACCGCAAAACTTTCCACGTCCTCCACGAAAAACCGCATTCCTCGGCTTATGCTTTCCGCCGCAAAACCATACTCGTTAAACGCGCCCCGCATTCCTACGTTTCCGTAAAGCAAAACCTCGTCCGAAATTGCCGTATTTTCACCAAATGCGGCAGGCAGGTATGCAATGAGTTTCCCTTTTTCCGCAGTTCCGCCCACCGTAACCTTCTCCAAAACTATACAATATCCATGCTCCGTTTCCGATTTTTCTGCCACCGTGCCCGTCACAAAATAACCGCCCTCGTAGGTGTTTCCGTCCACGTATTCGCACGCTTGCGCATATAAGCAACCGAACCCGACAAAGAACGCCGCCACCAATACAGCAAGCGCAACTGCCGTCTTTTTCCACCGCTTTTTAGTCGAGAAACAGAAGGCAAGCCCAAGCCCCATAAGTAGCAAAAGCCACCACAAAGACGCGCCGTAAAAGAGCCGCAAAACTCCGAACGCCACCCCCAAACACAGGAAAATCGCCGTAAAAAAGACAGGACGAAAGTTAAAGAGTTTATCTCTTTTTTCTCGTCCCGTATCCAACATCGTCCATTCCCCCTTTTCCTTCGTAACCCGCCGTTTTTGCGCCTTTTTTCGTCCGAAAACCCGCCGCACAACGCCAGAAATCCACCGTGCAATGCCGCCAGAAATCC
>CAYRAY010000028.1:0-7351 GCA_964422405.1 uncultured Clostridia bacterium | reverse complement strand
CCGAAAACCCGCCGCACAACGCCAGAAATCCACCGTGCAATGCCGCCAGAAATCCGCCGTTTTCATCTTATTCTAAATATTGCGAAACGGTATACGACAGCCGATCCAACACATCCTCAATATCCCCGAACAGCATACACCCTGCCGCGCGCACATGTCCGCCGCCGCCGTATACGCCGGCAATTTTGTTTGCGTCCGCATACATTTTTGTGCGTATGGAAATGCGGTACTGTCCGCGCTTTCTTTCCAACAACGAAGCCGCCACTTCCACCCCGTCTATATTCAACGGAAAATCCACAAACCCTTCCGTCATGGTGCTGTCTGCGCCGCAAGCGGCAAGCATTTCCTGCGTCACCACCACGGCGGCAAACCGATCGTCGTGGTAAAACCGCATACCGTTCATCACTTTCGCAAACAATTTGGCACGCGCCTTGCTCTGTTTCTTGAACAGATTATACTCAAAACCGCAAACGTCCGCCCCTGCCTTGGTCAGCTTCGCCGCCAGCAAAAACGCTTCCTCGTCCACATCATCGTGCGAAAAATTGCCCGAGTCCGTCAACAGCCCCAACAACAGATATTCTGCCGTTTTTTTATCAAATGAGGCACCCAGGTATTCGATGAGCGTCGCAACGTTCAGGCAATTCGCCGCACACCGCCGCACAAAATCATACTTAGCAAACCCCGTGTTGGCGGCATGGTGATCGATGCTTATGGTGTCGATTCGCTTGCGTTCTGCCACGTAAAACTCCTCAAACAAACCGCCCAAACGCTGCGGATCGGCGCAATCCAAGCACACCAACAAATCGTATTCTGCCGTCGGCTTTTTGGCAAAAACGTCCGCGCCGTCCACAAACGCAAACCGCGCAGGCAGGTCGCTATCCACACAAAGCTGCGCCTTTATCCCCTTTTGCGCCAACGCGCTACACAGGGCAAGCGAACAACCGATGGCATCGCCGTCGGGGTTGGCGTGCGTAAAAATCGCCACGCTCTTCGCCGATAAAATACGCTCGGCAATCTTTTCTAAACTCTTGTTCATACTACTCCGTTCTTTCTTCTTTGGACAAAAAAACGCGTAGACAAAGTACGCGTTTTTCTGATTAGTCTTCGTTATTTTCTTCCGTCGTTTCGGGCGTAGAATAGGTAATCGTCTTAAACAATTCGTCCATTTTCGCGCCGTAAACCATGCTGGAATCGCTGCGGAAAGTCAACGCAGGCACGGTGCGCATACGCATCACTTGGGCAAGCTGGTGGCGGATATAGCCGGCATTTGCCTGCAACGCCTCCAAAGAAGCCTTGCATTCCGCCTCACTCACACCGTAAATGCTCACGTACACGTACGCCGTTTTCAAATCGGGCGCAACGTCCGCTTCCGTCACGGACACCATGCCCTTCACCCCTGCCATACGATCTTTATGCAACCGAATGATCTCGCTGATTTCCTTTTGATACTCGCCGTTCAAGCGAGACGTTCTGGGAACTTTCATTACGCTTTAATTTCCTCCGTGACATAGCACTCGATGATGTCGCCGATACGAATTTCGTTAAAGCCTTCAATCGCGCAACCGCATTCGTAGCCATAGTTGACTTCTTTCACGTCGTCCTTAAATCTCTTCAACTGCTTCACGCCGCCTTCGCAAATCATAATATCTTCGCGATAGATACGGAGCTTACCGCCGCGGACAATCTTGCCGTCCGTAACGTAACAACCTGCAATCGTACCCACACCCGTGATGTTGAACGTTTGACGAACTTCGCACTTACCCGTAAGAATTTCGCGGAGCTTCGGCGCAAGCATACCCTTCAACGCCTTTTCCATATCGTCCAACAACTCGTAAATGATACGATAGCTTCTCACGTCCACTTTCGAGCTTTCTGCAATCTTCTTCGCCTTTGCGTCGGGACGAACGTTGAACCCGATGATAATCGCGTTTGCACTGTCCGCCAACATCACGTCGCCTTCGTTGATTGCACCTGCCGCCGCATGGATAACCTTCACGCGCACTTCCTCGTTGGTCAGTTTTTCCAACGACTGCTTCACCGCTTCCACGCTGCCTTGTACGTCGCCCTTCACAATGATGTTCAGATTCTTCATCTTGCCTTCTTCCACTTGCGCAAAAATATCGTCAAGCGAAACGCGGCTCTGTTCCTTAATCATGCTTTCGCGTTCACGGTTCTTTCTTTCTTCTTGTACCTGCTTCATCAACGCCTGATCAACCGCCATAATGCTGTCGCCTGCGTTGGGCACTTCTTCCAAACCGAGAATGGACACCGCCATAGAAGGCCCAGCCGACTTCACGGCTCTGCCCTTGTCGTCGAACATCGCGCGGACACGACCCATCGTCGTACCCGACAAAATGTTGTCGCCCGTTTTCAACGTACCTGTCTGCACGATAATGCTTGCCACGGGGCCCTTGCCCTTATCCAGCTTCGCTTCGATAATCGTACCCTTCGCCTGACGGTCGGGGTTGGCTTTCAGCTCTTGCATTTCGGCAACGAGGTTTACGGCGTCCAACAACTCGTCAATGCCCATACCCGTTTTTGCGGAAATGGGAATGACCATCGTATCGCCGCCCCATTCTTCGGGAACGAGCTCATACTTCATCAACTCTTGTTTTACACGGTCGGGGTTAACCTCGTACTTATCCATTTTGTTCATCGCCACGATGATAGGCACGTTTGCGGCTTTCGCGTGGTTGATGGCTTCCACGGTCTGGGGCATAATGCCGTCGTCCGCCGCCACCACAAGGATAACGACGTCGGTGATTTGCGCACCACGCGCACGCATGGACGTAAACGCCGCATGACCGGGGGTATCGATAAAGGTAATCTGTTTCCCCTTCGCCGTCACCGTGTACGCACCGATGCTCTGCGTAATGCCGCCTGCTTCGCCTGCCGTAACAGACGTTGCGCGGATTTTGTCCAAAAGCGAGGTCTTACCGTGGTCAACGTGACCCATAACGGTAACGACGGGCGCACGGGTAACCAACTTGCTTTCGTCCTCGGCAACGACGGTATCCATAAGCACTTCTTCCGCCGTCTTTTCGGGCTTGTATTCCAAATCGATGCCCATATCCATGGCAATCATCAGCGCATTGTCGTAATCGATCGAATCGTTGATCCCCTTCATTACCCCTTCCTTGAAAAGACGTTTGGTAATTTCCACTGCGGAAACGCCAAGCTTTTCCGAAAGGACTTTGATAGGAATATCCTTCGTCGTCACCACCGCGTGTTCAATCTTCACGGTAGGGATCTCTTGTTGTTTTTGTTTCTTCGGCGAACGTACCTTTCTGTAACCGCTCTTATCCTCGTCAAAGTCCTCCACCGTCATGCCCTGTTGCTTGACAAGCGTACGCTTGGAAAGAGGACGCTTTTCGCTGTACGTCTTTTCAAACGTCTTCTTCTTTGCAGGGGCAGAGAAGTTTTTGGTATCTCTGGGTGCGGCGATGGGCGTAGCGACGGGCGCGCTCGTAATCGGGCGTTGGGGTCTGTCGCCTGCGGGGCGTTGGGGTCTGTTGCCGAATGGTCTGTCGCCGGCAGGGCGCTGGGGTCTGTCGCCCGTGGGACGGGGGCGATAGGTAGACGTGCTCGCCGTCGTGTTTTCCACGCCGGGTTTTGCGATATACACGCCTTGTTCTTGACCGTTACGGAAATATCTGGGCGCACGGGGTGCGGCAGGCGCGGCTTTGGGCGCAAAGGTGCGCGCTTCCGTTCTGCCTTCCGTTCTCTGCGCGGGTCTTTCCGTTCTTACAGACTTCGCTTCGGGCTTTTCTTCCGCCTTGACTTCGGTTTTTTCCTCCGTCTTGGGTTCTGCCTTACGCTCTGCTTTCGGTTCGGATTTTTCTTCCGTCTTTGCCGCTACGGGTTCTGCCTTTTGTTCAGGCTTTTCTTCCGCCTTCACTTCCACAGGCTTCGCCTTTTGTTCGGTTTTGACTTCCGCAACCGCTTCCACGGGTTCTTCCGCCTTCTTTTTCACCGTTTTCTTTTTCGGCGCTTCCGTTTCGGGAGCGGACGATTCCGCCTCCGCCTTTGCCTTTTCTGCTTGCGCAGCGGCTTTTGCCGCCTCTTCCGCGGCGATACGCGCTTGCTCCTGCGTGGCAGCGGCTTCCGCAGCGTCACGCTCCGCTTTTTCCGTTTCTAATACGGACAGCTTTTTCAAAATATCCGCAAGACTTTTTTCTGTGGAAGAAATGCGCTTTTGCAACCCGCCGAGTTGCTCCTCGCTTAACAGTCCCGAAATTTTTTCCACATTCTCGTATTTTTTTGCCATAGGTTCAGTTGTTTCCTCCCGAATAGAATGTAAATTGAGGTTGACGCTCCGCCTCGGTCACGATTGCCGCCGCCAGATGTTCGTCGGTCACGGCAAGCAATTTCACCGCAGGTCGGTGCAATAATTCTCCCAACAAGCCTTCGGCAGTCACAATCAACGGACAACCGAATCTCTCTTTGGCTTGCAGAGCGGATTTAAAGGAGTTCTTCCCGATGCCGCCGTCGGCGATCAAAAGGCGCACCCCCTTCTTTTTCCGTTCAATCATCTCCGCGCCGAAAATGAGCTTTTGGGCGCGAATGCAAAACCCTAAATAGGTCTCTATTTTATTTTTCTCCAAAGCCGCCCTCCTCGATGCCACGATACACTGCTTGATCCACTTGTGCCGAAAAGGCTTTATGGAGCAGCTTTTTATCGCTCATCTTCTTTAAGCAGACAGGGTCGGCGCACACGTACGCCCCCCGTCCTGCGGCTTTCCCCGTCGGGTCAAAAAAGATATCGCCGTCCGCGTTTCTCACCACGCGCGTCATCTCTTTTTTGGGTTTCATTTCCCTGCACGCAATGCACATGCGCATGGGGATTTTTTTTGTTTTCGGCATACTTGCCTCCTGTTTTTCAGGGGTGGAACACCGCAAAAAAGCTTACGCTTCCTCGCCTTCCGCCTCTTCCTTTTCCAAATCCGCAAGCACTTCGGCAGCTTCGGGAGAAGATGCGCTCTTCACGTCGATTTTCCAGCCCGTCAATCTTGCCGCCAAACGCGCGTTTTGCCCGTCGCGACCGATCGCCAACGAAAGCTTGTCGTCGGGAACGATTGCCATTGCACTGCGTTCGCCGCGCGCCGTAACTGAAAGCACGGTTGCAGGCGACAACGCCTTGTAGATGAATGCCAAAGGATCTTCGTTCCACGTGATGATATCGATTTTTTCGCCGCCGAGTTCTTCCACAACGGCGTTCACGCGCGCGCCTCTGTTGCCTACGCACGCACCGACTGCGTCCACACGTGCATCGTTAGAATAGATTGCCATTTTGGTACGATGACCGGGTTCACGCGCAATCTCTTTAATTTCCACAATGCCTTGCGCAATTTCGGGTACCTGTTCTTCAAACAGCTTTTTCACCAAACCCTGCGCCGTACGGGATACGACGATTTGCGAATTTTTACCGTTGTTCTTTACACGCTTCACAAACACTTTTAAGGTGTCGCCGACGTTATAACGTTCGGTAGGCACTCTGTCCTGCGGAGGCATAACCCCTTCGATCTTCTTGTCGCCGAGTTCCACGTAAACGTAACGCTCGTCAATTTTGCGGATAATGCCTTGCATCAATTCCCCTTCCTTGTCCGAGAATTCCGAGAAGGTGTTGTCCCGTTCCGCTTCGTGCAGCTTTTGCAAAATCACTTGCTTTGCCGTCTGCGCCGCAATACGGCCGAAGTCCTTGGGAATGAAATGTTTTACGATGACGTCGCCCACTTTGTGGTTGGGGTCAAGTTCTTGCGCGTCTTCCAACGAAATTTCTTTGTCTTTATCCGTCACTTCTTCCACTACGTAGCGGCTTGCGCTGAATTCGATTGTGCCAAGCGCCGCGTTCAAAGTCACGCTGACTTCCGCACCGCCGTCAAACTGTTTTTTGTACGCCGACGCGAGCGCGTTTTCCAGCGTTTCGATAAACGCCTCTTCGCTGATGCCTTTTTCTCTTACCAAATCGGTAAGCGCCGCAAAAAACTCCTTGTTTTCCATTGTTTTCAATCTCCTAATAGATTTTCGTACTGTTTATTCCTTTTTATCCCTTTCGCTTTTCGGTGGTTACCGAACAAGTTTAGAGCAAGCCGTCGAAATCGATCGCACGGCAAATTTTGGCAATTTTGCTTTTTTCCAACTTCCATTCCCCGTCCTTGTCTTGCAGGTACACGCAGTGTTCGTCGTGACCGTTCAACACAAGCTCGAAAAACTTTTTGCCCTTGACGGGCGCAAACAAACGCACTTCCACTTTCTGCCCGATGCACTTATTAAAATCACGGTCGGTTTTCAGCGGTCTGTCCAAACCGGGGCTGGAAACGTTGAGGGTGTACGGCGCGCCGAACGTCGGGTCTACGTCGTCCAACACCGTATCCACAGCACGGTGGAACTTTTCGCAAGTATTCAAATCCACACCCGTTTCGGTGTCGATATACAAAGTCAAAGCAGGGTCTTTACCCTGTTTGAATTCCACTTCCACAAGCTCGATACCCATTTCATCTGCGATGGGTTGCAACGCGCTTTGAATTTCTTCAATCGGTTTCACTTTCATTAAAAATACCCCCGAAATAGCATTATTGAGAGTGGCGCACAACCACTCTCAATAATCGTTATCGTTATTAAGTAATAACATTATAACATAGCCCCACGATTATTGCAAGCGATTTTCACGGTTTTTTCCAAATCCGTCCAAAAAACTTTTCCCTTTGTCCTACCGGCTGCGCCGTCTTGCCCTTCCTTACCATCATACCGACCGCAACGTCGAGCCCCACCTTATCACACCGACTGACACCGCCCACTACAGTCGTACCAACCGAACCCACAAAGCGGAGAGCGGAGTGTATCTTAAACGCAATTACCGTTACGACGGCAACTCATCCCCCGTACGGCAAAGTAGTAAGTCTTGGACAAACGTTAGGTTTGCATTATAACACACATTTTTTTATTGTCAATAGCACACTGCCACTTTTTTTTGCAATTTTAGTGAAAAATTTTTTTTGCAGAAAAAAACATACCGCTTTCGTCGGTTTGGACACACTTCCCTTACGCAATCTTTTTTAAGATACACTCCGTTCCATCGCTTTGCTCCGTCAGTCGATATAACAAAAAAGATTGCCGCTTACGGCTATACCATAAACGACAAATCCGTACGCTTATATAATCATTGTTACCTAAAAGGACGTTGCCGACACGCTAAGCCCGGGTCAAGGCTCAGCCTTGTCGGCGGAGGACGGATACAAGTGAGGTGCAAAGCCGTGAAGGAGCGTACAAGTAGTACGTGACCGAGCCGCAACTACTGCTCGCCCGTCGGCGGAACGGAGATGCAAGCAGTTCAAGGCGCGGCGAAGGAGCG
>CAYRAY010000027.1:0-17621 GCA_964422405.1 uncultured Clostridia bacterium | reverse complement strand
CTTGGCGACGCCCCAATATATACGCAAAACACACTTGTTTTACTTGCGTTATTTTATCAAACTTTTCGTGTTTTGGCAAGCGTTTTGACCCTGTTTTTTAACTTTTTTTCAAAAAAGGTCAAAAAAAGCGTTTTCTTCCATCTTTTCCCCTCGTTCAATCCGTTATAATACCCTAAAAAACAAAAGGAAGCGTCCGTTTTATGTACCTCACCGACTATCTCAAAAAAAGTTTAACCGTCAACAAAATACCGCGCGGCGTATGCCTCGGCATCGGCTTTTCACTGAAAACACAGGCGATAAAATACCTGTTTTGCGGCACGGAAACGCATTCCGCGCCGACCTTTGCCCTGTCCTTTTCCACCGTGGTTACCGTGGGGGAAGACGTGTGTCTTTCTCGCCTACGCGCGGTATTGCCCAAGGCTTGCGCTCGAATTGCCATCGGCACGCCCGTTTACAATTTTGACGGCGCATACGTGGGCGAAATCCGCGATGCCGAAATACAAAACGGCACACTATTTAAGTTGTTTTTAAGCAACGGAATCACTCTGCCTGCCACCGCCGTTTTGGCAGGCGGCGATGCGCTAATTTTGCGCAAAGAATCCCCATACCCCATCGGTCAACGCGTACCTGCCCCCGTCCTTTGCCTAATCAACGACAAAACCGACGGGTTTGTGACCAAACCGCTTTTACGCGTAGCAAGGCAAAAAGGCGCACTGATAAAGCTGACTTTATCCCTGCCGCCCTTCCATTTCATCGGGGAATAATACCGCCACAAACTTAATAATCCTGTACGGGCACAGCGTGTTTAGCGCAGAGCTTTAACAGGGCAGAAAGCGTATCGTTCACCGTGCGCAAATCCTCGTTTTTCCATTGCGGTTTCCCCATAAACACCGCTAACGTCTTGCCCACGTCCTCCGCTTGCAAGCGTTCCGCCGCCGACAACGGTTGCGCCAACAGCGCCGAAAGCAATTTTTTGGCATATCGCAAATCCGCGCCGTCCGAAACTGCCTCCGCAGATTGCTGCCGCAACAGACTTGTCAACCGTTCTTGCACAAACGGGTTTTCCTGATCGGGCAAAGCAAACTGCAATCGACGTTTTTCAGCCTCGAACCTTGCCGCTTTCAAGGCAATTTTTGCTTGTCTTGTCCGCGCGCTCAGCGCGCACAGATAGCAAAGCCCCCCGACGCACGCAAACAGCGCAAAAGCGTATGCCCTGCCCTCCGCCGCAAAGCCGTAGGCAAGAGAAAAGGCGAACCACGCGCCCACGCAAAGCGATGCCAACGCCAAAAATCCGCCTGCATTGCCGCGCGCAACGAACAACGAAGCCAAAATCAACCCGAACGCCACACCGCCGCAAGTCAAAAAATATACGGTGTGCGCCGCCAACACCGCTTGCACTCGATAGAACATTTCCATAAAAAGCCTCCTTTTCTGCTTGATTATTGCCGAAAAAGAAGGCGATTTTTCATTTTATTTTGTTAAAAAACGGCGATTTTTGTCCAAATTTTCTCTAACTTAAACGGAAGAAACCATCCTTTCCCTACACAACGCTCAATCGATATCCACCTGCATACCGCGGCGAACGTTGATGATGGTGCAACGGATTTTCTCCTTCGGCTGCCGCAAAAATTTCGCCGTTGCCATACGGTAAATTTCCAACTGCCGCGCGTATTTTTCTTGCAAATACGCCGCGCCGCCCGACGAATATTTATAATCGATGATCCACACGCCGTCGTCCGTCATCGCCAACAAGTCGATTGCGCCTTGCACCAAAACTTCCTCTTGCTCCATGCCCGACACAGCGGTGAACCCCTTACAACCCTGCAACACGTCCTTAGCGGAAAGGCTAACCAAAAAGTCCTGCTCCTTGTACAGTTTCGCGCCGCGCAATTCGGAAAACACAGGGTTTTGCAAAATGCGCAACAATACGTTTTTATCCAATTTTTCGTACCCGTCTTTTCCTGTTGCAAGCTCCGTTTCCACGGCTGATTTTACATCCATCGCAGACATGGGTACTCCGTTTTTGTCAAACAGCAACGAAAAATCAAAATTTTGCAAAAAGGCGTGGTAGGCAATACCGCGCAAACGGTCCTCCTCTTTTTCCGCCTTTTCTGCCTTGGTCAGCGGCTTGGTTTGCGTTTCCGCCTCATCCTCGTCCAACTCCGTCTGCTTACCGAACATACCCGTTTCCGCCTGCATTTCATTCGCCACAGACCCGTCAGGCAACATGGTCATCACGCGTGTAGCCGAACTTTTCACAGGCAAATTCTCTCTGCCCGCAAACGGGTACTGCCACAAAAAGGCGTGCTCGATTTCTTCCGCAAGTTCCCCGTCAGGGCAATCGGCTTGGATTTCGCGCGGCTCTTTCACCAAATCACGCACGGCAGCACTTTCGGGGTCGGCAACGTAGTCCTTCCACACCGAAAAATCGGTAAATTCCGCCATGGACTTGGCATACAGCACGTCCGCAATCGGCGACGATTTTTCAAACAGCAAATGCACGCCGTATTTCGCCCTCGTCATCGCCACGTAATACAAATTCAGCTCGTCAGCGATCGACCTTTCCGTTTCCCGAACGGTATACAACCGCCGCAACACGGTGGAATAGCGGCACATTTTCTTTTCGTCAAAGGCGCGCGGCGCAATACCGTACGTACTTTCCGCCACTACCTCGTCACTGTCTGCGGCATGGAAATTCGCACTCAAATTATCCAAAATCACCACGGGGTATTCCAGCCCCTTGGACGAATGCATGGTCAGCACCTTCACCGAATCCTCACCCCCGCTTTCGCTAAATTCGATGTCGTATTCCAAATCGCGCAATCGCGCCAAAAATGCATGCACGGACAACGGTTCTGGTACGGTAGCTTCCTCGATAAACCGTTGAACTCTGCGCAACGCCGCACCGCCGTTTTCCTTGGCTAAAATTTCCCCTTCCATGCCCGTTTCCGAAAGCAACAAAGTAAGCACTTCGCCTGCGTCCGCCACGCGCGCACGGGTACGCAACGCCCGATAATAGGCATAAAATTTTTGCAGTTTTTCTGCAATGCCATCCGATTTTTCCTCGGCATATAAGCGGCAAGCCGCACGGAATCCCCCCTCTTTCACGTCGGGATAGGCAAGCCGAATATCCGCCAGCTCGTCCGCCGTCAGCTTGCCCATTGCCGAAAGCAACGCACTGCAAAGAGGCACGTCCTGTTCGGCGTTGTCCAACAACGACAGAATATCGATCAGCGTTTTAATCTCGGCAAACTCGCAAATATTCACAGCGGAAGCGGCAGTAACGGGCAGACCCGAAGCCGCCAGCGCAGCAACAGTTTTGGCGATTGCGCCCTGCTTTTTACGGGACAGAACGGCAATATCCGCATATTCCACACGGCGATATACCCCCTGTTCCACGTCGAAAAAGTCGCTGTTGTGCTCATCCTCGATAATGCGGCGGATTTCTTCCGAAAGCAAACTCTTTTCTTCCGCCTTGCCTTCTTCATACGCTTTGCGTACGGAATACACACCCCGTTCCGCTTGGTCAACCTTGTCCGTTTCCGTGCCGAAGAAGTGCACCTGTACCTTGCCGCACCCGTCGGGATAGCGCATATTCCCCTTGCGCATTTTCTCCTTGGCGTAGTCGATTCCGCAACTTTCCTCCGTCATCGCCAACAGAAATTGCGCATTGACGGCAGAAAGGACGGCGTCCGAACTGCGAAAGTTTTTGCTCATCACCAACGCCGTACCGCCGTTAGAAAACTCCGCTTGCTTGCGCTTAAAAATCCCCGAATTGCTACCGCGGAACCCATAAATTGCCTGCTTCATATCCCCGACGAGGAACAACTCCTCGCCGCTGACCAAGGTCACGATTTCGTCCTGCACAGGGTTGACGTCTTGATACTCGTCTACGAACACATAGGCGTACTTTTCTTGCATTTCCTTGCGGATATCCTCGTTTTTCAACAACGCGAGCGCCTTGTGTTCCAAATCGTTATAATCCAAAACGCCGCGTTCCCGTTTCATTCGCGCGTAAATTTCGTCGTATTTCAACAGATAGGTTGCCAAAGCCGCCGCCGTCTTGCCCGATTGCAAAAACCGCGTCAACTCCTCGTCACGGTCCACGCGCTTGCCAAACTCCTCCTCGTGCGCCTTGACGATGCGCTCTCTCAAAAAGGCAAGCCGCTCGGTGTGCATCGCTTCCTCTTCCGTCTTTTTTCCGCCACGGTTGGCGGTAAGCTTGGGCTTTGGAATTTTTGAAACGGAAAAATAATCGGGCGAGCCTGCCATATCATGCAACCACAAACCCAGCTCGTCGGCGAGCTTGAACTGATTGATGCAATTACCGCCCTCGACCACGATTTCGCCGTCCCGATCCACCGCTTTGCCCGTGCGCGCGTTTTCTTCGCGAAAATACCTAAGCTCCGCATCGATCAGCTTGTAATAATACTCGCACTTGTGCTTAAACGCCTCATGCAAGTCGGCGCAAATGCAATCAAACGTACTTTCGTCGTACGTCTTGGATTTTTCTAAATATTCCCGATAGTCGGCGCGTGCACGCAACGGATCGTACGCCGTCAACACGATACGGCGCAGGGCATTGTCGCTCTTTTTCCGCCAATAACAAGACAGCAGGTGTAAAAACGCCTCGTCGCTCGATTCGTACCCTTCCTCTAACAGCTCGTCCAGCGCCTCGTTTTGCAAAGCCAAACCGTCCGCATCGTCACTGCCGATGACACGGAACCCGTTGTCCACGTCCGCCACGTAAAAGTGCGAACGAATGAGTTTGGAACAAAAGGAGTGAATGGTGGAAATGTCCGCCGAACCCACCCTGTTCAGTTCCTCTTTCAAACGCTTTCTTTCCTCGGCAGAAGTCGACTCGTCGTTGATACTCTTAATCAGCGCCTTAGAAAGTTTTTCCTTCATCTGCGCCGCCGCCTTTTTTGTAAAAGTCACGGCAAGGATATTATCCACACTAACGCCCGAACGAATCAACTGAATAATCCGCTCGATCATCACCGTCGTCTTTCCGCTGCCTGCCGAAGCGGAAACAATCACCCTGCCGCGCGCGTCAATCGCCGCTTGCTGTTCGGGGGTAAATCTATTTTCTTTCGCTTCCGCCATGGTTAGTCCTCCTTTCCGTCACGCGCCTCGCGCGCGATTCTTGCAATCGTCTTGGGTTCGATGGTGCTTTCCTTGCGCGCGTCCTGCGCCTTGTCAAAGCCGCACATACCGCCATACTTGCAATATTCGCAATTCCCTTCGTACGGAGTGGGGGCAATGAAGCCGTCTTTCAGCTCCGTCACGCCCTGTCTTGCCGCAAACACGGCATAGTCCAAAAAGTCGCGGAAGGTCTGCTCGTCCATCACGCGCCGCACCACCGCTTTATTTTCTAAGGCGGCAGGGAAATACTCACTCTTTTTATCCCCGACCAAATTTTTATCGCCGCAAAGCAACGCATCGGGGTCGCCGTTCAAAAATCCCTTCATGCGGAATCGCCCTTCGTCCTCGTCCGCATATTCCACGGAAGCAGGAAAATAGAACACGCCGGCTGGAATACGCTCCCCTTTTAAGGCAGACATATACAACTGCATCTGCATTTTTTGCCCCGTGTAATAGGCATTTGCACTATCGTCTATTTTGCCCGTTTTATAATCGATGACGCGCACGTAGTTCTCCGTGCCGTCCACGCGATCGACCTTCCCGTAAAAGAAATCCGCGCTGACGCCGCTCTCCGTCTTTTCAATGACAAAATCGGAATTTTTCACCTGCCGATACGCCGCTGCAACCACATCCACGCCCTCTTTCAAGAGTTTTTCGGTGAAATATTCTCCCGACTTCGTGTCCCTTTGCGCCGTGTAAATGGGTTTTTGCAAAAGTTCTTCGCCGATTTCCGCCGCCACCGCGCGCATTTCCGTCTCGTCCTTCGCCGCCGACATCTGCTTGGTCGAGCGTTGCAATAAATCGTGGATAAAGTTCCCCGTATCCACCGCCAACACGGCAGATTCCTCCCGTTCCTTTAAGCGCAAACCACGCTCTGCAAAGTGACGGAAGGGGCAACCGAAGTACCCTTCCAACGCCGTCGGCGAGATTCTTCCGTTCCTAAAAAACAGCTCTTCGCCGCGTTCAACGCATACCTGCCCCCCTTGTTTTTGCAAAAGCGGCTTTTGTTCCTCCACGCCCTGCCGTTCCAACACCTCGTACAAAGACGAATATTTCACCTTGCTGTCCGTACGGCGGGCAAGGTAATTTTCCCGCTCCTCTAACAGCGTACGCACCGCAGGGGTGCGCGCCGAACACACGTACGGAAAATCCCCTTCTTCCAAGCCCTTGCTACGGGGCAACTTGTTGCCGTCTGTGCCTACGAACAACCCGTCAATGTCACGGAAAATGGAGCTGATAGACGGCTCGCTGCCGTCCGCCGCCAAGGGATAGGAAAGGTACAACCGCTTGCTAAACGAGCACAAATTCAAGCAAACGCTTTCCCTTGCACGCAAATTGACGTCGGCAACGGTGGGTTCAATCAATACCTGCACAGCATCTAACCGCTTAATTTCCTTGTCCGAAACAATCGCCGTATCCGTTGCGCTGTGCGGCACGTCGTCCGTCATCCCCATGCCGAACATCACCGCCGCGTGCTGAATTTTGCTGTCGGCAATGCTGCCGATGAACACAGCGTCCGTCTTTAAGGGAATCAACGAAAGCTCGGTGGCGTCCAAACCGTCCTTTAACAGCGTTTCAAACTCTGTCGCCGTCATTTCCTTGTTTCCCGTCAAGTCCTCCGCCTCGTCCAACAGCGCGTTTAAGGCGCGGTCAATCTGCTTCAAATACCCCGTCTGCGCCACGTCGTTCAAGTCCTCGCACAGCTTTCCCAGCGTTTCTACTGCGTTTACCTCTTTACAAATTTCCCGCACCGCCGCGCAGTAATCGCGGCCATGCCCCCTTGCTTTTATGTTTTTGGTCACCGAAAGCAACCGCTCGCGGCAATCTTCCAACTTCTCTACATCATAGCCCTGCACCGCTTCGCCCGTCTTGATCTGCCGCTTTGCGCCGCCGCGATAGTTGGCAAATTTCAACAGGTAATTGCGGTATTCGTCGCTGTCACCAAAGAACACGCTCTCCGCCAAACTCTGCACCGATTGTGGCGAAAACCGTTCCCGCACCACACGGAAACAATCGAGTAAAAATACCGCCAAGGGGTGTTGCTTTAACGATTTTTTCTCATCGACGAAATAGGCAATGCCGTATTCCTTAAACGCCTTTTTCAGGGGCAGAGAATACGCAGCCACATCCGAAACCAACACCGCAATATCCCGATACCGCAAGCCGCTGTCCTCGGCAAGCTCACGGCGAATTTTCATCGCCACGTATTCTGCCTCTTCCGATTTATTCCGTGCCTCGTGCAAACGCACGGCGTCCGTTTTCCTTTTCTCCTTGGCGCGCACGGGGTTAAACAAGCCCTTGCGCAGCGTTTCCGCTTCGGGCAAGCGCACCGCTTTTTCCGCCGCCGAAAAGGTATGCACGGAGTATTTTCCAAACTCCTCGCACACTTTCTGAAAGGCACGGAAGGCAAAGCCCGTGTACATATCCCCCTCCCCTTCGCAAAAAATACCTACCACATTGTCCGCCGTTTCCATTGCCGCGCGGATACTCTCTTTCGCTTGCGCCGTAAACGAACTGAACGCCAAAAAGAAAACGTTTTTCCCTTTCAGCGCGCCTTCTTCGCGGATACGCTTGGGGAGCAAGGTCAAATATTTACTTTCGTCCAACAAGCCGCGCTCACGCAGATAGTCGCCGTACCCTTCCATAATCAGGGCAAGGTCCGAAATTTTCCGTTTCAACGTATCTTCGGGCAACGCCGACAAACTCTCGCGCAAGACTTCGGGCGTCACTTCGGAAGCGGACATCTGCGCCAACGTTTCGTATACGCACCGCGCGTTGTTGCCCACCCCTTCGGCAGAGGTAAAGCATTGCAACGCCTTCTGTTTTTGCAAATCCAGCATCACTTCGCCCACTGCCATTACCGAGCCCTGCTTGCTCACCGTCTTCCCTTCCGCACGCAAAAACCGCGCAAAGGTAGAAACGGACGTGCGGAACGTCCCTCCCGTCGCCTTCACCAAAGCACGTTCGGCAAGGAGGGTCAACCGATCCTCGCAAAAGACCACGTTCACGCCGCCAGCCTGTTCGTACGCGTGCGCGTATTCCGCCATGGCTTCCATGCACTCGGCAAGGGTATTCGCTTTTATAATCGTTCTCACGGTTTCTCTCCTCCTCAGGGCTTTGCGTGTTTTGCGGCACAAAAAACCGCCACAACACCATTATAGCACATCTCATGTCAATTTTTCAGCTATTTTTCACAAGAATTTTCAAGAATTCGATATTTTGTTTTTACAAATTTAAAATTATGTGCTATAATAATATGGTAAACAGAAAAATCCCCTCTATTTTGGAGAAAACAAACGTATGAAAGTTAAAAAACTGATCACGGCGTTGGCGCTGACCGCCTCGCTTGCCACCTTTGCCGCATGCGGCAACCACTCCGTCGCATTTGGGCATTACTGGAACTTCAGCTCCCTCACCGACGACGAATTATACGAAAAATGCGTATATGCCGTTTCTTCGGAGTCCTTAGAAAGCGGCTATGCCAACTACACCGTATCTTACGAAGGCGCGTACACCACCATCCTCGAATACAATGCCGCCGACAAAACGTACACCTTTACGTCCAAGCTCGACGTAAATGCCACTTTCAAAATCAACGGCGAGGACAAAACGGAAACGGTTGCAGACAGCGCGGAAAGCAAAGTCGTGTTCGCCACGGCAAACAAATCCCTCCGCCCCATCTCCTCCACCAAAACCATGACCTGCCACACGCCGCTTAGCGGCACGTTCAGCGACATAGCGGCTTGCTATTCCACCGTGGATTATACGTACACGCTCACCTATCCCCAAGACAAAAACGGCGGCTCGGTAGACGGTTCGTACACCGTAAAAAATTACAGCTACGATCCCCAAACGGTGACCCTTAAAAAATCTTTCACCTTTGACGACGATTATACCTATATCGACAACGAACAGCTCCTCGTCGCCACGCGCGCATTCTCGTCCGATGCCTCGTCGGCGACCGTTGAAACGTACGGCGTGTTCGCGGAACAAACCCAAAAGGTGAAATATAGCTTTACCAACGCCGAGGACAACGCAGCAGAACCCTTCACCTTCACCCTCACGGACAAAGAGGGCAAAGCGGTCGAAGGCGAAAAGTCCATTCTTTGCCGCACGGCGAGCATCTCGCTCAACCAAACCAACCCCGGCGCCACGCAAAAGGTCAAGCTTGCCAAAGCCACCGACGCCAGCAAGAACACCTATCGCAACGTTATCGTACAAATCACCACACCCCTTTCCTACGGCATGGGCAACATCGTGTATAAGCTCACCTCCGTCACCTACAAAAAATAATCCCGAAAATACACAAACGGCGAAGTCCTTACCGACTCCGCCGTTTTTTTATGCGTTTATGCTATATTTTTGGCTGTCCTCCACAGAATCCGCCGCCAAATCCGCCGCCCGGCGAACCATTTGCAAGCCGCCGCGCGTTCAGCCGCTCAACCTGCGCAAACCGACGCAAGCCGTCAGCCGACCTGATATTGACTTCTCCACAAATCGGCGTAGAAGCCGCCCTTTTGCAACAATTCTTCATGCTTGCCCATATCGACGATTTTGCCGTGGTCAATCGCCACGATTTTATCCGCATGGACAATGGTAGAAAGTCTGTGCGCAATCACAAAACACGTCTTTTTGCTCTGCAAACGATCCATCGCCTTCTGCACGTACAGCTCCGTACGCGTATCCACGTCCGAAGTCGCCTCGTCCAAAATCAGCACGGGCTTATCCGAAAGGAACGCCCTCGCAATGGTCAGCAACTGTTTTTGCCCGCCCGAAAGCGCAGTGCGCTCTGTCAACACGGTATCGTACCCGTTGGGCAACAGAGAAATAAACCGATCGGCGTATGCCTGTTTCGCCGCCGCCACGACCTCCTCTCTGGTGGCGTTTGCCTTTCCGTAGGCGATATTCTCCGCCACCGTCCCCGTCGAAAGCCACGTATCTTGCAGCACCATCGAAACGTTCTCGCGCAAATTCTCGCGGTTAAATGCCGCAATATCCTGCCCGTCCAACAAAATTCTGCCCTTCTGCGGCTCGTAAAATCGCATCAACAGATTAACGAGCGTCGTCTTTCCGCCGCCCGTCGGGCCGACGATTGCCACACGCTCCCCTGCCGCAGCCGTCAGCGTCAAGCCTTCCACCACGGGTTTGCCTTCCACGTACGCAAAGCCCACGTCCTCAAACTTCACCTCGCCGCGCACGGGCGTTCCCAAAGCCGGCGTTTCCACCGTCATTTCCGCCTCGTCCAAAAAGTCGTATACCTTTTTCGCCGACGAGCCCAACAACTGCACGGACGAAAATCCGTTGGCAATCAGCGTTAAGGGCTGCGAAAATTGCTTGGAATACAACACCAACGTCACCACCGTTTCCACGCTCATTCTCCCCTTGACGGACAAATATCCGCCCAGCAGACAAACGACGATAAAGGACAGGTGATTGACAAAGGACACCACGGGTTGCACCATGGACGAAATAAAATTCGCCTTCGCCTGCAATTCACCCAAACGCTCGCTGATTTTCACAAAATCCGCTTGCTTGCACCCTTCTGCGCTGAAATTTTTCATCGTTTCCAAACCGCCAAACGTTTCCGCGGCATATTCGTAAATGCGGTCGTATTGTTCCCAAAGCTTGTTATAATACTTCGCGCTCTTTTGCGCAATGAGCGTGGACAAAATTGCCGAAATGGGGGTCAACAGCACCACAATGCCGGCAATCATGGCATTTTCCGCCAAAATCACCGCCACCATAACGATCATTTGCAAGCCGCCCGAAATAAACACGCTCACCGTTTCGCTGATGTTGTTGCCCAGCGTACTGACGTTGTGATGCACGCGCGAAATCAACTCGCCCGACGACAGCTTATCCAAAAAGGGAATGGGCAAGCGGGAAATTTTATCCGCCATTTGAATACGCTTGCCTGCCGTGATGTTGTTGGTGGTCATGTTCGTGTTGCAAAACGCCTGCCCGATCGAGAACGCGCCATACAACAGATAGACAATCAGCAAGGACAACAGCAGTTGCGGCAAGCCCTGCAAAAAGCTTTCTTTGGTGATTTTGCCCGTTCCGAAATCGTTCATACTGCCGATAATTTTACCCAGCAAATCGGGCGAAAGGGCATTGCATACGATAATGCCGACAGAACAAAGCACCAGCGCAAGCAACCAGTACTTGACCTGCAACAAGTCCTTTGCCACCCTGCCAAGCGCCCAAACCGCGCCTTTTTTATTCTTTTTCGTCTTCGTTTTCATTTTGCTCCTCCATCTGTTCCCCCGTCTGCGAACGGTAAATCTCCCGATAGATTCGGCACGAATTTATCAATTCATCATGCGTACCCTGCGCAATCAGTTCGCCGCCGTCAAACACAAAAATGCGGTCGCAATGCTTCGCCGATGATACGCGTTGCGTAATGACAATCTGCGTTTTCCCCGCAAGCCGCTCTTTTAACCTGCCGCGGAGCTTGGATTCCGTCATAAAATCGAGCGCGGAAAAACTGTCGTCAAATATGTAAATCGGCGCCTCTTTCAACAACGCCCTCGCAATGCAAAGTCGCTGTTTTTGTCCACCCGAAAGGTTGCCGCCACGCTCCTCAATGGGGTAATCGAGCCCCTCGGCGTGTTCGTCTACAAAACCGCCCATCTGCCCGTCGCGCAAAGCGGCAAGCACTTCCTCGTCCGTGTGCGTGCCAAGCGTGTCCGCACTCGAACGGAGCGTACCCGAAAAGACAATGTCCCTCTGCCGCACGCAAGATACGTTTTTGCGAATTTCCGACGGCGCATAACGGGATAAATCCTCGTCGCCAAACCAAATTTTTCCTTCGGTCGGTCTGTCCAAACCGCACAAAAGCCGCACAAGCGTACTCTTGCCCGAACCCGTGCCGCCGATAAACGCCACCGTTTCTCCTGCGGCAATCTCTGCCGTAATACCCGAAATCGCCAAGCCGTCGCCTGCATACGCAAATCCGACGTTTTCCAAACGAATATGCCCGTCCGAACGGAGTTCGCCTCCGACGTAGCCCGCGTTTTCGTCCTCGGTCGTCAAAATTTCTTCTACGCGCCTGCACTTATTTTTGAATTGCGGAAGTTGCGCCAGCATATACCCGATACTTAAAATACCCGACAGAATCATGCCCACGTACTCGGTCACGGCAAACACGCCCGCCGCCGTCACGGCGCTTGACGGTTTGATCATCTGTTGCGCGCTGACCACGACGATGAGCAATATCGCCAAATTCAAAACGAAGGTAGAAATGGGCGCAATTAGCTGCGCGCGCATATTCCCTTTTACAATGCTTTTCGACATATGTCTTGTCGCCGCTTCCACCTTTTTCTGTTCCGTTTCCTCTTGGTTGAAGGCACGCACCACGCGTATCCCCGTCAAACGGGAACGGAGCAAATCGTTCTGCGTATCGATGTCCTTGTCGGCAATTTCCCAATACTTATGCGTGTTGCGTTGGCAAAAATACACCACCAACACAATCACGGGCGTAAATGCCAACATAATGGCGGCAAGCAATACCGATTGCCGAAACGCAAGGATCGTGCCTGCAATCAGCGTAATGGGTATATTCGAAAACACGTTGACGATCATCCACGAAACGCCGCTAATCGTCCCCACGTCCTCTAACGAACGGGTGACCAGCGAAGCCGAACCGATTTCCTTTGCCTGCTTTGCCGAAAGGGCAACTGCCTTATGGAACACGCGCACGCGCAAATCGTGCATATATTTATTGCTTATGTCGCAACTGATTTTATACACCAAAATGCTCAACCCTGCGTTCACCAAGGACACAACACCCATCAAAACGCACGCCTTATACACGTATTGCATATTCCCTTCGTTGATACCCTTTTCAATGACGTTGGTCATCAGGGTAGGCAACGCTACCGAACAGAGCGTGCAAACCACGTTCAGCACAAAACAAACCAATATCGGAAAAATCAATCGTTTTGTTCCCTTGTAAATTTCTTTCATAATTCTCTCCATACTTTTCTGCGCCCTTTTCTCCTTTTCCGCCGACGAATAATTTGGGCGGAATTTCGGCATAAAAAAAGCGCGCACACAGACCAAACCCCGTCCATGCACACGCAAAAAAGCGTAATAACAATATTGCGTATCTACCATATATGTATTTACGAAATATAGAGTATATGCCGTTTGCACAAGTCATGTCGCGTTTGTTGGTCTGAAAAAATGCAAGCAAAACATCACCCGTTACGGGCGTACTTTTTCCATAATCCGCATGAAAAGCATACGGTGGTTTTTAAGTATGTTTTGCAGTTCCTTTTTTCAAACTTAAATGATCATGACGATGTTTTACGGCAACTCCTTTTTGAACTTAACGCATTTTATTATACGCCCCTATTTTTTGTTTGTCAAGCGTTTACATACAAAAAACTTTCACTTTTTGCACTTTTTTATCACATGCCGCTCAATTTCTTTTTTTGCAAACCGATATACACGGTGCGCACGGTGCGTTCGTCCACCGCCACCGATTCGGCAATTTCCACGCCGCACACGGCAAGCACTTCGCCGTCCACCGCAATAAGCGGCAGATATTCCCGTTCCTCTTTCGGCACGCGCGCCTCGCTAAGTAGCTTTTTCAAGGTCTTGTTCGCCCCGCCGATTTTGCGCAATTTGTCCCCGTCTTTTTTGAAACGGAACACCGCCTCGGCAGGGATTTTATCCCCGTCCATACGCAAAATTTTTCCGACGAATTCTCCTTCTTCCAACGGAGCAAAAGAGAGCTTCACCTCGTACCTGCCCCCGTCGTAGCCAGAAAAACCAAAGGTTTTCTCTGCCGATTTTTCCGCAAAACCTTCCGCTTGTTTTTTGCGGAACAGCACCCCGTTTTCCGTCCTTACGCACTCCATGTTTTCGGGCAAAGACAGCCGCGCGCCAAACCCCGATTTTTGCAGGGCAAACGCCCCGTCCAAATGCGCCGCCGTGTAATCCTTTTCCACGCCTAGCCCCTTTAAGGCAAGCAAGCACGCGCGCTTAAAAATCGCCGCCTTGTCGCAAAACGCCACCAAAATCCCCTCGTCCAAATCTTGCAACAAACCCTGTGCCAACTCGTACAACACGCCGTCGTCCTCCGCCGCGCGCCGCGCAAACGCCGCCAAATTACGGCTTGCCCCCGGAATACAACTCTCCAAACTCGGCAACACATCCAACCGCAATCGGTTGCGCGTAATCGCCTTGTCCGCGTTGGTTTCGTCCACGCAAAATGCCAAATTATGCTTTTGTGCATAGGCGTAAATTTCCGTCTTCGTCCACGTCAAAATCGGGCGCAGAATTTGCCCGTCACGCTCGCCCATGCCCTTCGCCCCCGAAAGGGACGCGCCGCGCGCCAAACGGAACAGCACCGTTTCCGCTTCGTCCTCCGCATGGTGCGCCGTAGCAATAAAATGCGCCTTCCCGCTTTCAATCAGCTCGGCAAACGCACGCCGCCGAAACTCCCTTGCCGCCGTTTCCAAACTCTGTTTTTGTTGTTTGGCAAGGGCAGGACAGTCGGTGCGGAACACATAGAGCGGCACATTCAGCGTTTGACAATATTCCTGCGTAAACCGCATATCGGCAATGCTGCTTTCCCCACGGATTCCGTGTTCACAATGCACGGCAAGCAAAGTAAAACCGCAAGCCGCCGCCTGCGATTTTAAGGAATGTAACAGCACGACGGAATCGACGCCGCCGCTGATTGCCACGCAAATTTTTTTGTTTTCAAACGCTTTCAAATCCAACATATCTCCCCCTTTCGGGCATTTTGTAATTTTTTGCCGCCTTTTCATTCCCTCCGTGTCATACCGACCGAGGGCAGTTTTACCGCCCGAACGGAGCTTATCTTTTTTTGGGGCTTCATACCGACCGAGGACGAAGTCCGATCGGAGTGTATCTTAAACGCAATTACCATTCCGTCGGCAACTCCCCACCCGCACTGCAAAGTAGTAACCCTGCCTGCAAACTCAACATGCTAAGTCTGTGTCAAACCTCAGGTTTGCCCTTCGCCAAACCTCAAAGGACGAGAGCTACTACAACCGCCAACACCAATCCGCCGCCAAGACAGACCCCGTACGAAATCCACCCCGTCTTACCCAAAACGAATTTCCGCCTCCAAACGATATGCGCAACAAACGTCGCAATCGCCAACATCACAAACACGATAAACGCAAGCTGGCTCAACGCTTCCAACATCGCCCCGAACTACAACCCGATGGCAACGATAGAGAAAACGGGAATCAGCATTTTATACCCGAACCACGATTCACAAACCTGTTGCGAATCCTCCGCCTTATCGCGGCGCAACGTCGCAAACAACAACGCATACCCCGCACCGCCGAACAGCAACGGCATCACAAACGTCCACACCGACAAATTCGCCGCCGAACCAAACACCCCGATGATTTCGATAATGATATTATCGTCCGCCCCGGCAGGCACGGCACGAATCAACGCTTCCATGTACGACACGAAGGCGCTCAAATCCATTTCCGACATACAGCTTAACAAAAAGTCCGAGGACGGGAACTCGCCGTGCGACAATACAAAAGGCACAAGCATCACCAAAATCGGCGCGTACGCATACGCGCCCATAAACACAACGCCGTCCCAAACGGAATTGCCACGCGTGTACGCAAAGGCATTTATGCCGAATTGACACACAATAAAGAACAAAAACCCGAAATACGCAGGCACAAACCACACCGTCTTAAACATATAGTTCGGCTTACACAAAAAGGTCAAAACACCGCACCAATACCCCAGCGTAAACGGCACAATCACCAAAATCAAACCAATGATCGTCTTTACAAAATACAGTTTTTCACGCTTGAGCGGCAGCGCATAATAACAATCCACGCTCCGTTTGTTCATCTTGAAAGAATAGGTCAAAACGGGCACGATAAAGCACACCATACTCACCAAACTCGTCAATAAAAACAAGCACGGACTCCCTGCCACGTAATTTTTCTCACCCGTTGTAGGATTGCTGCCCGCTAGCGAGCGCGTCGGCGCAACCCCTGCCACGGCAATGCACAACAGCACGAAAATGGCAGAAATAATAATCAGTTGCCAGCGGTTCTTTTTCAGTTCGTATACGAAATATTTTTTCATTTCAAATACCCCCTCGACTGCACCTCGCCGATAAACAATTCCTCAAAATCCATAGGCACTTCTTCCACAAACAACGGTTTCAATGCCTGAATCTTTTGCAAAATCTCCTCTTTGTCGCCGCGCGCGGTCATCTGAATCACCCTGCCCATACGCGTCGCATTCACACAGAAAACCAACTCCTCGCCCGAAATTTCTCTGTCGAACGCCGCTTGGAATTTGTACAATTTATGTAAACTGCTTTCCATATCGCCGCTGCTACTCATGCTGCCGTGGTCGATAATGCCGTAGCAATCGCAAAAATCTTCCAACTCCCGCAAGGAATGGCTGGAAATAATCACCGTCGCGTTCCGTTCTTCCACCATATCCGCCAAAGCTCGCTTCAAAGTCAGCCTTGCCAACGGGTCCAAACCGTCAAACGCCTCGTCCAACAACAGATATTTGGGTTGCGAAGCCAACGCCAGCGCCACGAACACCTGCCGTTTCATACCCTTGGAAAAATTCCGAATGGGCTTTTTGGAATCCAACGCAAACGTCGTTAAAAAATTACGAAAAATCTCCTCGCTGAAATCGTGCGTCGCACGATACAAATCCGCCAAATCCTCCGCGCATACGTTCGCAGAATAATACGGATCGTCGGGCAAAAAGAAAATCTGCTTTTTGCAACGCTCGTTTTCGTACACGTCCTCGCCGTCGATACGCACACTGCCTTTATCTGCGCGCATCACGCCCGACAGAATACGGAGCAACGTCGACTTGCCCGAACCATTGATGCCGACCAACCCTAACACCGACCCGTCGGGGATTTCTACGTTCAGCGACTTCAAAACGTCCGTTTTCCCGTCGTAACTTTTGCTCAAATCACAAATTTCAATCATTGTCATTTCTCCCGTACACTTTCACCAACGCATCTATGATTTTTGACATAGGCACATTATCTCGCCGCCAATCGATGAACTGTTGCTCAATCGGATCTGCGCCCTTTTCCTCATTATTGCCATAGCACACAAATGCGCCCTTTTTGCTGACGATGTTCAAATAGCCCTCGGCCTCCAAAGCCATGTATGCCTTATGCACCGTACCGGGATTGAATTTGTTTTCCACCGAATATGTCCGCACGGAAGGCAACTTTTCGCCTTTTTTATATACACCGAGTTCAATCTGTTTTTTCAAAGTATCGCGCAACAATTCAAATACGTCTTTTTTTCTTTGCAATGCTCGTTCCCCTCCTGCACAAGTATTTCAGTTAGTACAGTTAGTATAGCACGTGCCTTTCTGTTTGTCAATACCTTTTGCAAAATTTCTTGCAAATTTTTGTAGGATTACAATAGATATGAGACAAAAGGCATAAAAAAGATAGCGAAAAATTTTTCTTT
>CAYRAY010000026.1:0-17651 GCA_964422405.1 uncultured Clostridia bacterium | reverse complement strand
GATATGCACCCCAAAAGTTAGACAAACTTTTGGAGGTGCATATTTTTATGAGAAAAAAGTTGGAAAGAACAAAAAAATACTCGTCTGTGTTCAAAATATCTGTTATACTAGATATGCGAAACAATCGTTTGAGTTACATTGAAACCATGCGGAAACGTTTTCCAGATTTGGGCGCACGTAATTTTTAATTTCTCAAACAGTGGGAGTGCAAATATTTAGAAGAAGGTATAGAAGGCTTGGCAAAAGATAATTGTGGTCGCCCTAGCGTGAATGGTAAAAAATGTGGTCGTCCCCAAAAGTTGGATAAATGTTTTACGGAGAAACGTTCCAAAGTACGGATGAGTTCAATCGAACTTTGGAAGAATACCTTTGGTATTACAACAACGAGAGAATTTCTCTCAAACTAAAAGGAATGAGTCCTGTACAATACAGAACTCATTCAAAAATTTAATATTTTTTTGTCTAAACTTTGGGGTGTATATCACAGCGCCGCGTTTTTTTCTGTGTTCGGATAGGGAAAAGAGGGGCGAAAACAGGCGAAAAATGCCGTTCATCGCATACCTGGTATGGGGGAATGGGAAAAATGCGTTCGGTTTTGGACGGCGAAAAGAGGGGATAAGGCGAGGAGAAAACGCGAGTTCGACAAAAAAATTTCCGCTTTCGCGTATAAATATTGTAGGAAAATGCAGAAAATTTACGTCACCCACTTGACGAGAATAGAAAAAAATGGTATGATAGTAATATGGAAAATAATACGGAAATCAACAAAATTGTAGCCAAGCGACTTGCCTACTATCGTAAAGAGGCAGGATTGACGCAAGCGGAACTTGCCGAAAAGATCAGCTATTCGGATAAATCGGTGTCGAAATGGGAGAGTGGAAACGGCATTCCAGACGTGTACACCCTACTTTTGCTTGCCGAATTATACGGCGTGACTTTGAACGATCTTGTCTGCGCTGAAGAACCCGTGCAAGTGGAAAAGAAGCCGAAAAACACGCGGCTTTGGATTATGCTGCTTTCCAGCGGTATCGTGTGGTTGGCGGCGACGGTGCTGTTTACCGTGCTGCAAATCGCTATGCCCGACGCGGCGCATTGGTGGCTTTCGTTTATTTATGCCGTGGTGGCAAACGCCATTGTGCTGATTGTCTTTTCCGGACATTGGCGGTATAGATTTGTCAACTTTTTGTCCGTTTCCGCCCTCGTTTGGTCGGCAATCGTCAGCATTTACCTGACGGCGCGGTTCATTTCCGAACGGCTGGGTACGGACTATTCGGCATTGTGGCTGGTCTTTATGCTGGGCATTCCCTTGCAGGTTTTGGAAATCTTTTGGGGACTGTTCCGTGCCAACAAAGGTAAGTGGCGCATAAAGCGCAAAGCCGCGCAAGGCGAGGACGAGGCGGCGGAGCTTAAGGAAAAATCGGCAGAGGAGTAAACGGCGGAGTATTTGTATGCGGTGCTGTCATTGTAACCAAAAAGAAGCGACGAAAACGTACGAACAATTCAAAAACGGAAAGAGGGAAACGTCCTATTTTTGCATGGACTGTTACGACAAACTCTTTTTAGACGAGAACACGAAAACGGACGGGGATACGCTGTCCGTTTGTCCGTATTGCGGCATGACGCTGAAATCCTTTGCGGCGACCAAGTTGGTCGGTTGCGCCCATTGCTACGGCGCGTTGCGCGAAGGGGTGTTGCCCACGCTGTTGAAAATGCAGGGCAACCGCGCCCACGTTGGCAAAACACCACCGTTGGAATATGGCGAAACGCAGTTCGGCGGTGAGGTCTATGACGAGGAGTTGCGCAAGGAAACGCTGAAAAATGCCCGTTTCGAGCGGCAGTGTCACGAGTTGGAGGTCATCATTGCCAAATTGAAGGCGGAAAACAACTTCGAGGACGCCAAGGGCTACGCCGATAAACTTTCGGTGATGCGTAGCAAAACATCGATTGAGGAGGAATTCGTATGGCGAACGCGCCGAAATTCATCGAAACAATCGTAATTTCCACCCGTATCCGTTTGGCACGGAATTTTGCCTCGTATCCCTTTCCGCAACGCATGGACGACGCGCAGGCAGAGGACGTTGTGTACCTCGTGGGCGAGGGGTTGAAGGCGTTGGACGATTTCACCGAATACGACGTGGCATCGTTAGAGGCGCAGGACAGGCAATGGCTGCAAGAACAGTATTTGGTCAGTCCGATGTTGTTAAAAAGCAAGCGTGGGGCGGCATTCGTTTCGTCCGACCGCGCGATATCGATTATGGTCAACGAGGAGGACCACCTGCGCGAACAGTACATTTGTAAGGGGTTCGATTTGTACACGGCGTACGAGCGTATCAGCGGTATCGATGACGGATTGGCGGCGACGTACGATTTTGCCTTTGATGAAAAGTTGGGTTTTTTGACGGCTTGTCCAAGCAACCTCGGCACGGGTATGCGCGCTTCGGTGATGATGTTTTTGCCGGGACTGACCGAAAACGGCGGCTTGAAAGAGTTGTTGCCTAAAATTAAGGCGAACGGCATGACGGTGCGCGGCGCGTTTGGCGAAGGGAGCAACGCCGAAGGGTATCTGTATCAAATCAGCAACGAGCGGACGCTCGGCGTGTCCGAACGGGAGATTTTGGAGGAGATGACCAAAACGACGATGAACGTTTGCGATTTGGAGCTCCGCGCACGGAATGAAATGCTGGAAAAGAAGGAAACGGAGTTGCGCGATCGGTGTTTGCGCGCATACGGTGCGTTGACGCATTGCGCCATTTTGACGGCGGAGGAATTTTCGCAAAAATTTTTAGAGGTGCGCTTGGGGGCGGCGCTCGGTTTTTTCACCTTGCGCGACAAGGCAGGGTTTGAGGATTTCTTTTATGCTATGCGCCCTGCGACCTTCCGTATCAGCAACGGACTTTTGGAAGTGGACGAGCGCAAGTGCGACGAAATTCGCGCCGAAACGGTGGGCAGTGCCTTGCCCGAATTGGTGGGAATCGCGCGTAGAAAATAAGCGGCAATCCGTAAAGATAAAAACGGAAAAATGTAAGGAACGGAACAGGACGGAGGGAGAGATATGTATTCGTTGTCGATGGCGACGGAAAATTTCAGACGGGCTTTGGAAATTGCGCAAAAAGCGGCGGCGGAAGTGGCTGGTACCGATTTTATCGGTAGCGAGCATTTGATTTATGCCTTTTTGTCCTTGCCTGAATGTGAAGCGTATAAAATTTTGGTGTCGTGCGGCGTGTCCAAGGCGCAGTACGAGGCGATGTTTAAGGGCAACGTGGATACCAAATACTCGGGCGTGGGTTTGACCCCCAACACCCAAAAAATGTACAATCGGGCGGTGGAGGCTGCCGCCGCAGACGACATGAAGGCGGGCACGGCGCACGTTTTGTACGAAATTTTGTGTATGCCGAATTGCCGCGCGTCCAGAATGCTGGCGACCCTTGCCGACCTTTCCGACTTGCGCGAAAAGGCGACGTCTACCGTCAATGCTTTGATTTATCGCAAAAAGCACGGCGAAACGGATTTTGAAAACGGGTATGCGTACACGCCGCCCGTCGAACGGGATTTACCCCGTCCGCCTGCGGATACGCAACAGAAAAAGACGACCGCCGTCGAAAGCAGGAATAAGGAAAAAGCGTCCTTGCACCGTGATTTAGAGGGGTTGCAGGGTTGTGGTACGGATATGACGGAGCGCGCCCGTCGGGGCAAAATGGACCCCGTCATCGGCAGAAAACGAGAGATTGAAAAGGTCGTGCAAGTCCTTTCCCGTCGATTGAAAAACAACCCCGTCCTCGTCGGCGAGCCGGGCGTGGGCAAAAGTGCGATTGTGGAAGGCATTTCGCAACTCGTTGTCAAAAACGAGGTACCCGATCAGCTTTTGAATAAGCGCATTTTCTCGGTGGATTTGCCGGGTATGTTGGCGGGTACGCGCTACCGCGGCGACTTTGAAGAAAAATTAAAGACCCTGATCGATACCGTCACCGAGGACGGGGATATTATTCTGTTCATCGATGAAATTCATACGCTGGTCGGGGCAGGCGGTTCTGCCGACAACAGCATGGACGCGGCGAACATCTTAAAGCCGCTTTTGGCGCGTGGCGATTTGCAAATTATCGGCGCGACCACGATTGAGGAGTATCGTAAATATATCGAAAAGGACAGCGCGTTGGAGCGGCGTTTTACCCCCGTGTACGTGGACGAGCCGTCGCAACAGGACGCCATTACCATCATCAAAGGCTTGCGCCCGAAGTATGAAGAACACCACGGCATCGTTATTTCCGACGAGGCGGTGGAGGCGGCGGTCAAGCTTTCCGCGCGCTATATAAACGATCGTTTTTTGCCCGATAAGGCAATCGACCTCGTGGACGAGGCTGCGGCGCGCGTGCGGATTGTGGCGGACGGCGGTGTGGAAATGCAAGAGGCGAAAGAGGAAATTCTGCTTTTGGAAGAAGAACGGGTCTTGCACGAACAGCGCGGCGAGTTTGCTTTGGCAACCGAAACCCTGAATAAGCGCATGCTGGTGCAGGAACGGGTGAAGGCGTTAGAGCAAGCGCAATCCCCCAAGCGTTTGCCCGACGGCAGGGCGGCAATCGGTGCGGAACACGTGGCGGCGATCGTCAGTGCCAGAATGGGTATTCCGCTTTTGAAAATCACGCAGGAGGAAGGGGAAAAGCTGTTGCGGTTAGAGCAGGATTTGCATAAGCGCATTATCGGTCAAAACGAGGCGGTAACTGCCGTTTCCAAAGCCATTCGCCGTGCGCGCGCAGGTTTGAAAGACCCGTCCAAACCTATCGGTTCGTTCATTTTTGTCGGACCTACGGGTGTGGGGAAAACGGACTTGTGCAAGGCGCTTGCCGAGGCGTTGTTCGGTTCGGAAGATCAAATGATTCGCTTGGATATGAGCGAATACATGGAAAAACAGTCCATTTCCAAACTCATCGGTGCGCCCCCGGGATACGTGGGGTACGAGGATTTGCAAACGGGGCAGCTGACGGACAAGGTCCGCACCAAGCCCTATTGCGTGATTCTGTTTGACGAAATCGAAAAGGCGCATCCAGACGTGTTTAATTTGTTGCTACAAATTTTGGACGACGGGCGTTTGACGGACAGCAAGGGTCGGACGGTCAGCTTCAAAAATGCCGTCATCATTTTGACGTCCAACGTCGGTGCATCGGAATCGGAGCGGCAGCGCACGGGCGTGTATGGTTTTGCCGGTGAGGGCAGAAGCGGTGACGAAACGGGCGAAAAGCAATACGAATCGATGAAAGAGAACGTCACCAAGGCGTTGAAAGAAAAATTCCGTCCCGAATTTTTGAACCGTATGGACGACGTGATTGTGTTCCACAAACTTTCCAAACCCGACTGTATGCGTATCGGTGGCAAAATTACGCAGGCTTTGGCGAAGCGTGTGTTGGAGCAGCGCGGCATTGTGCTTACCGTAACGGAGAGCGCGTTGGCGGCGTTGGTGGACGAGGGCTACGATGCGCAATACGGCGCAAGACCGTTGAAACGCGTTATTCAGCGGCAAATCGAGGATAAGCTGTCCGAGGAGATTTTGCGCGGTAAAGTGCAGAACGGGCAAAAAGTCACCGTCGATTATTACGGCGGCAATTACGTTTTTGACGAGCGATAAACGGGGCACGGCGGTTTGTGCGGCTGCAAAAAAAGGAGTACGTATTATGAAAATTACGACAGCAGGGGAATCCCACGGCAAGGCGCTTGTCGCCATCATCGAAGGTTTGCCTGCGCATTTACAAGTGGATCCCCAAGCCATAGACGGGGCGCTTGCGTTGCGGCAGAGCGGCTTTGGCAGGGGCGCGCGCCAAAAGATTGAAAAGGACCATGTGGAGATTTTGACGGGGGTGCGCAACGGTGAAACGCTGGGCAGTCCCGTCACCCTCTGCATTTATAACAAGGATTTTGCAAATTGGCAAAACGCTATGGACCCGATTTCTTGCGAGCCTGCAGCAATGGAAGCAAAGCGGTTGACCAAGGTGCGTCCGGGGCATGCCGATTTGTCGGGTATGTTGAAATTTTCGCAAACGGACGCGCGGAACGTGTTGGAACGCGCCTCCGCACGGGAAACGGCAATTCGCGTGGCGGCAGGGGAAGTTTGCAGGGGGTATTTGTCTGCCCTCGGCATTGAAATCCGCGGCTATGTTTATGAGGTCTGCGGCATAAAGGACGGGGGCAGGTATGCGTTCAACCAACTTTCAAGGGCAAAAACCACGGCGCTAGGTATGCTGAATAGCGAGGCGGAGCAAGCGGCGATAGTCAAGCTTTCTGCCTTAAAAACCGGGGGCGACACGGCAGGCGGCGGCGTAGAAATCCGTGTGAAAGGCTTAAAGAGCGGTTTTGGCAGTCCTATGACGTACGGCGAAAAGCTGGACGGCAAGTTGGCGCAAGCGTTGATGAGTATTCAAGCCGTCAAGGGCGTAGAAGTTGGCGCAGGTTTTTCCGTTTCGGAACAGAGCGGCAAACAGATCCACGACGAAATTTTTTACGAGCCCGACAAGGGTTTTTACCGCACGACCAACCGCGCGGGCGGTATTGAGGGGGGTATGTCCAACGGCGAAGAGCTGGTGTTACGGCTTGCGATGAAGCCTATTCCCACCCTGATGCAGGGCTTGCAAACGGTGGATTTTTCGGACAAAACCAAGGCGGTTGCCGCATCCGAACGCAGTGACGTGTGCGCTATTT
Source organism: uncultured Clostridia bacterium (assembly GCA_964422405.1). Taxonomy (GTDB): domain Bacteria; phylum Bacillota; class Clostridia; order Christensenellales; family Borkfalkiaceae; genus Scatosoma. The sequence continues at coordinate 10,967 of CAYRAY010000026.1, read as the reverse complement.
TCGCTTTGGAAAACATCGCCGAAGCGGTGGTGGCAAGCGTGCTTGCCGAGGCGGTGGCAAATCGCTTGGGCGGAGATACTATGGAGGAAGTTATACGGCGGTATCAGTGGTTGCCGTAACAAAATTATGCAAACGATTACCTTAAACGCACCCTCTATGCAGGGAAAAATTCATATCGGCGCCGACGTGTTCGATGTGCGCTTGCCCGTGCTTACGGCAGGGCAAAAATGCTTTGTCATCACCGATTCCAACGTCTACGCACTCTATTCCGCCTTTTTGGAAAAGTATTTTTCGGGCGCGGAAATTTTTGTGTTAGAGGCAGGGGAAGAACATAAAAACTTCCACTCGCTTTTTGCCATTTTAGAGAAAATGACGGGGGCAGGTATGCGACGAACTTCTCGTGTGTTCGCTGTCGGCGGCGGCGTGACGGGGGATATCGCTGGTCTTGCGGCGGCATTGTATATGCGCGGCGTTTCGTACGTGCAAATCCCCACCACCCTGCTTGCGCAGGTGGATAGCAGCGTCGGCGGCAAAACGGCGGTGGACTTGGGCGGCGTGAAAAACGTCGTCGGGGCTTTTTATCAACCGACGGAAGTGCTGATCTCGCCCGAGTTTTTATGTACGTTGCCAGCGCGGGAAATTAAGTGCGGCTTGGGTGAAATTGTCAAATATGCCGCTTTGAACGGAGAAATTTTTGACGCGTTGGAGCAAAATCCTGCACACTATCACGATTTGGACTTCCTTACCACCCTCATCGTGGCTTGCGTGCGCCATAAAGCGCGCGTGGTGGAACGGGACGAAAAGGAGCAGGGTGAACGCCGCTCGTTAAACGTCGGGCATACCACGGGGCACGCTATCGAGCTTTCGTATGGGCTTTCGCACGGGGAAAGCGTGTTGCACGGTATGCGTTTGGAAACGCAAATGGCGGTGGAAAACGGCGTGTGTCAGGCGGAATATGGCGCTCGACTTTTGAAAATTATCGACGATGCGTTGGCGGTACACCCGTGCGGCGCGCACGATTTTTCGCATATCGCGGCGGATGCCGAGTTGGCAAAATCGGATAAGAAGAACGGCGAGGACGGGTGTGTTACCATGTCGGTGGCCAAAGCGAAGGGGGAATGGAGCATTTTGCGTATGCCCTTCGAGGACTATCGCCATGCCTTGGAAACCCTCACCAAAAAAGAGGTAAAAAAGTAAAAGGAGGGCACCAGGTATGCAACGAATTGAAGGCAGAGCCTGTTTCGAGGGGGAATTTTCCCTTCCCGGCGATAAATCGGTGACCCACCGTGCCATTATGTTTAACGGCGGCGCGGAAGGCGAAGCCGTCATCACCAACGCTTTGATGGGCGAAGATTGCGCCTCTACGTGCAGTTGTATGCGCGCCCTCGGGGCGGATATCGAGGTGGACGGAACTACTCTGCGTGTGCGCGGTACGCCCCGTTTCCGTCGGGGCAGAGAGCTGAATTGCGGCAATTCGGGTACGACCATTCGCCTGTTGACGGGGTTTGTGGCAGGGAAAGGAGTCGATGCCAAACTCTACGGCGATCCCTCCCTTTCGTCAAGACCCATGAACCGTGTTTCGCAGCCCTTGTCCTTGCTTGGCGCAGACGTGAGAACGACGGGTGGTTGTCCGCCCGTGTTCGTTTCCCCCAAGCCCTTGCACGGCACGGAGGTGCGTATCCCCGTGGCTTCGGCGCAGGTGAAAAGCGCGGTGCTTCTTGCAGGCATTTCTGCCGAGGGCGAAACGACGTTGATAGAACCGATGAAATCGCGCGACCATACCGAGCGTATGCTTGCCGCCATGGGTGCGGAAATCCGTGTGGACGGCAATGCCGTCACCGTGGCAAAAAGTAGGTTGCATACTGTGGACGTGCAAGTGCCGTCCGACGTGTCCTCTGCCGCCTATTTTATGGCGCTTGGCGCACTGAAAGGCACAACGCTTTGCAAAAACGTGGGCATCAACCCCACGCGCACGGGCATTTTGACAGCGTTCGATAAGCTGGGTGTGCGGTATACCTTGCAAAACCGTACGGAAACGGGGGGCGAGCCTATGGCGGACGTCTTGGTGGAAAAATCGCCGATGCGCGCCATTACGCTGACGGCACAGGACGTGCCTGCTATGATTGACGAGTTACCGCTGATTGCCCTGCTTTGCGCCTTTGCCGACGGGGAAAGCCGCATTACGGGCGCGCAGGAACTCCGCGTAAAGGAAAGCGACAGAATCCGCACGACGGCGGAACTTATCAATAACCTCGGCGGCGATTGCACACCCTTGCCCGACGGATTTCTCGTTCGCGGTAAGCGCAAGCTTTCGGGCGGCAACGCGGACAGTTATTTGGACCACAGAATCGCCATGACGGCGGCGGTGGGTATGATTGCCTCGGAAAACGGCGGCGAATTATACCGCCCCGAATGTTGCGCCATTTCCTTCCCCGACTTCTTTGCAAAGTTGGGAATAAATCTGTATTGATGGGGGGCAGGTACGCGATGAACATAAAAAAACTCCGCCTTGCCTTGGTGGGTAAGGACGTTTCTAAATCGGACAGCCAAGCCATTCACACCTTCATTTTAAGCAAAATGGGAGTAGAGTGCGAGTACGCACGCTTTTCCGTTTCCCAACCCGATTTCGACGGGGTGATGCGCACGCTTTTAGGGGATTTTGATGGGTTCAACGTCACCATTCCGTTTAAGCGCGACGTGATGGGGTACTTGGACGAGGTATCGGGCGACGCCCTCGATTTCGGCTCGGTCAATACCGTCGTTTCCGCCACGCGCGTGGGGTATAACACGGACGGCGCAGGGTTTATGCTGATGCTTTCCGCTGCAGATATGCAGGTGTGCGGCAAAAAAATCCTTGTCCTTGGCGGCGGCGGATCGGGCAGAAGCACGGCGGCAGCATTGAAAAAAGCGGGCGCGCAGGTGTTTATGTATCAGCGGCGGAGGGAGAAGTTGTTAGAAACGTGTGCCGAGCTCGGTATTACGGCGGCGGACGACCCCGAATGTGGCGGCTTTGCCTACCTTATCAACTGCACGGGCGTGGGCATGCACGACAGCGTGGGGCAATCCCCTGTTACATCGGCGGCGTTCCGTGCCGCAGAGGGCGCAATCGATTTGATTTATAAACCTGAAAAGTCGGCATTTTTACAGCAGGCGGAAGGGCTTGGCTTGCCGATTTTGAACGGCGCGGCAATGCTGTTCTATCAAGCCTATTTTTCCGATTGCTACTATCTCGGCAAAACGCCGAGCGCGGCGGAAGCGGTGCAGCTTTACGCGCAATATCAACAGCAAAACCAAACGGAGGACGTACGGTTATGAAATTTTTAATCATCAATGGAGTCAATCTCAACTTGACGGGCAAACGGGAACGGGGCGTGTACGGCGCGCAGTCGTTAGAAGAAATCAATGCGGAAATAGCGGCGTTCTGCAAAGCACAGGGTGACGAGGCGGAATTTTTTCAAAGTAATATCGAAGGGGAGCTTGTCAATGCCCTGCATAACGCGTTTTTGAGTGGCGGCTATGACGGCGTGGTGCTGAACGCAGGTGCGTTTACCCATTACAGCTATGCCCTTCGCGATGCCATTGCGGCAATCGATATCCCCGTTGCCGAGGTGCATATGTCGAACGTCCACGCGCGCGAGGCGTTCCGTAACAAAAGTGTGTTGTCCGAAGTGTGCCAAGGCGTGATTTGCGGTTTCGGCAAACATAGTTACACGGCGGCGATTTGTGCCCTGAAAGGCGTAATTGCAGGCAGATAAAAGGAGGCAGGTTATGAATTTGGTGTTATGCGGCATGATGGGCGCAGGCAAAACGACAATCGGTATCAAAATTGCAGAGCTTACGGGTCGGCGTTGGTACGATACCGACGGGCTGATTGTGGATAAATACGGCAAAATTTCGGATTTGTTCGAGTATTACGGCGAGGCGCATTTCCGCAAGTTGGAAACGGAGATCATCAAGGACCTTGCCGCGCAGGACGGGTTGGTGATTTCCACGGGTGGCGGCTTGGTTTTGAAAAAGGAAAACAACGAAGTGTTGCAAAAGAACGGTAAAATCTTCTTTTTGCGCGCCAACTTCGATACCCTTGTCGAGCGTTTGAAAGTGGACGGCACGCGCCCTCTGTTGCAGACCTCGGCAGAGAGTATTCGCGATCGTTTGGCACGGCTTTTGAAAGAGCGTATGCCCGTGTACGAACACGTTGCCGACTACATCGTAGACGTAGACGGAAAAACGCCCGAAGCGATTGCAAAAGAGATTGTTGCTATAGCCGAAAAAGCGGAAATGGAGGGGGCAGGTACGCGATGAACACCATTTTGGTCACAGGCGGCACGCGCGGAATCGGCAAGAGTATTTGCCTCAGATTCTTGCAAAAAGGCTATCGTGTTTGCGCCGCATATTCCCGTGACGAACAGAGCGCGGCGGAACTTGCCGCCCTCGGTATCGAGGTGTATCGCGCGGACGTCGCCAAGGAGGAGGACGTGCATTCTCTCTTTCAAAAGGTCGGCAATGTGGATATTTTGGTCAACAACGCGGGCATTTCCCTTATCAAACAGCTGCAAGACGTATCGTATGCCGAGTATCAACGGGTGATGAACGTCAATATGGGCGGCGCGTTTTTGTGCGCACGCGAGGCGGCAAAGGATATGATTGATAAGCAAAGCGGACTGATTGTCAACATCTCGTCTGTGTGGGGCGAGGTTGGCGGCAGTTGCGAAAGCGTGTATTCCGCTTCCAAAGCGGCGATGCTCGGCTTTACCAAGGCACTCGCCAAAGAACTGGGCTGGTCGGGGATTCGCGTCAACAGCATTTCTCCGGGGGTTATTGATACACCGATGAACGCGCATTTTTCCGCCGAGGAACTGTCGGCATTGCGCGAGGAGATTCCCATGGGCAGGCTTGGCAACGGCGACGACGTAGCGCGCGCCGTGGAGTTTTTGGCGGACAATCCGTACGTGACAGGGGTGGATATCCCCGTCAACGGCGGCTTTTCTGTTGTGTAAAACCTCACCGATTTTTTGCCAAATAGCTTTCTAAAATGTTTTGTATAAATTCGTCCGCGATCCCTGAGGTGGGGGATTGCGGATTTTTTTGTTCTTCGTTACGCCCGTGTTGTGGGGCGCTGTCGCTTACGGAATCGGCGGTCGCGCCGTCCGTTTTTGTGGCGGTTTTTGCGTTTGTCGCATACCTGCCCCCGTCCTTTTGTGGCTTTTGCGCGGAGTTGTCCGCTGCTTGTTCCATGTTTGCCATGCCGAGCGCAGACGAAAATTTAGATAAATCGTTCAAAAAGTTGAGCATTTGTTCCGAGTTCTTAATTTTGCCCATCAGCGGTTTTACGCTTTCGGCAAAGGCAGGGTTTTGCGAAAAGTAATACAGCAACACCAAAACAAAAATTTCCATACCGCAGTATATGCGCGCCGCCTTAAAAAAGTTTGTGCCCAAAAGCCGCCACACGGCATACTATGTAGTATTTGGAGGTGCATCGCATGAAAAGTTTTAAGCAATACGCGCGGCAAGCCGCCGACCGCCCCGATGAGGCGACCGCCGAGAGAACGGAAAACCATTCGCCTGCGGCGGAACAGCTCGCCCGACAAATCGCCTCGTCCTATCACGGCAAAAGCGACGGGGCGATGTGGAAAAAAATTCTTGCCGAAGCGGAAAAAAGTCGCCGCGCAGGTACGCTGTCCGATGCCGATATCGAAAATTTTTATCGGCAGTTTTCCCCGATGTTAGACGGGGAAAAACGCCGCCGTCTGCGCGCCGTTTTGGATAAATTGAAAGAAACGTAAGCCGCGCGCGGCGTCCGTGCGGCAGGGCGCATAGCGCAAAAAAAGTATACGTATACGGGCAAAAGGTTACAGAGCGGAAAGGGCAAACAGCAATTTGCTTACTTCCGCTTTTCCGTTTTGCCACCCGAACGAAACTCTGGTCAAACCGCCGTCTTTGGTGCCGAGTGCCTCGTGCATCAGCGGCGCGCAGTGCAAACCGCTCCGTACGGCAATGCCGAATTCCTCGTCCAGCCGCGCGGCAACTTGTTCCGAATCGAGTTCACGGTGCAAAAACGCAACGATGCCGCAGGGATTCGGCCTGGAAAAGGCAACCAAACGCGGTATTTTTTTAATGCCCTCCAACAGCATTTCCGTCAGCGAAAAAAGTCGGGTTTGCACAGCGGTTTGCTCGTTCATCAAGTACCTGGTACCTTCTAACAGGGAAATGACGGCAGGGAAGGATAGAGTTCCTGCCTCTAAACGGTCTGGGTAAAAATCGGGCATATTCGGGTTGTCGCTTTCCGAACCCGTGCCGCCGAAGCACAACGGAGCAGGTTGTACCCGATTGGAAAAGAGTAACGCGCCGCTCCCTTGTATGCCCAACATGCCCTTGTGTCCTGCCACCGCCAAGCAGTCTATTTTTAACGCTTGCATATTGAGGGGCAGGTGTCCGCACGCTTGCGCGCCGTCGCAAATCAACAACACACCTTCGGGGATTGCCGCGCGTATGGCGGCAAGGTCGGGTATTGCGCCCGTCACGTTGGATGCTGCCGTAATCGCCACCGCCTTGGTGTTCGGCTTTATCCTCGCTCGGATTTGATCCGCCGTCGTCACGCCCTCCGTTTTGTCGATAGGGCAGATGTCCAAATCGATAATGCCTGCCTGCCGCAACGCGTGCAAGGGGCGCAAAACGGAGTTGTGTTCCATGCACGTGGTCACTACGTGGTCGCCTTTTTGCAAACAACCGAACAGCGCGACGTTCAATGCCTCCGTGCAGTTTTTGGTAAAAACCACGCGGTCGAACCCGTGTCCGTGGAAAAAATCGTTCAACGCATGGCGGCAATCCTCGGTCAGCCTTGCGCACGCAAGCGAAAAACGGTGTCCGCTCCGTCCGGGGTTGGCGCACACGCGCAAAGCGGCTTGCACGGCGGCGAGTACTTGTTCGGGCTTTCTGCCGCCCGTGGCGGCGTTGTCGAAATACAGCATGATACACCTCTTTTTATGCTTTTTGCATACAGTATACTATGTACAAAAGGAGGTGTGTATGCTATGATGATTTTGGCGGTGTTCCGTTCGCGCGCGCACAGCGTGGACTATGCCGAACGCCTGAAACGCCACGGCGTGGCGGCGCATACGGTGTCCGCCCCGAAAGAGGCGCGTATCGGTTGCGGATTATGCGTCCGCTTTGACGGCCGCGACGCCCTTCGGGCAAGCGCAATTTTGAAATCGGGCAGATATTCGTCTTTTAAGGGCTTTTATCAAATGGATTTTTCACAAGGGAAATTGCGGCTGATTCCGCACAGCTTTCGCTAAACGATGGGGGCAGGTATGCGACGAACTGCATTTTGTCGGGTAAAGCCACGGATTTTTTACCCTGAAAAACGCTTGCCAAGCACGGCGAAAGGTGGTATACTGTAACTATGATGAAACGAGAAGATAAAATGACGGCGCTTGCCGAACTGAAAACCCTTTACCCCGATGCAAAACCTGCGTTGCATTATACCACCCCGTACGAACTGTTGGTGGCGGTCGTGCTGTCGGCGCAATGCACGGACGAACGGGTAAACAAGGTCACGGAAGTGCTGTTTCAGCAACATAACACGCCGCAAACGATGTTGCAGCTTACGCAAACGGAGTTAGAACGCTACATTTTCTCCTGCGGATTTTACCGCATGAAAGCGGAGCATATCCTTTCCGCCAGCCGCGATATTATCGAAAAATTCGGCGGCGAAGTGCCGCGCACCATCGAGGAGTTGACTTCGCTGGCAGGCGTTGGCAAAAAGACGGCGAACGTCGTGTATTCGGTCGCATTCGGCGGCGCGGCGATTGCGGTGGATACGCACGTGTTCCGTGTCAGCAACCGTTTGGGGCTTGCCAAGGGTAAAACCCCCGTGGATGTGGAGAAGGGCTTGAACAAGGCGATTCCCAAATCCGATTGGGCGCAGGCGCACCATTGGCTCATCTACCACGGCAGACGGGTTTGCCATTCTCGTAAGCCCGCTTGCGAGGCTTGCACCCTGCGTGCGGTCTGCGATTACGCAAAAAAGAATATGCCGCAACCGACCGACTCGACAAAAACCAAATAACCAAACCGCTTTTTCGGCGCATAATTCCTTCCGTTTTCCGCATACTACGGCTACGGGAGGATTTTTTATGGACACGGAACGGAAACACGGGGCGTTGCAAACGCTTTTGCAAATGGAAGACCTCGGCGAAAAAAAAGCGGCAATTTATGCGCGGTTACTGTTGGATGCGGCGCTTGCACAGGGCATGGAAGGGGTAAGTTTGCGCCACCAAACACGCAAACAAGCCTTGGAAATGTTGTTGTTCGGTAAACCGAAAATACCGCCCAAAAATCCGCTCGAAAAGGCAAAATGCAAGGGGCAGGTACGAGGTGAAGCGGAATGAAGCTTGAAAAACGAGAGATTACGTTGAACGAAAAAGACAGCCTTTTGGATATGTTGTTTTTTGAAACGGCGTTGTTGTCCGCCTACCAAAAAGCGGCGCAAAGCGCAGACCGCGTGGAGGAGGCAGGCGAGCTTGCTCGCCTTTCCAAAGAAGTGGAGAAGGAAGTGCGGCTTTTAGAAAAACGGGCAATCGCCGCGCCTTATCCGCTCGGCAGAAAATCGTAATACGCAAAAAAGGACAATCAAATATAAAGAAAAAATAAGCGGCGTGGAAAAACGAAAAAACCGCTTATTTTTGTTGACAAAAATTCCTCGGCATAGTATAATGTAAATTGCGTTAAACAACAGCAAAAAATTACGAGGTGTTTTATGGCAAAAGAAAAAAAAGACAATGCAATAAAACGTTTTTTTGCGGAATTTAAAAAATTCATCACCCGCGGCAACGTTTTGGACATGGCTGTCGGCGTTATCGTAGGCGGCGCGTTTACGGCAATCGTCAACGGACTCAGTGACAACATTTTGAAACCGTTGATCAACTTCCTCATCGCAAAAATCGTCGGCAACGACGGCTTTGAAAATGCAATCACCATGCTTTCCCCTGCTTATCAGTTGGACGCAAACGGCAACAAGGTGTTGGACCTTGCCAATTCCATCTATTTGGACTGGGGCGCAGTGATTACGGCAATCATCAACTTCTTGATTACGGCATTCGTGCTGTTCCTCATTGTGCGCACCATCAATAAAGTGGCCGAAAACAACAAGACTCTGGCAGAAGAATACACGTCTGGCAAACGTCAGGCAATCCGCGAAATTCGCAAGGCGGAAAGAGTGTCCGGCAAGGTCGCTAAGGCAATTTACGAACAACGCAAAGCAGATGCAGAAGCCCAGGCGGCAGCAGAGGCAAAGGCGAAGGAAGAGGCAGAAAAAGCAGCGGCAGAAGAAGCTGCTCGCATCGCCGAAGAAAAAGCCAACGCGCCTACCGTATTGCTTGGCGAAATCCGCGCTTTGTTAGAACGCATCGCACCTCCGCTCCCTGAAACGGAAGAAGGTGAAGAAGGCGAAAATGCGGAAGGCGAAGAAAAGGCAGAGGGCGAGGACGTCGAACAAACCGAAAACACCGAAACCGAAGCAACGGAAACGGAAGAACCTGCACAGGCAGGAACCGAAAACGCATAACCCAAAAACACAATACCACAACATAAAAATTGCATCAAAGGCAATGACGAAGCGGGTCTTTTTCCGTGTTGTCCATACAGAGAGCTGCGTTCACGGGCTGTAAAACGCGGCTGGACAAGAATGAGCACCCTTTCTCTTCCGAGCCGCCCTTTTGAACCCCGTTTTTATAAACAGCCGCCAACGCGAGCGGCGCAAAAAATGGGCAAGTAGACAGGGCCGCACGGCGCGGCGTTACGCGCAAAATAAGGTACGGGCAACCGTATAAACGCAGGTGGTACAGCGGAGTATATTCGCCCTGCGCGTCGAGGAGTTTTCCCTCGGCGCGCAGGGCATTTCCTTTTTTATCGGGGCATTTCCTTTCTATCAAAAACGGAGAATACGCACCGCCCAACAATCCGCCTGCCTTACCAAAACCACGAAAAAAAATTAACGTAACCCATTACGGAGGTCATTATGAAAGAAAAAATCGAAGCGTTGCGCGCGGAAATCAGCGAAGCAATGCAACAGACGAAAACGGGCAAGGCGCTTTACGAACTGAAAGTAAAGTTCCAAACCCAGCTCAAAGGCATTATGAGCGGCATGAAGGACTTGGCAAAAGAGGACCGTCCCACGTTCGGTAAGCTCGTCAACGAGTTCAAACAGGACGTTGAAAGCAAGTTCGAGGCACGCTCGGCAGTCGTTCGTCAAATGGAAATGGAAAAGAAGTACGCCGAGGAGCGTATCGACATCACCATGCCCGGCAAAGTCCGCACGGCTGGCGCGTTGCACCCCATCACCCTTGTCAAAAACGAGCTGATTGACATTTTTGCGGGTATGGGATTTAAGGTGTTCGAAGGTCCTGAAATTGAAACGGATTACTACAACTTCACCGCCCTCAACACTCCAAAGGATCACCCCGCGCGCGATATGCAAGATACCTTCTATCTGGCAGAAAATCTGTTGCTCCGTACCCAAACGTCGGCAGGGCAAATCCGCGTTATGGAAAACAACGCGCCCCCCATTAAAATCCTTTCCCCGGGCAGAGTGTTCCGTTCGGACGACGACGCAACCCATTCGCCTATGTTCCACCAAATGGAGGGTTTGGTTGTGGATAAGGGCATTACCCTTTGCGATTTGCAGGGTATGTTGGCGGAATTCGCGCGAAAAATGTTCACGTCTTCCACCAAAGTCCGCCTCCGTCCTTCCTATTTCCCGTTCACCGAACCCAGCGTGGAAGTAGACCTTAGCTGTTCGGAATGCGGCGGCAAGGGCTGCCGTCTTTGCAAGGGCACGGGCTGGATTGAAGTGCTTGGCGCAGGTATGGTCAACCGCCACGTGTTGGAAAATTGCGGCGTAGACCCCGACGAGTACACGGGCTTTGCGTTCGGTATGGGTATCGAACGTATCGCCATGCTGAAATACG
>CAYRAY010000025.1:0-17965 GCA_964422405.1 uncultured Clostridia bacterium | reverse complement strand
TTCTCCCATTACTTCCATCCCCGGTATTGGCAACGTTTTAGGCGCAACTATTCTTACGGTTCTCGCTATTTACGCAATGCTTTGTATCTTGCTACTACCGCCGCGTATATTTCCAGCCCTTCTTTCCAATCTTACATTTCCAAAAAGAAAGAACAAGGCAAACACCATTACGTCGCTATCTCACACGGTATGAAGAAAATGTCAAGAGTTATTTTCTCCATTCTCAAATCCAACGTTCCTTTTTCCGAGCGTTTCTAACTTATTCAACTGTTAATCTTCTTCCCAGACAATCTCAGATTGTCTATTTTGCTTCGCAAATTTTTACTTTCTTTTTATTTCCTAAAAAATTTTTGAAACAGTGCCTATTTTTGCTTGACTATTTAATAGTTAGCTCCTTATGTTATGTGTGACGTTTTCATTAAACTATGTTACGCGTAATAGTTATGTGTAACATAGTTTTCTCAATTCCTCATCATTTTTTCAATATCAATTCCGTATCCACGCGTCGGATCGTTTAGAAAAACGTGTGTAACCGCCCCGACGAGCTTATCCTCTTGAACAATCGGACTTCCGCTCATCCCTTGCACGATACCGCCCGTTTCCGATAACAACTCGTCATCGGTGATTTTTATCACGTAATTCTTGTTTTCGCGGTTACTTTTATCAACTTTAACAATTTCAATTGTATATCGCTTTGGACAAACACCGTTAACGGTTGAATAAATATAAGCCTTTCCCGGCTTTGCCCCTTCGGAACTCGCAATCGTGCTTTTTAATTTTTTACTCTTCCAATTTCCCGACATTTTACCAAAAATGCCGCATTTGCTTAATTTTTCCGCACTCCCCATGGGTTGATCGTTCAAAAACATGCCGCGCAATTCGCCTGCCTTACCCCGCACCCCCTTGCGCACGCCGACAACAGAGCACGCATATACAACGCCGCTGTCCATAGTCATTTCTTGTTTTTCTTCGTCAGTAACGGTATGACCCAGCGCCCCAAAATCCCCGTTTTTGCCGTCAATATAGGTAATCGTACCAATGCCCGACACGCTATCTCGCACCAGCACGCCGATTTTATATTTACCCGTCGTTTTGTCTTGAATTGGCTGAATGTTTTGCGTAAATGTTTCATTTTTTCGCCTTATTTCCACTTCAACCGACTTGCCTTGTGCCGCATTCACCGCCTCATTCAAATCTTCTACGCTTTTAACAGGTACAGCGGCAATTTTAGCAATTCGATCTCCCGTTCGCAAGCCTGCCTTTTGCGCCGGGGAATGTGCGCCACTCTCCGTAAGTACGTCGCAAATACCAATTACTTGTATTTCTCCCGTTTTGAGAGTAAAACCTGCGGCTTGACCACCAATATATACCTGCTTCCCTTCAGATAAAACGGAAGCGCTTCCTTCCACTTGCGCATTGCCCAACAACAAAGCAAAAGACAATGCAGCTCCAAAAATAAAAATACCCGACTTACGCATAGTTTCCTCCGTTTAAGAGGTAATTTGCGTAAATCAGGTAGATTTTATGCATTTTTATTCTAAATGGTCGCACGAAATCGTTTTTAGGGAAAACTCCCAATAACTTTATAGGATTCTTTTATATTCGCAAGCCTGTTTTAACAGTTCATCTGCGTGTTTATAGGCAAACTCATCGCCGTCAGAGCCGCCAAGCAGTCGCACAATTTCACTTCGCTTTTGTTCCGCACTCAAATACGTGATATTCGTCAAAGTTTTGCCGTCACTTTCACGCTTTTCAATAAAGTATTCACTATCGCTCATAACGGCAATCTGCGCCAAGTGCGAAACGGCAAGAATTTGCGTATGTTTTGCAATTTTCGCGAGCTTTTCACCCACGACTTTTGCCGTTTTTCCGCTGATGCCTGCGTCAATCTCGTCAAAAATATAGGTCGATATTTCGTTTACGTCCGAAAGTTGCGTTTTTATTGCCAGCATAAATCGGCTCATTTCGCCGCCGCTGATGATTTTGCCAAGCGGTTTCATCGGTTCACCTGCGTTCGCCGAAAACATGAAACAAATTTCGTCCAGTCCGTTGGTATTTGCCGAATCCACAGCGGAAATGTCGTAAGGACGAAACTCCACGATAAATTGCGCCTTAGGAATATTTAAGGTTTTCAACTCGTCTACGACTTTGGCACAGAACTTTTCGCCCTCCGCCTTGCGTAATTTCGTCATATTTTCGCAAACGGAATAGATTCTTCCGTCCAATGTAACAAGTTTTTCCGTTAAAACGGCATATTGCCCCTCACAATCGGATAACAAAGCATATTCTTCGGAAATGCTTTGCAAATATGCATCGATTTCCTTTTTATTTGCACCGTATTTCCTCTTTAATCCTTTGATGAGATCCAATCGGTTTTCCGTTTCTTCTGCCTCATTTTCGTCAAAATACAACGAATCACCGATTTCCGTAATGAGTTCCGCTGTGTCCTGCGCCTCGATGGTAAGTCCTTCCAACTTTTCACAAACGCTTGCGTATTCCTCGTCCAAACGAGAAATGCTGTTCATCGTGCGATGAGCGAAACGCAGACCTTCGATTGCGCCGTGCTCTCCATCTAACGAGGCTACCGCCTCACGAACGGCGGTGATAATTTTCTCTAAATTGTTGATTTTATCCCGTTTTACAAGCAGTTCTTCCTCTTCACCTTCCTGCAAATCCGCCGATTGAATTTCCTCGATTTGGAATTGCAACAATTCCAATCTTCGTGCGCGTTCTTTCTCGTCTCCGCCCAGCAGGGCAATCTGCTCTTTTATACTACGTTTTTCTTGTAAAAGTGTGCGCAAAGTTGTTTTTTCCTTACGAATACGCTCACCGACAACACTATCCAACAACTTCATTTGATTGCTTTCTTTTAACAAAAAGAAGTGCTCGCTCTGTCCGTGTACGTCCACCAACGAATCGGTAACCGAACGCAACATAGTTGCCGTCACGGTATTCCCGTTGATTTTAATAACGCTTTTACCGCTTTCGGAAAAACGACGAGAAATAATAATTTCGCCGTCGGAATCGATATCCAACTCACGCAGAGTTTGCACAGCTTTGCCGTCCTCAGGGACAAAAAATTCTGCTTTAACAGCGCATTCCGTTTCACCGTAACGAATCATCGAACGATCCGCTTTTGCGCCAAGCACAAAGTTAATCGAGTCCAAAATGACCGATTTACCTGCGCCCGTTTCCCCCGAAAGCACGTTTAAGCCCTCGCCGAAAGCAATATCCGCGCTTTCAAGCAACGCTACATTTTTAATTTGCAATCTTGCTAACATACAACCGCCTGTCCACTCGATTATTTTAACAAATCCATCAATTTGCCCACGACCGTTTCCGCCGCGTCATCGCCCACGCATACCACCAACAGCGTATCGTCCCCTGCGACCGATCCAACGATTTCTTCGTGGTCGAGTTTGTCGACGACCGCACCCGCATTTGCCCCGTTTCCCGACAACGTCTTAACAACGACAAGATTTTTTGCCGCCTTTACCGACACCACACATTCGCGAAAAAGGCTGCGAAGTTTTGCAGAAATGCCGTTTTCATCCTCTGCAATGCAAGCATAACGATACTTTTTCTTGTTGCCTTCCACCTTAAAAAGTTTTAAATCGCGAATATCACGGGAAATTGTAGCTTGCGTTACAACATAATTTTGTGCGTTGAGTTCCGCGCAAAGTTCCTCTTGTGTTTCAATCTCTTTTTCGGTAATCAGCTCTAAAATTTTCGCATGGCGCGCTGACTTCAACATCTTTTTTCTCCTATTCCGTATCTGTTTTCGGGCTCGTTAGCTATTCAACTTATTTCTAACTCTTGCAAAAAAATCCGACCCGTCGCGCACAGGAAAGTCCGCGGTAAACGGTGCTTTTTTTACTTTAATGCTACTATTTTCCGACAAAACCGCAACCACGTTGCCGTCCGTTTGCACGATTGCCCCGCCCTTTGTCGCTGTAATGGTAAACTCGTCAGAATCGGCAAACACAATCGGCCTTGCACACATGGAAAACGCGCAAATGGGCGTCATCATAAAGACAGGCACTTCAGGCGTCAAAATAGCGCCACCGGCAGAAAGGGAATATGCAGTCGAACCCGTCGGCGTACAAAGCAAAACGCCGTCACCAGATAAAGCATACTGCCCTTCTCTTGCGGAAATTTGTAAGCTTAAAATCTGCTTTGTCCCGGAGGAAAGTACGTTGTAGTCACGTTGTATGGCAACCTCATTCAAGGCATAATGCGACGTTCCGTCAATTTCAACCTGCAAAATGCTGCGTTTTACAATGCGACAAGTTCCGTTTTCTAAAGCAGAAAGTACCTCGCGCACATTTTCACGCTCCGACCTTTCAAATTCCGTTAAAAAACCAAGCGTTCCATAATTAATACCGATTATTTTTATATTCTTGCGCGCCGCATACACGGCTGCGTGCAAAATAGCGCCGTCACCGCCCAAAACAAGCAAAGCGTCAACGCCGTCAATCTCTTTATAATTATGAAAAACAACGGGATCGTGTCCGCATTTTACCAAAAATGCCAACATTTCCTCTAATTCTTGCGACGATTTTACCTTATTTTTGTTGCCTAAAATACCAACTTTCATTGCACTACTTTGCGTGTCATAACAATTCGCCCAAAGAATTGCTTTTGACCAACGTTTTTACCTTTTCAATAATTTCTTCATCCGTAACGGAATTTTGTTTTGTTTTCGCAATGCGTAATATGTATTCGATATTCTTTCCCTTGCGTATGGGCGCGTTAACGATACCGCGTGCGTACAATCCGCTTTCGAAAAGATACTTCAATACCTTTTTTATAATATCGCTGTGCGCATACGGCGCAACAATTCCGCTTTTGCCGATATGCTTTTTCTCGCACTCAAATTGCGGTTTTACCAACACAAATGCATCGCCGTCTTGCGCTAAAACCTGAGCAATCACAGGAAAAATCAGACGAAGTGAAATAAAACTTACATCTGCCACCACGCCATCAAGACTATCCGCAAAGTCCCCCACCGTTAAATATCGCGCGTTTGTATTTTCCATTTGCACAATTTTATCATTCGCGCGCAAACTTTCGTGCAACAAACTCTCGCCGACGTCCACTGTGTACACCTTTGCCGCGCCGTTTTGCAACAAGCAATCGGTAAAGCCACCCGTGCTTGCGCCGATATCTGCAAAAATTTTACCATGGCAATCATAGGCAAAATGGCACAAGGCGCGGCTAAGTTTATAGCCACCATTGGAAACAAAAGACTCATCCGCTTCGATAAACGTCACTTGATCCGTCTCGGAGACTTCCGTTTTAGGCTTGATTGGTTTTCCGTTCACCAACACCAATCCTTTTTCAACGGCTTCCGCCGCTTTGGTTCGCGAACCGTATTTTTTTGCAAAAAATTTATCCGCTCTCATGCCAAAACACTCTTTATATACGCTTCGATTTCATCGGGATTTACGCCATATTGTCTTTGCAATGAAGGCACGCTTCCCTGCGGAATGAAAGCGTCTTTATATGCAAAAATTTTCACAAAACAGCTCTTCTTAATTTCCGCCATCGCAACAGAAACCATTTGCCCGAATCCGCCGTTTTTCATATTATCCTCGATTGTAACAATATAATCATAATCGCCGTTATTCAGCAATTCCTCATCCAAAGGTTTTACAAAACGAGCGTTTACAATATCAAAATCCAAATTTTGCGCCGATACCCGCTTCAAAATATCCGTTGCGGTCAACAAACACCGCTCGCCCACCGCTAAAACGGCAAGCTTGCCTTTTTGCTGCGTTTTGCATTTATGCAAAAACTCCCATTTACCGAATGTAAACGGCATAGCGCATTCGCTTTGGAACAACACACACCCCGCACGCGGATAACGAATCGCCAACGGGTGCGCATAGGTTGCGCTGAATTTCAACGCAGTCTTCAATTCTTCCGTGTCTTTGGGGGCAATAATTGCTAAATTCGGAATCAAACTCAAATACGAAATGTCGAAAACGCCTTGGTGCGTTTCCCCGTCGGGGCCGGAAATACCGGCTCTGTCAATGCAGAACGTTACCGCCAAATCCTGCGCGCAAACATCGTGAATAATCTCGTCGAAGGAGCGTTGCAAGAAAGTGGAATAAATCGCATAATACGGTTTTAAGCCGCCAACAGCCATCGAAGAACACAAAACCGAAGCATTTTCCTCGCAAATACCTACATCAAAAGCACGTTCGGGATAGTTTTCAAAAAAGCGGCTCAATCCCAAGGCTTCCGTCATCGCGGCAGAAACAACGGTAACGTTTTTATCTTCTGCCGCCAGCTCACAAAGGCTTTCACCTAAAACTTCCGAATATTCCTTTTGCTTTTCCGATGCCATAGGCGAAACGCCATGCGTTCCCGTGGGGTGCTCCTCGCAAAATTCGTAACCCTTGCCTTTTTTTGTGGCAATATGCAGCAGAACCGAACCATTTTTCAATAAGTTTTTCGATTCTTGCATGGCAGAAAGCATTTCGTCTAAATCGTTTCCGTTTTTAACGCCGAGATAGGTCAAGCCAAAACTTTCTAATAGGCGAATGCCCTCTGCGTTTCCATTCTCCTTAATCTCGTTTATTATGTCATACATACCACCTACGGTAGGCGAAATAGACATTCCGTTATCGTTTAATACGATTAAAATATTAGTATTCAGTATTTTTAAGCTGTTCAACGCCTCGTAAACAAGTCCATTGTTAAACGATCCGTCGCCGATATAGGCAATGATGTTATGCTGTTCCCCTTTCAAATCACGGGCTTTTGCCAAACCGATTGCCGCAGAAACAGATGTACCGGCATGCCCCGTGTCATAAGCGTCGTATACGCTTTCCGTTCTCTTGGGAAAACCCGAAATTCCGTTTTCTTGTCGCAACGTACCAAAACGTGCGTATCTCCCCGAAAGCAATTTATAAGGATAGCACTGATGTCCGACGTCAAAAATGATTTTATCGGTCGGAAAATCAAAAACATAAAACAGTGCAACAGTCGACTCCACCGACCCAAGGTTGGAAGAAAGATGTCCGCCGCAACGCGTAACGGTGTCATGAATGACAACACGGAGCTCATCGCACAGCACGTTCAACTCATTTTTTGTATAATTTTTAATTATTTCGGGCGATAACTCTTTTAACATACTTCCCTATTACCCCTTTTACGTCAATGACTTCTTTTTGCAACAAAATGCACAAATTCCCTTAAGAAGTCCGTTTCCCCTTCAATGCCTTCTAAAATAGCAAGGCAATCACGCACGCAAAGTTCCGAACGCACCCTTGCGCCGTCTAATCCGTAGACTTTTACGCAGGTTAGCTTTCCTTCTTTTTCGTCTTTGCCGACCGTTTTGCCAAGCGTTTCCGCCGTTCCGACCACGTCCAAAATATCGTCCGTAATCTGAAACAGCTTACCCAAGCTCATACCAAAGCGTTCCAGTTCCAAAAAATATTTATTGTCAGCCAAAATACTGGCAATTGCTACGGGCGCAAGCAATAATTTGCCCGTTTTATGCGCTTGAATATACCAAAGTTCTTTATCGCTTGCCGCAGAATCGGCGGAATAGAACAAATCCGCGGATTGCCCTGCAATCATGCCGTACACCCCTGCGCACTCGTTCAAATACTTTGCTGCAACCGCATATTTTTCGCCTTTCAATGCTTGTTCAAAACAAACGGCGTAGCCTTCGTTCAGCAACCCGTCGCCAGCCAAAATGGCATTCGCCTCACCGAATTGTTTGTGGTTTGACGGCTTTCCTCTGCGAAAATCGTCGTTATCCATCGCAGGCAAATCGTCATGAATCAACGAATAGGTATGGATCATTTCCAAAGCCAGTGCATACGGCAACATATCCTCTTGCGTAACACTGAGCATATCGGCACAAGCCAACGCAAGCACGGCGCGAATGCGTTTCCCGCCGTTCAAAAAGCTATATCGCATACTTTCGCCCAAAATCGGGGGCGTAGTTTGCATTTTTGTCAAATATTCTGTTGCGTACGTTTCAAATTGTAGCAAATATTTTTCGTATGCAAGCGTAAAACCTTCCATGGTTCATACCTCACTTAACTGTTTTGAATTCGACAAGCCGCCTCGTAGGTGTTATACATCAACATCGTAATCGTCATCGGCCCTACGCCGCCGGGAACAGGCGTGATTAAAGAGGCTTTTTCTTTTACTGTCTCAAAATCCACGTCACCGCAGAGTTTTCCGTTCTCATCGCGATTCATACCCACGTCGATAACCACCGCGCCCTCCTTGACCATATCCGCTTTTACAAATTTGGCTTTTCCGATTGCGCTGATTAAAATATCCGCCTCGCGACAGATTGAGGAAAGGTTTTTGGTTTTACTGTGGCAAACAGTCACCGTTGCGTCAGCATTTAACAGCAAAGCCGCCATAGGTTTCCCTACCGTTTCGCTTCTGCCGAGCACCACGGCGTGTTTGCCCGCAAGCTCAACGCCTTCCGCTTCTAAAATTTTCATAACGCCGTGCGGCGTGCAAGCAATCGTCTGCTCCTTATGCTGAATCAAAAGCCCGAGGTGATATGCAGAAAAGCCATCTACGTCCTTTTCTCTGGGAATATGCTTGCTTGCGGATTCTGCGTCCAACCCTTTAGGCAAAGGCAACTGCAACAAAATCCCGTCCACGTTCGCGTCGGCGGCAAGCTCGTCTAAAAGGTTTTCCAACCCCGACTGCAACGTCGCTTCGGGTAATTCGTAGGTATAAGAACGAATTCCCAACTCCGCGCAAGCCTTAATTTTATTCCGCACGTAAATTTTAGAAGCTCCGTCCGCCCCCACGATGACGACGGCTAATCCGGGTGCTTTTTTCATTTGCTCGATTTTGCCCTTCAACTCCGCCCGCAACTTTGCAGCCAATGCTTTTCCGTCTACGATTTTCATGATAAACGACCTTATTTATTGATGACGCCGGCAAGCACGCCATTGACGAAATCTGCGCTTGTTTCCGAGGAATATTTGCGCGCCAAACCAGCCGCCTCCGAAACGGAAACAACGGAAGGAATATCGTCGAAATACTTAATCTCCGCCATGGCAATCAGCAAAATGCTTTTGTCCATGGGGTTGATTCTGTTTTCAAGATAGTGATGCGAAGCCTCTTCAATGCCCTTGATCAGCTCGGCACGGTGTTCGTTGACCGTCGTGACCAAATCTAAAGCGAACATCAAATCATCCTCTTTATCCAACAACCCGAACTGCTTAAAAATCTTCTTTTGCAATGTGTCCATGCAATCGCCATTAAACTGTTGCGCAAAAATAATATTCAGCGCCGCTTCTCTTGCCGAATTTCTCATAAAACTCTCCGTAAATCTTTTTCTATGAACAACGAAAACCCTTGCGCCATATCAGCGAAGGGTCAAATTCGTCAATCTTCTTTTTCCGTAGTCGCCGCAGATTCCGCAACGCGGTCTTCTTCGATACGACTCTCCTCTTTTTCCGTAACGGGCGGATAGGCGCAAAACGCAACGTCTTTTACGTGCACGTCCACTTCCACCACCTTAAAGCGTGTCATATTTTCTACGCTTTGCTTTACCGATTGCTGTACACGATATGCTACGTCGGGTACGTTATAGCCGTACTTCACGCCGACGGACACTTGCGCGTATACGCCGTCCTTGTCAATACGCAATGCCACGTCGCTCTTTTTGCCGCCGACTGCTAACGTGCCTTCTACTTCTGTAATGGCAAGTTCGACGATGTTTTTCACGATGCTTGCGTTGTATACAACCTTACCATATTGTTTGTCGTTAGATGTTAATCGAATATTATTAGACATTCAAAAAAATCTCCTTATACTGCCTTGTAAGCATTATAACATATTTTTTTGAATATTTCTACTGTTTTGCGAATATTTTCTGTCTTTTTTTTAGCTTTCTGCATAAACCGGCATAATGATGACGTTTCCTGCCACAACACCCGTTTCATTTTTCATCATATTATAGATAGAAAGCGCGGTATCGTAATTCAGCTCGGACGAATTGATGAACACGTTGACGTTGTCCGAATCTACGGAAACTGATACGACCGCATCCGAAAAACCAAGCGATTTTACCATATTTTCCAAGACGAGTTCCTTTTCCATGGCGGAGACAATTTCCATTTTCATTGCCGTTGCCGCCTCGTATTTTTCATCGCCCTCGTCGTAAAGTGCAATCACGCTATCGAGCTGCACCAGCTCCTCGTTGCGCGTCGTCGTCCGTTCGGAACGATAGGTCGAAAAATAGTTTGCCGTGGTGACTCCACTGCTTGCAGAGGTCGGGGTGACCGACGTTGCGAACACAAAGTTGAACACTGCCGTCACAGCAAGCAACAGCACAAGCCCGGACATAATTACGATTTTTTTCTTGTTTGACATAATATTTCTCCTTTTATTGTTTTTTAAGATAGATCTTTACTGCGCTTTGTTCGGTATCGAGCGCGGCAGCAACCGCTTCACGAATATGCAATACGACGGAAAAATTCTTCGCACCCTCGCATACCACAACCACGCTTTGCACACCGTTTTCATTTTCGCAAACGATAACGTCCGCCTCGCCTACGCCGTCGATTTGTTCTAAAATCCTTGCCACTCGTTTCTCGTTTTCTGTCGCTGTAGATTGTGCAATTGTTTCTTTTCTGCTATCGCCACGGAAAATTTTCCATGCCGAAAACAGCAAAACGAGCGCCAAAATTGCCACGATTACGATATCTTTTATGCGATTTCCATATTTTTTACCGAGTTTTTGAGCGTTTTGCTCCTCTCTTTTGAAGTAATTATTCAATTAACACCTCACTACAATAATTTTTCGTCAAGTATTCCCACATTTGCCGTTCAACCTCCTCCGATTGTTTTTCTTGGTTCTTCACATGAATTTCCGTAATTTTAATTTGCTCGTCTACATAGCGGTCAGCATACGCCGTTTCTTCCATTGCCCAACCGATCGTCACTTCCGCTTTTGTTCCATAACGATTAAAAAGTTCTTCTTCTAACAAGGTTTCCGCCTCTTCAATGCGTAACGTTCTGTAATACTGTATGAAGGACTCGTCCGCTTGTATGACGTTTCCCGAAAAATCCTTCCAAAAAAAATTTTTACCCGAATCCCACTTACCTGAAATTATAAATCTGCACACAGGCGAAATAATTGCAAGCACGCACAACAAACGCGCCACCCCTTTAATCACGGCATTTGTTTTCCCGGACGGTAAAATCGCCGTCAAAATTGCGCACAGCAACACCGTACCAACTACACTTAATACGTATGCACTCATAAAATTGCCTCTGTACAACAAAGCATAAACACCACCGACAAAAAGTATAAAAACGCCGTCAATAACATCCCCGCCAAGCAATATCGCAAATTATCCGCCGTTTCCGTTAAAAAATCAGAAATTTGGCTATCTCCGAATGGTTGCGTAATTGCCGCAACCAGCCTCAGTAGTATGTCTGTCGTAATTAGAAGTACCAACGGCTCTAATAATGTGAAGACAAGCAGCGCAATCCCCATTCCGCCCAAAGCATTTTTTATTAAAATACTCCCTGCCACCGCTAAATCGAATCCACCCGATAAAAATCCCCCAATGATCGGTACGCCATTCCCGATTGCATATTTTGCCGCCTGCCGCGCAACTCCGTCATAGCTTGCCGATGTCAACCCCTGCACGGTAAAAAATACCCCGAATACAGAGGCACACACCCCGACAATCCATTTGTTCACGCTTTTGAAAAAGTGGCTGAACTTCTCTATTTTAAGCTGCTTTGACAAATGCGACGCCAACGAAAAAGCAACAATCAAAATGGATACGGGAAATACAACCGCTTGTACAATCGACACAATGGTCGTAGCAAAAAATGCAACGGCAGGCCGACAAATCGCCGCAGAAACCGTTCCGCCGCTTGCCGAAATTAAGGTTAGCATTAACGGAAATAACACCGTCGTTTGCTTGTGCAGCGCTGAAACGCAATCCATTGCGCTTTGAAAACACGAAATTAAAATGGAAAGCATTGGCACCAACGCCGCTGCATACGCAATCAAATGGATTGTCTCCGAGGTTGTACTTGTATTGACGTCGCTTTTTAGTGTGGAAATTAACCCAGACAAAAGCGAAATAGCAGCAATACAAGCAAAAGACGGCAACAATTCTTGTACTTTGGCAAAAAAAACATGTATCAATGCCTCTCCAAAATCGGCAAAATCAAACCCATCGCCTTTCATAAATGCCAACAACCGCTCGGCGATATTTTCGTCTTTTCCGCCCGTCAATCCATCAAAATACGCTTGCAATTCCGATAAATCCAGCTCTCCCAATTGTTCTAAAATGCTATTTTCAATTTCTTGCTTATAGACGGAATTTATACCGTCTTCCCCCTCGCTTGCCTCCGTATGTGCTACCGCCGAAGGAACAAAAACAGCGGAAAACAACAAAATTATCGCAAACCACCACAATAAGCACAATTTTTTCTTTTTTCTCGTATGTCTGCGTTTATCAAAAATTGCTTTCATACCAGCTGTAAAAAGTTAGCAACTAATTGCAATAAACCGCGCATAATCGGCAAAGCCAGCAAAACAATCATCAATTTTCCGCCCAACGCCACCTTGTCAGCAATCGCGCTACTGCCAAAATCCTGCAAAACACCCGTCCCGAATTCCGTTATATATCCAACGCCTACAATCTTTAACAGAAGCTTCAAAAGTCCATTTTCAACGCCCGTAATTTCCGCTATGACGTAAAAAACGGAAGTCAACTCGCGCATGGCGTCTACGATAAACAACAAAATCACAATCACGCCCGTCACAGTGACGGCAAACGACAGCTCCGGTTTTGTGCTTTTTAGCAAAATTGCGGCAACCGACGTCACGATTGCTACGCCCATTATTTTTAATAATTCCGTCATAGCACACACCACAGCTCTATGCAAGTTCAAAAATGTTTTTTATCTGCGCAAATAAATCGCCGACCATGCTCACTACCACCGCCAAAACGATGATCAACCCGACAATGCTTACCAGTGTTGCAATGTCGTCACGGTCGGATTTTTTCAAGATTTGGCAAATCACGGTAACGATTACGCCGATTGCAGCGATTTTGAACAGAATTCCGATATCCAAAGCATAGCCTCCGTTATATAATTAAAATTAGCAGCAAAAGTCCGCATAAAAACCCAAGTTTTACAAACAAATCACCATATTTTTTGCAAGTTTCATCAGCAGAACGGCTCCATGTCGCCAAGCTCTCTTGCATAGATGAAAAATAAGTTTTTTGCGACGAGCTATCCCCCCTGCCCAGCATATAAAAGTAATTTTCAACCGACTGTAAATACTCTTTTTGCAAAAAATACAGATCGTTCTCCAACGAAAATGTTTGCAAACAACCTTCTTTTTCCAAGCATTCTACAAATCGACGTAACACCTTGTCAAACTCGCCCTTGTAGGCGTAAGATGCGATAAACGCGCGAAGCGGCCGCCGATAATATGCGACTTCTGATAGAAAACGGTCGTTAAACACCTTCAGCTGTCTGAAAAAAGTTTTTCGCTGTCGATATTTTTTCGCCAATAAATATCCGCAAAAACTACAAAATCCAACAATCGCAATGCCACAAAAAAATTTAGTCAGCATATCACGCAACTCTCTGCCCTGATTTATCATATATTTCGCGCACTTTTCCTATTTCCTCTCTCGATAACAATACATACCTGTCAAAAACGCCTAAAAAATGCTCGTCAACCTCCTCCCACGCATCAAAATGCGCCGATGCAAGCACGATAATCCCTGCAACAATCGCTCTCTTTACAGCTGAAATATCGTCCAAGGAAAGCTCGTCCGTGATCATGATGTCGGGGCGCATCGCTCGAATACCGATGTCAAACGCCGTATTCTTATCGGCAAATTTCATCACGTCGCACGTTGTCCCTGTTTTTCCTGCCGATATTTCCCCTCGTTCATCGCAAATCAACACATTTTTTAAGGTCCTTTCACTGATGATCCGACCTAAATCCCGCAATATTGTCGTCTTACCTCTGCCAGGCGCCGACATGACGAGTAGGCTTTGTACTCTGTCACGCATACAATTATGATAAATCTCACTCCCACATCCGATAATTTCATGCGGAATACGAATACACAACGAGGTATATCGCCGCACGGATAAAGGTTGTCCTTTGTCGTATACGTATTCCCCAGCCAACCCGATTCGCTCCCCGTTTTTCGCTGTTATAAAGCCCTTTTTTATTTGATCTTCCACGGAGTAGACCGAATACTCGCCTGCACGATAAACGCACTCTGAAACGTCGTTTTCGTCGCAATATAGCCCCTTGTCCGTCTGTGTCGTAAACCCGTATTCGCCAAGGCAACGATAATGCCCACGGTAGTTCACAAACACAGGCAGTCCTGCACGCATACGAATTTCATATACATATCGCATATTGACAAAGCCAAGCGCATTTTTTATGTTTTGCGGTAAAAATTCAAGCATTTGTTATACTATATGCTCTGCTTAATCGTCATAGAACAAAAAGAACACCTTTCTTTTGGAAAGATGTTCTTTTCATATCGTTTTTTATGGATTATTTGCTGTAATCAAAAAGCAAAGCCGAAGTTTTGTCTACGAAATCCGCAAGTTCTTCCGAGCTCAATTTCTTATAGGAAAGCATTGCCAAATAATAGATTTGGTTGACGATTACGCTCCGTTTTGCCTCATCTTGCTTCAAAATGGAAGATACAATCGGGTTGGTCAAATTCAAAACAAGCGTTTCGTTCTGCGCGCCACTATCCGACATGCCGTACATCTCGTTCATTTCCGACATTCTTCTCGTAAACTCGTCTGCGTTGATTACGGCAGGAATTTTACCGCTCTTAAAGCGTTCCACCTTTACGGGAATCGATTGATTTACCAAGTGTTTTTTCACTTCGTCAACCAAATTCTTTTCTTCCTCTTCGGTCACGCTGTCTTCGCACTTCAACGCCCCGTCTATGTCCGCATCAATACGAAGAAAGCGCACTCTTTTCGGGTTTTTATATTCTACGAAGCTTACAAAATGCCCGTCGAGCAACGTATCGCAATAAATGGCATCTAACCCTGCTTCCTTGAACAAGGAAATATATTGCGCTTGTTGCACTTCATCCGTCATATAGTATACAGGCTTAGGTTGCATGCCGTTTCGCGCATCTTCGTCGCTGATTTCTTCCCCGAATAGTTCCATCATCGGCTTATATTCGCCGTTCAAGTTCTTGAAAATCAAGATTTTTTCTACCTTTTTATAGAATTCTTCGTCCTTTAAGCAACCGAATTTGATAAACGTAGAAATATCCTTCCAGCACGATTCGTAATGTTCGCGTTCATTGTTGAACAAAGCGGTAAGCTTGTCTGCAACCTTTTTGGTAATATGTTTCGAAATCTTTTGCACCTGAGAATCGTTTTGCAAGAAGCTTCTCGATACGTTCAAAGGAATGTCGGGGCAATCGATTACGCCGTTCAAAAGCATCAAAAATTCAGGGATAACTTCCTTAATGTTGTCTGCGATAAAGACTTGATTGCAATAGAGTTTTACTTGCCCCTTTTCCAACTGTACTTGTTGTTTCTTCACTTTCGGGAAGTACAAAATCCCTTTCAAACGGAAAGGATATTCCATGTTCAAATGAATCCAGAACAACGGCTCGTTGAAATCCATAAAGGTTTCGCGATAGAAGTTTTTATATTCTTCATCCGTGCATTCTTTCGGATCTTTCAAATACAACGGCGTTGTGTTGTTTACAGGCTTGTCGTTTTCGTCATTTTTCGGATTCAAGTAGATATTGTAGGGCATAAACGAGCAATATTTGCGCAACAATTCGCGAATGCGATATTCCTTCAAGAATTCTTCTTCGCCCTCTGCAATATGCATCACAATCTTCGTGCCGCGCGTCGTTTTATCCGTTTCCGACATATCATAGGTAGAATTGCCGTCGGATTCCCACTTTGTCGCATCTTCACCCTTATAGCTCTTGGTGTAAATTTCTACGTTATCCGAAACCATGTAAGCGGAATAGAACCCCAAACCAAAATGCCCGATGATCCCGTCGCCCGATGCATTTTCATATTTCTGCAAGAAATCGGACGCACCCGAAAAGGCAACGTTGGTGATGTATTTTTCTACTTCTTCGGCAGTCATACCGATACCGTTATCTTCCACGGTCAACGTTTTTGCCGCTTCATCTACGTATACGTTTACGCGATATTCGCCGTTTTCCTTTTCGGTTTCCCCCATTTCGGAAAGCTTTTTATGTTTTGTGATTGCATCGATGCCGTTGGCTACAATTTCACGAAGGAAAATATCCTTGTCGGAATAGAGCCATTTTTTAATAATCGGCATCATATTTTTACTGGAAATTTTAATTTTACCCTGTTTTGTCATAAGAGTACGCTCCTTTATGTTTTATCGAACAAGATATATATAAACCAAAAAGTCTGCTTTCAATCGAGAAAACAGACTTTTCTTTTATTTTTTATTTTTAAAGTATTATCGCGAAATCAATCAGGAGTTCTTGTTCAACAAATCTGCGATAGATACGCCGCCAAGACCGCTTTCGTTCCATTCGGTAACTTCTTCGTCAGCCTTAGGAGCTCTGGGCTTTCTAACCTTTTCTTTTCCATCGCCTTCTTCAGCTTTTGCAGCGCGGGGCTTTCTTTCAAGGTTTTCGGGTTTGGGTTCAAGCGCTTTGATAGACAACGTCATCTTCTTTTCAGCGCAATCCAACTTCAAAATCTTCGCGTCGATTTCCTGACCGATAACAAGAGCCGTGGTAGGATTTTCGAGGAATTCGTGAGAGATTTGAGAAACATGAACCAAACCATCGATGCCTTTTTCTACTTCAACGAATGCACCGAAAGGTACAATACGTACTACTTTACCATGGATAACATCGCCTTCCGCATATTTTTCAGCAGCGAGATCCCAAGGTTGCGCTTGAAGTTGTTTGTAACCGATCGAAACTTTCTTGTTTGCTTCGTCAATCTTCAATACTTTGAATTCGTACTTCTTACCGATTTCCAAAACGTCGGTAACTGCTTTCACACCCGTCCAAGAAAGGTCGGAGATGTGCGCAAGGCAGTCGAAACCGTTTACGGATACGAATGCGCCGAAAGAGGTAACTCTTTCCACTTTACCTTCTACCACGTCATCTACGTGGATGGTAGAGAAGAATTCAGCTTCTTTAGCAGCTCTTGCAGCTTCTTTAGCAGCTCTTTCTTCTTCGATGATAACACGTTGAGAAGCAATGATTTCTTTTCTTCTTTCCGTCTTGAGTTCGATAAGCTTAAGGCGAAGTTTTTTACCTACGTACTTATCAAGTTCCTTTACGTAACCCGAACGAATTTCGCGAGCGGGTACGAACACGGTATAAGAACCGAGCTCGGACGTCAAACCGCCTTTGTTAAAACCGGTACATACGACTTCAAATTCTTTACCTTCTTGAATTTCGGCGAGGGCAGCTTCCTCTTCCTTCATCTTCTTGATAAGTTTTTGGGAAAGTTTTACGGGGTTGATACCAACAACCATAAGTTCGATTTCTTCGCCAAGTTTTGCGTTGAATTCGTCTTTGTTGTAAACCTCGCAATCTACCTCGTCCTTATCAAGAATTACTTCCTTCTTTGCAAGCGGAAGTAAAACCGCCACACCCGAATCGTCCGCAGACGAAATCGTAGCCGTAATCAACTGTCCTTTTTTGAACTTAGGTTGACTGTCCATGTTCGCAACGACTTCTTCCATGCTCGTTGCTTTTGCTTCTGTTTCCATTTCCAACATTAATAGAACCTCCTGAGTTTGCGCGTTAGGGGTGCTTGCACCCGTAACAATACCTACCTTTTTAAATCTTTCGATTGTTTTATAATTTAGATCGACAGAACTCGCTAAGCGAATTACATTCCGACAATTCTTTGCGCAGATATCGTACAGCTTGTTTGTGTTGCTGCTATTCAAGCCGCCTATCACCAACATAGC
>CAYRAY010000024.1:0-18222 GCA_964422405.1 uncultured Clostridia bacterium | reverse complement strand
ATGCCGTGAACCGTGTCAGGACAGGAATGTAGCAGCTCTAAGCGGATGTTTGCGTGTGCCATAAGGTAGCTTTGCAGGAGTCACCTGCGGCGTTTCCACTTCGGTAAGCGTCGGCAAAAAAGGATCGCGCAGTTTTTTTATTGCCGTTTATCGCAAAAAGCGCGGAGGCAAAGTGTTTTCTGTGCCACACCCTTATAAAAACGTAACCGCGGTTGCCCGAACAGGCAGCCGCGGTTTTTCTGTTGTCTTATATAAAAATTGCGCACAGTGCGTTGGGCTATGTTCGCTATGTGCGCCGCTTTGCATTATGAAAGCCACATTGCACTCCGTTTGGAAAAAGCCGAGCGAATTACGACGTCCGCCCGATTAAAAAATCGATATCTTCGCCGAAATAATCGGCAATTTTACAAAGATTGGTAAGCGAAATTTCGCGCTGGCACAGCAAATACCGCGACAGCGTTTGTTGCGGAATATCCACCTTGCGCGCGAACTCCGATACGCTCATATCCCCGATCAACATTTTTAAGTTTTGCGAAAACGCAACCATCCACTGATTTTCCATACCATTATTTTACACCAAACGGTGTAAAATAGTTGACATCACACCAAACGGTGTGATAAAATATGGGTACAACTACTTACGGAGGTGCGTTATGGATAACAAACTCGCACGATTTTTATTAACCTTTTTCCTCGGTTGGATTGGCAGTCTAATCATCAACCACTCAAGCTTGAAGCCCGCAGGATACAAATGCAGAACTTTGGCTTACGTCTTCCTTAGCATTGTCACTTTCGGCATTTACGGTTTGGTTGCGTCCATCAGCAACTTCTCCTTTGACCCCGCAAACGGCAAGACGATTGGTTACGTAGCCGAATAAGCACACGGACTTTATAAAACACAGCGAGCTATCTCACCACTTTGGCGAGATAGCTCGTTTTTTGTTATAAAACGTAAGTTACGTTTCCTCTTTTCTGCCACGGATATCCAACCCGTTCAGTTTTTCGTCCTCCAACACCACACCCCGTTGCAAGGTGGCATACCCGTACTTTTCCCGTAGTTTCGCCACGGCATTTTCCGCGCGCTCGCGCTTGTCGTAAGAGGCATTTTTGCCCGACAGCAATCCATCCAAATTCAGCTGTTCCACGTGATAATCGAACCCCGAAACGGTCACGCCCAACAGGCGCACCATTTTACCGAAGGGATATTGTTTACAAAACAACTCGAAAGCGGCTTTGGCGATGTCGCCGCAGAGGGTGGTGGGCGGTATTTTCGTCTGCCACGAATAGAACTTCAAATCGGAATCACGCACCACGATATGCACGGTGTTCGCCCTACCCACGTCAGCATCGCGAAGGCGCGCGGACACGCTTTCGCTCAATGCGTAAAACCAGCGTTTAATCTCCTCTCGATTTTGTATATCTTTGGGTAACGTTGCCGAGTTGCCCACCGATTTTAAGTCCGTTTTTTCCTTGACGGGTTTGACGGGTTCGGCGTCCTCGCCACGGGCGTAAACACGTAACTGCCCCCCTCGTTTGCCCAAAAGTCGGTACAAAAGTTCCTCGTCTGCGCACGCCAAATCGCCGATGGTGTACACCCCGATTTTATGCAAAGTTTCCTGTGTGGATTTGCCGACGAACAGCAATTCCCCCACGGGCAAACTCCATGCCTTTTGCCGATAATTTTCACGGGAAATTTCCGTGACGGCATCCGGTTTTTTCAGTTCGGAAGCCAGCTTGGCAAACACCTTGTTAAAGCTGACCCCGACGGACACGGTAAGACCCAGCTCCGCCTTGACCGTTTGGCGGATTTTTTCGGCGATTTCCACACCGCCACCAAATAGCGCAACGCTTTCGGTGACGTCCAAAGCACACTCGTCAATACTACATTCTTCCACGCAATCGGTAAATCTGCCGTAAATTTCCACCACCTTTTGCGAATACCGCTTGTATTGATGGAAATGCGAGGGCACGGTTTGCAAATTGGGGCATTTGCGCATGGCGGAATACACCGTTTCCGCCGTTTTGATCCCGTAACGCTTTGCCTCCTCGTTTTTGGCAAGCACAATGCCGTGCCGCTCCTTGGGATCACCGCAAACAATCAGCGGTTTTCCTGCCAACGACGGGTTTAAGGCAATTTCGACAGAGGCGAAAAAATTATTCAAATCGGAATATAAAATGACCCTTTCCCTTTGCATAAGCCCTCTTTTTTGCGGCTTTTACAGATATTTCAGCGCATACCTGCCCGCCACCTTTTATTTTCAACGCGTACCTGCTACCCTCATTTCAAATATTCCGTAACTGAATGCGCGGCGACGTTTCCTTCCCCTGCCGCCTTGGCGTATTGGTACGGTCTGCCCGTGCAATCGCCTGCCGCAAAACAGCCTTTTAAGTTGGTTGCGGTGTGCCGATCGATTTGCACGTGCCCGTCCTCCGTTTTTAAGCCTGCCACCAGCACGGCGGGAGCAATGCACTCCCGTAAGGCAAAAAATCCGTCTACGGGCAAGGTCTTTTCCAGCCCTTCAGCAGGGGACGAGGCAAAAACAAGCCCGTCCGCACGGCGTTCTCCCGTGATTTCCACGGGCATTTTTTTGAGCACGGTGACATTGCTTGGCATGGGCGCAACGTCTTTGTACATGGCAATCAGATACACTTTTTCTGCTAAATTAGCAAGGTACACCACCTCGTGTTCCAGCCGTTTGGACGTGCAAAGCACGGCAATGGTCTTGCCCTTATACAAAAATCCGTCGCAAGTGGCACAATAGCTGACCCCCCTGCCCAGCAAACGCTGTTCGCCCTCAATTTGCTTTACGCTTTCCACACCGCAAGCCAAAATGACCGTCTTGCCCTCGTACGTGCCGTTTTCCTGCGTGAGCACCGTGAATTTTTCTTTCATCGCGTACACACCCGACACCTTTTCGTCAATCGGCGCAATTTCCGCTTCGGCAAGCTGCGCTTTTAATGCCTCCGCAAACGCTTTGCCCGACACGTTAGAAAGACCGGGATAGTTGTGGATTTGTTCCGCTTTGGATATTTTTTCGCTTAAATTCGGCGAGCCGAACATCAAAAAACTTTTGCCGTTTGCCTGCAAGGTGAGTGCGGCGGAAACGGCGGCAATGCCGCTACCGACGATAATACAATCTACCATATCATTCTCCTTTTGTATCAGTATACCACTTTTTTACAAAAAAGTCAAGGGAATCGTATCAAAACGAAAGCCCGACTGCTTTCGCAGCCGAGCCGTCGCCAAAATATTGAAACTTAGGGTGTAATCAAAAAATTAGTTTGCGCTTGCCTTGCCCTCGATCGGCATAACGGTGGATTGTTGCAATTCCGTTTTCATATCCGCCCAAGCCTTTTTCGCATCCGCAATTGCCTGCGCGTACTGCGTTTCAAAGTTGGTAAAGAAGGCTTCTTGTGCCTTTTTCTGTTTTTTGGAAATTTCGTCTAAATGCTCACTTGCCTTGACGGAAGCCGTTTCCAACACGCCCATTACGCTGTCGTAAGTGGTCTGCACGTTGGTTTTCAGCTTATCCAACGCATCGTTTGCCGCCTTGCCGTAGCCTTCTAAAATACTCTCTTTTGCGTCCACGACCTTTTCGTAATTCAGCAGCATTTCCATCACTTTTTCGGTGACGGAATTTTGCTCCATCTCCGCCACTTGGCTACGGAACTGCAAATACTCCGTCTTTGCCGTGCGGAACTCTTTCAATGCCTTTTGGTAGTTGCTTTCTTCGGAAACGAGGTAGGTATAGCGTTGGTTTTCAATTTCCGTCACCGCCGAGCTATACAGCGAATATGCCGCATCCATCGCCGCCGAAAATACACCCGATACTTTGCCCTTCAAGGTTTCCAACTCCGCCTTTTCGTAAGCGAATGCCTTTGCTTCGTAATAGGCATTTTTCAGCTCTTGCGAGTAGAAGTCCACCGTTTCCTTTCTCGATTCGTAAATCACTTCTACCAGCTCCATATATTCCAAAGCACGCACTTCCGCCGCCGTCAAATAGGGCGCGCACTCTGCCACGAGTTCTTGCAAGTCCTCGGTGGAAATGCGGTCGTCCAAAATGACTTCCGCCTGCAATTTCCACGCGGCAAACTTGTCGGAAATGCTCGTTTTTACATCGTTAAACAACTTGGTTGCCGTGGCGGTGTCACCGGAAATGGACACTTCGATTTTGTTATCGCCGAGGCTTGCGTTGCCCTTGACGATAAAGCCCGTTTCTTCACTAATGTCCACGAACAGTTCCGCCGCCGCACTTGCCGATTTACCGACGAACGCTCCTGCGCTAAGCACAAGGTTGCCTTCCTCGTTCAATGCGTTTGCGCTGAGCACCACGTTGTTTTCGTCTAAAACGAACTCCACTTCGGGGTTCAGCGAAAGGTTCATCACCGTTGCCGCCTCTTTTTCTTTATCGTCGCAAGCTGTCAAGGTGACTGCGCCCGTAGAGGCAATAATCGCCACACCTAAAAACGCCATTGTTTTTTTCATGTTTTTCACAATCAAGTCCTCCGTTTTTACGATTTGATTTTTGTTTTTACACCTATTAAACGGCGTTGCCGCCCGTTTTGTTGCATTCCGTTGCAACTTTTTTGATTTTTTTTATTCCGCGCCGTTTTTTCTTTTATCCGAAACAGAGAAAACAGAGAAAAGCGCCTGCGCTTTTTACACGCAGACGCTTTCCAAGGGATTGTCGGATGCCGTATGATCGATTTTTGTTTTATTGTTTCGCCTTTATTCGGCGCGCAGGGCTTGCCAGTAGTCGACAAGCGAGCCGTATTCTGCAACGATATTTTGAATATACTTATCGTAATCCGCGGCGGAAATCCGTTCGCGCACGGCTTCGTACACGTCTTTTGCTACGGTTTGCATGGCTTGATATCTGCCCAACAAATACTCCCGCATTTTCTGCACATATTCCTCCCACGTGGTCGGTGCTTGATACAATCTGCCGAGTTTGGAAACGTCCACGCCGATGTTTTGCAACAACTCCGTCACCGCATCGGCATACCGTTCAAACAGCTCGGTGGTAAAGTTTTCCACCAGATACAAGAGTTCCTCCCACGGCAATGCGTCGCACTTGCGCACGGCATCGCGCAGGTCGGAAGCCCCGACGATATCCACACCGTACTTCTGCTTATATGCCGCAAGCAGTTCGGTCATGGTATCCATTTCCGCTTGCAAAGCGGCGGAATAGGTCAAATTCATGGCTTTCAACGTCCAGTAATCGACAAAGAGCAACATGGGGTTGTCTTTGTGATTGCTGATGACGTCCGCTTGCTCTTGTAGCGCATACACGTCGCTTCTATTTTGGCGCAAACTTTCGATATGCGTTTGCAAAATGCCCGAAAAGATACTTTCGATGCCCGTCTTTTCTACCTGTTCGTAATAGATATCCGACAGCGTTTTTTCACTCAATTCCGTTTCGCGGCTTGCATAATACGAGGTGCGCGCGGCAAGCTCCGTTTGCAACCCTTCCGCGCTGTCGGCGGAAAAGCCGAAACTTTGCGCAAATTCCGCAACTTCCAAGCGTTCTTCCACCACGGCGATATACGCGCCCTTTTCGCAAAAATAGCCTTGCAGACAGTCGCCGACAATTTCCATCGTTTGCGCATCGGTGCAGGACGTAACGCGAATTGCACCCGTTTGCGACAGATTGAGATACCCCAGCCTTGCCGCGTGATCGACAAAGATTTTCACCGCCTCGGCAATGGGTTCGCCCTCCATTTCCGCCGTGCATTCCGCGTTGGAAAGCACCACGTCCGCATCGGCATTCATCGCCGTCACCCCTGCCACCTTGCCTTTTTTATCCACACGGAACACCGCCGACGGGTTGATCTGCACGGACACGGCCCCCATGGACGTGGACACGGTTTGGTTTTGTCCGCCGAGCCCGACGCCGAGCCCGATACTCAGGGCGGCAACGGCGCAAACGGAAGCGAATGCCGCAATGCGTTTTGGCGAGGAGAAGAACGCCAGTTTCAACCACTCGAACACACGATGATACCACGCTATTTTTTCGGGTTCTGCGTTTTGGGCTTGTTGGGTCGTGTCCACGGCAATCGGCTCTTGCCGAACGCGTTTAGACATCTTTGGTGCAAGCGAATCCAACTCGTTCTGCCACTGTTTTTTCCAATTTTTCACAGCCGTTCCTCCTCCTTTAAGTATTTTTGCAATTTCGCCACGGCGCGTTTGTATTTGGACGTCACCGTGCCCGTCGGGCAACCGAGTTGCGCCGCAATTTCTTTATGTTTATATTTCCATAGCACGTGCAACACCACAATTTGCCGTTCCTCCGCCGAAAGGATTTTTTCCATGGCTTCGGTGACGGAATTCTCCGTTTGCGGCATGGGCGCAACGATTTCGATTTCTTCGGTGGGGACTTCCCGTTTGCGTTTTTCAATGTCGCTCAGTGCCTGATTTTTGGCGATTTGCAACAGCCATGCACGCGGATTTGTGCCGAACCGATAGGAAGAAATGCCCCGTTTCACTTTTAGGTACACCGTCTGCATACAGTCTTCCACGTCGGCATGGTTAGAAAAATAAGCGCGCAAGAAAGCATATACACCGTTTTTTGTGCATACGTAAAATTCTTCAAACGCGGCGTTGTCGCCGTCCGCAATCCTGCGGAGCAAGGCGTCCATTTCTTTTGCGCTCATGTCAACCTCCGCCCTTCGGCATTCCCTTTCCCTTGCAACTATTAAACAGACTTCCGCTCCGTTTTGTTGCAAAGATTTTTAACTTTTTTATTTTTATAGAAAAACAGAGGCGGCAAAACCTCGCCGCCCCTGAAACGGCGCCATGCCGTTCTGTTTTTTACAAATTATTTTGCGCCCTTTTCCTTAAAGCGAGCCTTTGCACGGAGTTCGCTGTCCAAAATGCGCTTTCTGATACGCAAAGATTTGGGCGTGACTTCCAACAATTCGTCGTCGGCGATAAATTCCAAACATTCTTCCAAGCTCATCTTACTGACGGGAACAAGGGTCAATGCGTCGTCACTGCCCGAAGAACGGGTGTTGGTCAAGTGCTTGGTTTTACATACGTTGACGTTGATGTCGTCCGCAAGGTTGGTATAACCGACCACCATGCCCTGATATACGGGCGTGCCGGGGGTTACGAACAACGTACCCCTGCCCTGCGCGTTGAACAAACCGTAGGTGACTGCTTCGCCCGTTTCAAACGCGACGAGCGAACCCGTGCTACGGCGTTGCATATCCCCTTTATAGGGTTCGTACGAATAGAAAATGGTGTTCATGATACCTTGCCCCTTGGTGTCGGTCAAGAACGCGCTCTTATACCCGAACAACCCGCGGGAAGGCACGGTGAATTCCAAACGCATACGATTGCCGATTGCCGTCATTTGCACAAGCGTCCCCTTGCGGTTGCCCATTGCGGAAAAGACGGGGCCCGTCATATCTTCGGGAACGTCTGCCACAAAGCGTTCAATGGGTTCGTGGCGCACGCCGTCGATGTCTTTATACAACACTTTGGGGGTGGAAACCTGGAACTCGTACCCTTCGCGGCGCATCGTTTCGATGAGAATGGAAAGGTGCATTTCCCCTCTGCCGCAAACACGGAAGCTGTCGGCGAATTCGGTGTCGTTGACACGCAAAGAAACATCGCGGAGCAACTCCTTATACAGTCTATCGCGGAGCTGACGAGAGGTAACGAATTTCCCTTCCTTGCCTGCAAACGGGCTGTCGTTGACGGAAAAGGTCATTTCCACCGTGGGATCTTCGATTTTTACAAATTGTACAGGTTCTACTGCAGTGGGTTCGCAAACCGTATCGCCGATGCTCAATCCGTCGATACCCGAGAACATAACGATGTCGCCTGCTTGCGCGCGCTCTACTTGCACTCTCTCCAAACCTTCGATTTGATAGAGGTTGGCAATTTTGCAATTCGTGCGGACCTTGCCACGTTCGTTATAGTTGCAAAGGCAAACGGGTTCGTTTGCGCGAATGACACCGCGTTCGATTCTGCCGATACCGATTCTGCCCACAAATTCGTTATAATCGATGCAGGAAACCAGCAACTGACCGGGACCTTCCACGTCCAAATCCATGGGGGGAATGGTCTTCAAAATGGTATCGAACAAGGGGTTGAGGTTTTCTTCTTGCTTGTCGGGGGTAAGAGAAGCCGTACCTTGTCTGCCGCAGCAATATACGATAGGGCTGTCCAACTGCTCGTCCGTGGCATCGAGTTCCATCATCAAAAGCTGCATTTCTTCCACGACTTCGGCAATACGCGCGTCGGGTCTGTCCACCTTGTTGATAACGATGATGATTTTCAAACCGAGCTCCAACGCCTTTTGCATAACGAAACGGGTCTGAGGCAAAGGACCTTCTGCCGAGTCCACCAAAATGAGCGCGCCGTTTACCATTTTCAAAACGCGTTCTACCTCGCCCGAAAAGTCGGCGTGTCCCGGCGTATCGACGATGTTGATTTTTACGCCGTTATAGTGCGCGGACGTGTTTTTCGCCAAAATGGTGATGCCGCGTTCCCGTTCCAAATCGCCGCTGTCCATCACGCGGTCCTGTACCTGCTGATTATCGCGGAATACGCCGCCCTGCGCCAGCATTTCGTTGACGAGGGTCGTTTTACCGTGGTCTACGTGCGCGATAATGGCTACGTTTCTTAAATCTTCTCTGATCATGTAAAAATCACTCCTATATCGTAAAAACTTTTCAACTATTTTATTGTAATACTTTTTTACGGAATTGACAACAAAATCCGCGCCCTTTGTCAAAAATATTTTGTCAACTTACCAAAAAAATACCGCAGAACGCGCCGCCCTACGGATTTTTTCTCTTTTTCGGGTCAGCTCTTACCGTTTTTGTACAGTCACCGCCCCTTTTCACAACGGAAAGCCTGTCCGCCGCCTCCCGACGTCCGCCGCACGTCAGTCGCCGATCACAAAGTCAATACCGCCGTGTTTTTATACTCGGTAAAACGAATGGTATAGCCGTTGTCGTCCAACGGTTCGCCCTCGTCCACGCAAACGAAGTTTTCCATGGTATCCAAATTCGGAAAAAAGACGTCCGCACCGCCCTCGGCGTCCACTTTGGTGACGTACACGCCGTGGCAATAGGGCAACAATTCCCGATAAATTTCTCCGCCGCCGATGATAAAAACATCCTCGTTTTCGCGCTGTTTCAACTCGGCTTTCAATTCGTCATACGAGTGCACGACAACGCATTCATCGCATACCTGCCCCCGTGTAAGCACGATATTGACCCGATTTTTTAAGGGTTTTTGGTTAGGAAAAGAACGCAGCGTTTTGCCACCCATCACCACCGTATGTCCCGTGGTCGTTTCGCGAAAAAACTTCATGTCTTTGGGCAGAGAAAACATCATACCGTTTCCCTTGCCGATGCCCCACGCACGGTCTGCGTGTACAATTGCATATATCATAAAAACCTTGTCCTTTCCGTCAAATGGCTACGGGAATTTTTTGTTGCAACGTTTCGTATTCGTAATCGACGAGTTGAAAGCTGTCCACCGTGAAATCGTAGAAGTTGGTCACCGACTGATCGATGATGATTTTCGGCGCTTTGTGGGTCGGGTTGGCGATAATCTCCTTCACCATCGGCACGTGTCGATCGTAAATATGCGCGTCGGCGATGACGTGCACCAGCTCACCCGCTTTCAAGCCCGATACCTGCGCAAACATCATCAACAACACGGCGTATTGCACTACGTTCCAGTTATTTGCCGTCAGCATATCGTTGGAACGCTGATTCAAAATGCCGTTCAGGGTATCTCCCGTCACGTTGAACGTCATCGAATAGGCGCAAGGATAGAGGTGCATTTCGTGCAAGTCCTCAAAGTTGTAAATATTCGTCATAATGCGGCGGCTGGAAGGGTTGTGCTTCAAATCGTACAGCACTCTGTCCACTTGATCAAACTCTCCTTCTTTATATTTATGTTTCACGCCGAGTTGATAGCCGTACGCCTTGCCGATAGAACCGCTTTCGTCCGCCCAGCTATCCCAAATATGCGCGTCGAGATCGTGAATGTTGTTGCTCTTTTTCTGCCAAATCCACAACAATTCTTTAATGCAGGAACGGAACGCCGTCCTGCGAATGGTCAAAATGGGGAATTCCTCTTGCAGGTTATAGCGGTTGACCACGCCGAATTTTTTCACGGTATGCGCAGGCGTACCGTCCTCCCAACGCGGCCGCACGGGCAAATCGGTGTCCCAAAACCCGTCTTCGAGAATGTCCGCCATGTTCTTGATAAAAATTTCGTCTGCCTTGCTCATATCTCTC
This sequence comes from uncultured Clostridia bacterium, assembly GCA_964422405.1. Lineage (GTDB taxonomy): Bacteria > Bacillota > Clostridia > Christensenellales > Borkfalkiaceae > Scatosoma. The sequence continues at coordinate 7,956 of CAYRAY010000024.1, read as the reverse complement.
TCCTTATTCGTCCGTACGACGTTATTTTTCTATGCGTTCGATATAAAAACTGACGGGGCGGAATCCGTCGTTACACGAAATCATCGCCGAATACGGATTTTTCATCCACCCGTCGTAAAAATTGCCGTTACCTTTGGCAAGTTCTTGCACAAAGTACGACATGCTCTGCCACGCGCTTTCGCAAAGCCCTTGCGGCTTTTTTCCGCCTTTCGAATAGAAAACCTGCCCCTCCTCCACGTCGCAAGCGTACTCTATCGGATTTTCGTACACGGCGGAAAGGTCGGGGTACGCTGCCTTGCGTATCACCGTAATTTTACAAGTTTTCAAACCCTTGTCCATACCCTTCTCCTTATCGAAAAACCGACTGCCGCGCGCAAGAAGCCAAACGCGACCACCTCCCGTTTTTCAGGCAAATTTTCCTTACGCATAAGTATAACATACCCCGCGCGCCCCTGTCAAGGCTTTGAAAATTAGATTTTTCGGCAAAAAATAAAAAAGTTTTTCGATTATTTTTCCAGAAACGTTGACAAACGCCGAAAAAACGGGTATTATATATATGTACGAAAAAATATATTGTAAGGAGAATTCTTTTTCTATGAACAAGAAAACCGTAAAAGACGTAGACGTAAAAGGCAAGAGAGTGCTTGTCAGATGCGATTTCAACGTCCCCATGAAAGACGGTGTTATCACCGACGAAAACCGTATTATCGGCGCGTTGCCCACCATTAAGTATCTTATGGAACAGGGCGCGAAGGTCGTACTCTGCTCCCACATGGGTAAACCCCATAACGTATTCGACGAAAAGCTCGAACTCAACAAAAAGGAAAAGGCGAAAATTGCCGCTCTTCCTGAAGGCGAACAAGCTGCTGCTACCGAAGAAGCTTTGGAAAAGGCAAAGAAGGACGTTAAAAAGCTTACGCTTGCGCCCGTTGCCACTCGCTTGAACGAATTGTTGGACGGCAAAGTTACCTTCGCATCCGACGTCATCGGAGAAGACGCTAAAGCAAAAGTTGCCGCTTGCAAAGAAGGCGAATGCGTATTGCTTGAAAACCTCCGCTTCCACAAGGGCGAAGAAAAGAAGACCCCCGAATTTATGCAGGCGCTTGCTTCCTACTGCGAAGTATACGTAAACGACGCATTCGGTACGGCACACCGTTCTCACTCCTCCACGGCAGGGATCGTGGAAGCAGGCTTGGTAAAAACGGCGGCTTGCGGCTTCTTGATCGAAAAAGAACTTTCCGTCATGGCTGACACCTTGGAAAACCCCGAAAGACCATTCGTGGCAATCCTCGGCGGCGCAAAAGTTGCGGACAAGCTCAACGTAATTTCCAACCTTTTGGAAAAGTGCGATACCCTCGTCATCGGCGGCGGTATGGCATACACCTTCTTGAAAGCGAAAGGCGGCAAGATCGGCACCTCCCTTGTGGACGACGAAAAGATCGATTACTGCCTTGAAATGTTGAAAAAGGCAGAAAGCCTCGGCAAGACCATTTTGTTGCCCGTAGACGCAGTGGCGGCAAAATCCTTCCCCAACCCCATCGACGCGCCTATCGAAACGACGGTTGTCGCTTCCGACGCAATCCCCGACGATATGATGGGCTTGGATATCGGTCCCGAAACCAGAAAGCAATTCGCCGAAGCGGTTGCAAACGCAAAATCCGTCATTTGGAACGGTCCTATGGGCGTATTTGAAAACCCGATTTTGGCAGAAGGCACCAAGGCGGTTGCAGCTTCCCTTGCAAACGCATACGGCAAAGCAACCACGATCATCGGCGGCGGCGACAGCGCGGCGGCTGTGCAAGTGCTCGGTTATGCCGACAAGATGACGCACATCTCCACGGGCGGCGGTGCTTCGTTGGAATTGTTTGAAGGCAAGGTACTTCCCGGTATCGCTTGCTTGAACGATAAATAAGCAATGCAATTTGGCAAAGGGCAACCCGCGTTGCCCTTTCCTTGCGTATTACCTACGATAAAAAATAGCTATTAGGAGTATATATATCATGAGAAAACCTATCATTGCAGGCAACTGGAAAATGAACAACACCGCTTCCCAAGGCGTTGCGCTCGTCAATGCGATCGCTCCCCTGGTTAAAGACGCAAACTGCGACGTAGTCGTATGCGTTCCCGCAATCAATATCCCCGCTATCAGCGAAGCAATCAAAGGCACCAACATCAAACTCGGTGCTGAAAACGTACACTTTGCCGAAAAAGGCGCTTACACGGGCGAAATTTCCGCCGATATGCTTTTGGAATACGGCGTGGAATACGTTATCATCGGTCACAGCGAACGCCGTCAATACTTTGGCGAAACGGACGAAACGGTAAACAAGAGAACGCTCACCGCTTTGGCAAAAGGGCTCACCCCCATCGTTTGCGTTGGCGAATCTTTGGAAGAAAGAGAAACAGGCAAGACCGAAAGCGTGCTTGCTACCCAAATCCACGAAGGTTTGAAGGGCATTGAAGACGTAACCAAAATCGTCATCGCGTACGAACCCGTTTGGGCAATCGGCACGGGCAAAACAGCTACCGCAGAACAAGCCAACGAAACCATCGCGTTCATTCGTAAAACGGTTGGCGAAATGTTCTGCCCCAACTGCGCGGCAAAACTTCGCATTCAATACGGCGGCAGCATGAACGCAGGCAACTGCAAAGAGTTGATGGCACAAGCAGAAATCGACGGCGGTTTGATCGGCGGCGCGTCCTTGAAAGCACCCGACTTTGCGGCAATCGTCAACTTTGACAAATAAGCTTTTTTAACCGAACTTTTGGGGGGCTTGTCCGTGTTCAACGCGTACCTGCCCCCACTATTTTAATTTTTAAGGAGATAAAAACATGAGAACTCCCTATGCCATTATCATCATGGACGGCTATGGCATCAACCCTTCGGAAAAGGGCAACGCCATCATCGCCGACGGCAGCAAATACGTCAACGAATTGAAGGCGAAATACCCCTCTGCACAGCTTGGCGCAAGCGGTATGGCAGTCGGTCTGCCCGACGGACAAATGGGCAACAGCGAAGTCGGTCACCTCAACATCGGCGCAGGTCGTATCGTCTATCAAGATTTGACCAAAATCACCAAGGACATTCGCAACGGCGAATTTTTCAAAAACACGGAACTCCTCCGCGCCATACACGCGGCAAAGGATCAGGGCAAAAAGCTGCACCTGTTCGGCTTGGTTTCCACGGGCGGCGTGCACAGCCACACCGAGCATTTGTATGCCCTCCTTTCTATGGCGAAGCAGGAAGGCTTGGACGACGTATACGTGCACGCGTTTACGGACGGCCGTGACGTTGCGCCCACTTCCGCGGCAGACTTCTTAAAGGAATTGCAAGCGAAAATGGACGAGTTGCACTTCGGCAAAATCGCTTCCGTATCCGGCAGATATTATGCCATGGACCGCGACAACAACTGGGACAGAGAGCAAAAGGCATACGATATGCTCACCCTTGGCGAAGGCGTACACTTTGAAGGCAGCGCAGAAGACGCGGCAAAAGCTTCGTACGAAAACGGGGTCACGGACGAATTCATTCTGCCCACCAACCTCACCCAAAACGGCAAACCCGTTGCGCTGATTGAACAGGGCGACAGCATTATCTGTTTCAACTTCCGCCCCGACCGCGCAAGACAGATTTCCAGAATGTTCTCGCAAGAAAACTTCCCTTGCGTAGACGAAAAGACGGGTGCAACTCTCGGTTTTGAAAGAAAGACGGGCTTCCTTGCCCCCACGTATGTCGGCTTTGCTGTATACGATTCCTCTTTCAAAAACGTCGGCGTGGCATTCCCCCCCGACGAAATCACCAACACCCTGCCCCAGTATATTTCTTCCCTCGGTTTGAAGCAGTTGCACATTGCGGAAACGGAAAAATACGCACACGTAACCTTCTTCTTCAATGCGAAGTTAGAAGCGCCCGTCGAAGGAGAAACGCGTATCGTTATCCCTTCCCCCAAGGTTGCGACCTACGACTTGCAACCCGAAATGAGCGCATACCCCGTAACCGAAAAGGTTTTGGAAGAGTTGGATAAGGGCGAATACGACGTCGTGATTTTGAACTTTGCCAACTGCGACATGGTCGGACACACGGGCGTTATGGACGCGGCGGTAAAAGCCGTACACGCCGTAGACGAATGCGTGAAAAAGGTCACCGACAAAATCTTGTCGATGGGCGGCAGTGCGCTTGTCACCGCAGACCACGGCAACGCAGACCAAATGCTTGCCGACGACGGCGTTGGCGCGTTCACCCAGCACACCACCTTCCCCGTGCCCGTAATTTTGGTTTCGGAACAATACAAAAACGTCACGTTGCGCCAAGACGGCGTGTTGGCAGACCTTGCGCCCACACTTTTGCAAATGATGCAGTTGCCCCAACCCAAAGAAATGACGGGTAAGAGCTTGATTAAATAATCTGTTGACATCGGAAACGGAATCGCGGACGGAGCGAATTTTTACCTCGTTCCGTCCCTTTTCCCAAGCGATTTGCAAAAAAAATTGCGAATTACCGCAAAAACAGTTGCGATATTTGCAGAAGTATGCTATAATTTATGGGTACTTTTGTGAATAGGGCGGTTTTTTGCCGCCAAAACGGAAAAGAGGAATAACGTTATGTTGAATTTGATAAACTTATTAGTACCCACCGAAGGCCCCTTGTACTACACGCACCGCGTGCTTAGTATCATCATGATCGTTTTGATGGCGGTTTCCGCACTCGCTGCCGTAATCCTGATTTTGTTGCAACCCAGCAACTCCACGGGTATCGACGCGCTCGGCGGTTCCAGCGAAACGTTCTTTGGCAAAAACAAGGGCAAATCTATCGAGGCAAAAATGAAGAAGTGGACTTGGATCTGCTTGGCAGTGTTGGTAGTCTTCTCTATCATCTTCTTCATTTTACAAAAGGACTTCCTTTGGACCTAATCCTCAACGGGCATTTCGGCGGCTTTTTTCACAAAGCCGCCTTTTTTCTTCTGTAAACGAGGTAAACGAAAACAACGATGAGCGCATCTGAAAAACTTATGGAAGCGTTTCTGGACGGAACGCTGGCAAACAAAACTTTACAGCAAATCTGCAAGACCCTGCAAATCCCCTATCGCGAAAAAAATCGCGTGCTCGACCTGTTAAACGGATTGTGCGCGGACGGGCTTTTATACCAAAACGACGGGGGCAGGTATGGAACGATTGAGCAATTAGGCTTACTGAAAGGCACGTTGACGGGCAACGAACGCGGCTTTGCTTTTTTCACGCCGCAAGACGGAAAACGCTTTGAAAATGACCTGTTTATTCCCCGCAAAAATCTGTTTGGCGCGTTACACGGCGACGAAGTGTTGGTCGAACGGGTATTCGGGCGGAGCGATGACGAAGGCAAAGTAGTCAAAATTTTAAGCCGCGCCAACAAAACGGTGGTCGGCACCTTCCGCCGAGATCGGCGCTCGGGTTATCTGATCCCCGACGAAGGTCGGCTCTGTACTGAAATTTATATCCCCCTTTCCCGCTGCTTCCAAATTCCCGACGGTGTAAAGGCGGTTGCCAAAATCACCTCCTACCCCGACGGCAAAGTCCCGGGCGGCGAAATTATCGAAGTGCTTGGCGATGCCGACGACTTCTTTGCCGAAGAACTCTCCATTATCCGTTCCTACGGCTTGAAAGAGGAATTTCCGTCGCACGTGGAAAAGGAAGCGCAAAAACAGGCATACCGCAAAATCACGGACGAGGTATTCGGGCGGAGCGATGACGAAGGCAAAGTAGTCAAAATTTTAAGCCGCGCCAACAAAACGGTGGTCGGCACCTTCCGCCGAGATCGGCGCTCGGGTTATCTGATCCCCGACGAAGGTCGGCTCTGTACTGAAATTTATATCCCCCTTTCCCGCTGCTTCCAAATTCCCGACGGTGTAAAGGCGGTTGCCAAAATCACCTCCTACCCCGACGGCAAAGTCCCGGGCGGCGAAATTATCGAAGTGCTTGGCGATGCCGACGACTTCTTTGCCGAAGAACTCTCCATTATCCGTTCCTACGGCTTGAAAGAGGAATTTCCGTCGCACGTGGAAAAGGAAGCGCAAAAACAGGCATACCGCAAAATCACGGACGAGGACTTGCATTGCCGACGCGATTTCCGTGACCTTCCCATCGTCACGGTGGACGGCGAGGACACGCGTGACATCGACGATGCCATTTCCGTGCAGAAAGTGGGCGAAAATTACCTTTTGGGCGTGCATATCGCCGACGTAACGCACTATGTAAGCTACCGCTCCGCCCTCGACGCCGAGGCGTTTGAGCGCGGCACCAGCGTGTACTTTCCCGATCGCGTCCTGCCCATGCTTCCCCGCGCCCTGTCCAACGGCATTTGTTCTTTGAACGAGGGCGAGGACCGCTTGACCCTGTCCTGCCTGATGACCGTCAACCCAAAAGGCGTCGTCATCGACAGCGAAATCGTGGAAGGCGTAATCTGCTCCACGCACCGCATGACGTACACCGAAGTCACGGCAATTTTGAACGGCGACAAGGACGTTTCCGCTCGCTATGCCGATGTGAAAGATATGGTGTTTTTGTTTAAGGAACTGACGGAAATTTTGCAAAGTATGCGCCAGAGCAAAGGCAACATTTCCTTGGACGTAAAAGAGGCAAAAATCCTGTTCGACGGCGAAAACATCACCATTCCCGACGGCTCGCGAGAGTTTTCTCATTCCATCATCGAAGCGTTCATGGTCCTTGCCAACGAAACCGTCGCCTCGTACATGGCTGGCATCGAAGCGCCTTTCGTCTATCGCGTACACGAAAAACCGACGCCCGAAAAAGCTGCGGCGTTTAGAGAATTTGCCAAAAATCTTGGCTTGAACGCGCGCTTTTCCGCCGACGACGTAAAGCCGTACGATTACCAAAAATTATTAAGCGCAGCCGAGCCTTTGCCCGTGTATCCCGTGCTCAACCGCGTGATGTTGCGCTCCATGCAAAAGGCAAAATATTCCCCCGAAAACGCAGGGCATTTCGGCTTGGCAAGCGAATGTTATTGCCACTTCACCTCCCCCATTCGCCGCTACCCCGACCTGTGCATTCACCGCATCATCAAAGAGGTCATCAACGGCGGTTACGCCCACGCTGTGGAGTGCTATGGCGAGTTTGTTGCGCGCGCGGCGGAACAATCCTCCGAGCGTGAACGCAAAGCGACGGATGCCGAACGGGACGTGGACGATTTGTATATCACCATGTACATGAGCGAGCATATCGGCGAAGAATACGATGCGGTCATTTCGGGCGTGACGTCCTTTGGCTTGTTTGCCGAACTCAACAACACCATTGAAGGGTTTATCCCCACCGAGTCGCTATACGGCACTTTCGCGTTCGATGCCGAGCATTACCGCTTAATCGGCAACGAAACCACCTACGCTTTAGGCGAACAAATCCGTATCAAAGTGGTCGATGCCGACTTCTATCGCAGACGAGTAGAATTTCGGCTTCTTAGCAAAAACGATAGTACCAGGTACGCGTTGAACAAAAATTCGGAGGTAGAATCATGAAAATAATCGCAACCAACAAAAGCGCGTCTTTTGAATATTTTATCGAGGAAAAATACGAAGCAGGCATTGTTTTGCAGGGCAACGAAATCAAATCCGTGCGCAACGGCAACGTCAACATGAACGATAGTTTCTGTTTTGTCCGCGGCAACGACGTATCGGTAAAAAATATGCACATCGCCTTTTACGATAAGTCGGACGGGTTCGCCGCCAAGGACACCCGACGGGACCGCAAACTCCTGCTCCACAAAAACGAAATCGCCAAAATTTCCGGCAAAATCAATCGGCAGGGCTACACCCTCGTCCCCTTAAAGCTCTATTTTAAGGACGCGCTCATCAAAATGGAAATCGCCCTCTGCCGCGGTAAGCACACCTTCGACAAGAAAAAATCCCTTGCCGAACGGGACGTAAAACGCGCCACCGACCGCGAAATTAAAAACGCAGGTTTCTAACC